>VIKI01000029.1 GCA_008080595.1 Comamonadaceae bacterium
AAAATTTCCAGATGCCACAAGGTCTCTGGATCAGGGTCACCCAGAATCGGTAAGGCGCGGCGCTCTTCAGCGGTGTGGATGTAGGGCTTGAGCAATTGCAGATCGCTCTTGTTGTCCCAGGTGCCATTGGTGTCCTGGGCGCGAAGCTGCTTGATGAGCTGCTGCACAAAAGGGGTGGCGAGATAAGCCTCGTCGTTGTCGGCGGGGGTGGTCGCCTCAAGGGTTGCGGAGTCTGTCATTGGGTGACCTCGTCGTCTTCAAAATCAAAGCTGCGTTCGCCGCTTTTGGCCAAAGCTTTGCGCAGCCAGGGTGGGGGTGTGCCATTCAGTACGGCTTGCAGCTTGTCCAGAATCTCGGCAATCGACTCGGGCTGCGGCACCTTGATGGGGTGAATCTTCATGGCCACGACCCGCGCCGCGCCCGAGCCACCAATGGCGGCCACATAGACGATGGCGCAGTCCTTGATGGCTTCCAGCTTGGGGGCGAGTTTGTCTTCGTCACCGTCTTCTTCAAGCTTGTCGCCAAACTCAAAGCTCTCGACAAACTGATGCCCGGTGGCAGATACGTCATAAACGACGATGCTTTTGGCCCAGCCAAAGTGCGCATTCACGCTTTCTTTGTCCTGGGTGGCGAAGGCGACTTTCATAAAGGCACTCCTTGGGTTGGGTTGAATCAAAAACGGGTCACGCGGCCTCAGCCGTCATCACGCTGGAAGCAGCCTGTAGCGCCTCAGGGCTGAGCGGCCAATCCCCGGCGTGGTGGTGTTCGACGTGGTCCAGCATCAGATTGGCCACCTCCAACACCAAGTCCATGGTGCCCCGGTAGCCGACCATGCGCCGGTGGGCGTTGCCAATGCGGTCAAACACCGGAAAGCCGATGCGCAGCAAGGGTTTGGCCAAGCGCTGTGCCGCCTGGCGGCCATGCGAGTGGGTGATCAGCAGGTCGCAGTCCGCAGCGCCGCGCTCCAGGTCTTCCAGATCGCCCAGAATCACCTGCTGGGCGGGTAGCAGCGCATGGGAGGCTGACTTGGTGGTGCTGACGCAGCAGTGCAGCTCGGCCCCCATGTCCACCAACACGCTGCCCACGGCCAGTGGCGGCGGTATTTGGCGGGGACGGGTTGACCGGAGATTTGCGCCAGCCTTTGCAACAGGCGGTCATTCACCTCCAGGCCGGTCAAGCGCTCAAAAATTTCAAACGGTGTGCCCGCAATGTCTTGCAAGGCTTGTGCACCTTCGCGGGTTTGTTCACCCACGCCCAGGGTGTAGGCGGAAGCCCCGGCGGCACGAATCTGCTCCAGCGTGGTACCGCCCAAGGTGGTGCCACGCCAGTCGGGCGGAATATGCCCATCCAGCGAGCCTGAAATATCCGGCAGCACAATCACCGACAGACCAAAGGCCTCAATGATCTCGCGCAATTCGTCAATGTCTGCGGGCGACAAATAGCTGCCCGGCAGCAGGGTGATTTGCTTGGTATTGACCGGCAGCGGCTTGACCAGGGTGCGCACAATCGCGGTGACGGCGTGTTGGTAGCCGTCTTCAAAACCACCCACGTAATCGGGGGTGGAGACGTAAATGATCTCGGTATCAGCCAGCTCGGGTTTGCGCTTGCGTGCGGTCACCAGGTAGCCTTCCACATCATCGCCCTTGGTCTCGGTCAGGCCGGTGGAGCAAATGGCAATGACCTTGGGCGCGGCGCGGCTGCGGATGTTGATCAGCGCGGCCTCCAGGTTGTCGTAGCCGCCCAGAATCGAGGTGACCTCGTTCATGGCCGTGGTTTGCAGCGGAATCGCCTCTTTGAAGTGGCGCACCAGCAGCACCAGGCCAAACGAGGTGCAGCCTTGTGAGCCGTGCATCACCGGCATGCAGGCATCCAGCCCGAGAAACGCCAGGGTGGCCCCGAGCGGCTGACTCATCTTGAGCGGGTTCACCGCACAAGCTTTTTTGGATTCAATGACGCTGGCCATGGTCAGGCACTCCCTGTTGGGCTGACCGCACCCAGCGTTTCGCCATCGTCACCCCAGGGGGCGGGAATTCGCACCTGTTGCCAAACCGGGTTGTAAATGGCGCGGTCAATCTCGCGCACCAGGCCAACCATGCCCTCGTAGCCGCCATAGGGGTGGTAGCGCTCCTGGTTGATGTCGAGCCAGGGCATGCGCGCTTTCAGCGCCACAAACTGGCTGCGCCCGCCCGAGAGCATGATGTCGGCCCGTGCGTCCCGCAGCATGGCGTACATCTCGCGCGGGGTCATGTTGTCGATCATGTGGGCATCGTCGCCCATGATTTCCTTGATCTTCTCTTTGTCTTCTTTGGTGCTTTTCTTGATGCTGGTGCCGACAATCTCCATGCCCGCTTCTTGCAGCGCCGCCACCACCGACCACGACTTGACCCCGCCGGTGATCAGCAGCACCCGCTTGCCCGTGAGCCGCTGTTTGTAGTGCGCAATACGCTGCCAGGCGCGGGCTTCTTCGACCTCAATCAGCTGCTCGGTACGCAGCAGCAAATCATCCGGCGCACCCTGTTTGACCAGCAGTTTGGCAATCTGGCGCAAGGTGTCGCTCATGTCGCCAATGCCGTAGAACGAACCCTCAAAATACGGAATGCCCCAGCGCTGCTCCATCTTGGTGGCAATGTTGATCATCGACTTGGAGCACACCATCATGTTGGCTTTGGCCCGGTGGGCGCTGGCAATCTCGTTGTAGCGGCCATCACCTGCGATGCAGGACAGAATCCGAATGCCCAAGGCATCGAGCAGCGGCTTGACTTGCCACAGCTCACCCACCAGGTTGTATTCACCAATGATGTTGATGTCATACGGCGTGGTGAATTCGGGCTCGACCGTGCCAATCACATAGTCCAGCAGCGCCTCAGCCCCGAGCTTGTTGCCCAGGTTTTTCGGGCCGGCAAAGCCGGGGGCGTTGACCGGGATGATCGGTTTGCCAAATTTTTCGGTGGCGCGTTGGCACACCGCCTCAATGTCGTCACCCACCAGCGCGGTCACGCAGGTCTGGTAAACAAAAACGGCGGGCGGGTTGTATTTGTCAAGAATCTCGCGGATGGATTTGAACAGGCGTTTTTCGCCGCCATAGATCACGTCCAGCTCGTTGATGTCGGTGGTGAAGCCGGTGCGGTAAATCTGCGGGCCAGACGATGCGCTGTGCCGGTTGTCCCACGAGTTGCCCTCGCAGGCAATCGGACCGTGCACCAGGTGCGCCACATCGGCCACCGGTTGCAGGGCAATCTTGGCCCCGTCAAAGGCGCAGCCCCCGGCAGCCGCGCCGGGGGCGAGCTGTTTGGTACAGCCTTTTTTGCGATCCTTCTCACTTTTGCCCTGGTTGATCTCGCAACCAGGCTCATCAAACACATCGGCAATCCGAGCCTTGAGCGAAGTTGACATGAAAGACTCCTGATGGGGTGGATGTTGGAGTCATTGCAATTTGAGTGCCAGGGGGAAAAGGGCTTGGCTTGGCGGTTTTTGAAGAAAAACGGCGTGGTTGGGGTGGGGTTTTGGCTGGTTTGAAGGGATTGCGACAAATGGGGGGCAGCGTTTTCAATGTTGTTGGTTGACTGCCGGATGCGGTGGTTCATTTGCTCTTTGTGAGTGACGGTCATTCCGCGTCTGTGGATGGCAGGGGATGGGTTGGGGTGGCGGCCTCATACTGTCAAAGGCCCAGAAATCGGCCGCCACCCCAACCCACCCCCTGCTGACCAGCATTGTTTGAATGCGAGCTTGGGAGCTCTAATTCAGGGGGTAGATGAAGTCAGATAAGCAGCGGGGGCCAATTGCCACGAATGGCAGGTTGCAGTCCTGATGGTTTTCAAATGCAGTCCACTACACCTGCGGTCTCGCATTAAGCCTGCACTGTAAAGCCATCTTGTATGCATTATTAAAGTGCGGCTCAAGGGGGCGTTCCATCGCTTGGTGCTGCGTGATAACGGTTTGGCGATCCGAATCACCAAGATGGCCTTTGAACATAAGCCAGGCAAAAAGATGGGGTGTCGTTTGCGCAAGAGTGTGGCCAGAATCTTCTGCCAATTTGCGAGCTTTTACGTCATCGGTGATTACGGCTTGCCCGATTTTCATAGCAAAAGCGATCGAGGAGAGTTCTCCCTTGCCAAGGTTCTTGCGACTTTGCAATATCTTGATATTTTGAAGGTCACCGATGTCGCAGGAGTGTGACTTGAATGCCCCAAGTTCTTGCTCTTTACGCAACCGACGCATGAGCTCAATTTCGGCAGTGGTCGAAGTCTTGCGAGGTTTGATCAAGCACTCGTAGTGAACGAAGCTGGTGATGCAGAAATCGCAGCGAGCTTCCTTGGATGCGCCATACAGCCGAACCGACGACAGCACATTCCACACTGAACAGGTGTCGGCAACATTGATGGGGTGAAACCTTGAAGGATCAATGGCCATGGAGCGAGCGGCCGTAAATGCTGGCGAGTTCCGTCAATTCAGCCTGGCTCGACAGCAGAGCTTCCGCCAAGCGTCCCACGCTGATGATTCCATTACAGAAAGCGTCAAAGCAAAGCCCAACGTAAAAATCGGAAAGACCCAGTTCGAGCAATCGCGCTTTGCGCTCTCGTTGTGACGCATTGAGGGAGTCTGGCAACTCAGGTTCAATTTTGGATTCGCGCGGCACGCGCATCCGCTGGATTCGGTTCGCCGTCGGTTCGTCGATTAGTCTGGCTTCTTTGAGCGCGATGGCCAGGGCATGACAGCTCACACGGAGTTCATTAGCCCAGCGTATGGCATCGGCTTCGCTCCATCGGGATGGGTCAGGCAACAAGGCCAGGGATGCGGGCGGCATGAGGAAGCATGAGGCGAACCGATTAGCTCGGATTTCGAGCATGTCCAGACCCTGTGTTCGGTCAAATGAGACGCTGGCACCTTGGGCGTAGTCAAAAATCGCGTGAGCCATCTCATGGGCTGCGCTAAATCGTTGCCGGTAAACATCTTCGCTGAGGTTCACCAGAGTGCATTTGCCAGCGACTGGATGCATGATGAAAAGCCCGGAGATGTTCGAATTGCCTAATTTACGTCGAAATACATGGATGCCCGCGCTTCGAAATTCTGCGTAAATGTCGCGCGACACTTCCTTCTCAGTGTGCCCAAGAGCAATTCGAAATCGCTCAGCGGCGGTGGCTCCATGACCTTTGAAATACGTTCCCGTTGGAGTGAAGTCAAATTGCTTGCTCCGCTGGCCGAGCTCCTGCATCAGAAATGCTTCGGTCTCGCACAAATAGAGAAAGTCTTGGATAGCCCGGCGATCTTCCTTGGTGAAATCGGCACCATGGGCGCGGTAAAGCGTTTCAGTTTGCTCAAAAGGAGCGACCTGATCATTGGAGATGAAGAACTTGAAGTCGCAGCGGTAATGGTCAGCAAGGATGAGCACCTCGTCGCCGGTCGGCTCTGTCTGACCTTTTTCGATGGAATCGAGTCGAGATGCGTCGATTCCAGTCGCCGATGCCACATCGTCCAAGGACGACATGAGTTGTCCCCGGTATTTTGAGAGCTTAGAGCCCAGAGATCGCAGATCGATTGCCATCCCACATGATAGTTGTAGCGGCTGACGTTTGAATACAGTCGTGCTCTCATTCAGAGGCGAATTTAGTTCAAACTCCAAAATGGCTACAGGCATAAAAGGCTTGCAAGTAACTGCCACATAAGCCCTTGCATCTCTGCACGCAAGCCAACCAACGTGAGGTACAGGACTATGAAACAACGCACATCAGGATTGATCCCACTGCGCCTGCCAAAGTCGGTCGGATAGACGCTGCCCGCGTGGATGCCACCACCGAGGCCGACATTGCGCGGCACGCCGCCGCCGATGTGCAGCAGTCGATGCAGGACGCGGGGCAATTCGCCCGGCAAGTTCGCAAGCGCTTGGGCTTGAGTCAAGCCGCTGCTGCGCTTGTTGGACAAGGCCACTGAAGTGGTGTTGCAGGCACTGCATTGATCAGTGACTGGCTATTAAATTTGTAGCTGTTTGCGCATAATATACAAGGGCTACAGGCCTAAAATTCTTGCAAAACCTACAAACCAAGCCCCTGCAGCTCCCGCCTCCCCAGCACCCGGCAACCCTGGCGCACGTAGTCACCTTCGCCACCAAACACAATCACCGGCGCAAGCATCGCGTCCAGTGCAAGCTTCAGTCATTTGAGAATTGCATCGGGCCAGTCGGAGGCACAGGTGCTGCCGGATTTGACCTCCATTGCCTGCATGCCCTGCGGGGTTTCCAACACAGGGCCACTGGCAAAGAACTCAGTGAACAACAAACTCAACGTTTTTCCCTGTGCGCAACAGCATGGTGACAAGGGTGTCGAGGGAAAAACGGCCCAGCTTTGCATTTATCAAGTCGGAAATGCGCGGGCGTGAAACTTCCAGTATTTCAGACGCAGCCAACTGTGTGAGTTTTTCAGACTTCATTCAGTGCGCAATCGCCGTAGCGGCCTCTTGCTTGAGTTTCTGAGATTTGGCAATGTTGGCATCGGCATCCATCAGCATGACTTTTGCCTGATCTGGGGAGAAACCCAACTCACATGCGAAGGCCGCCCTGCTCTCTGCCGCATCATTGCCGGTGTACGATTCGCTCGCACCGCTTAATCAACACCCACCATGTCCCTGCCTATCAACATCAACGACTTGCTCAAAGGCAGCCCGGTCGAGTGGGAGCGGCTGGAATTCAAGGCGGGTTGGAACCCCGAGGACGTTTTGCACACCATCTGCGCCTTTGCCAATGACTTTCATAACCTGGGCGGGGGCTACATTCTGATTGGCATTGCCGAGAAAAATGGCCGCCCGGTTTTACCGCCCATTGGGCTTGACCCGGCGCAGCTTGATGGCATTCAAAAAGAGCTTCTGCACGTGGGCTTTAACGCCATTGCTCCCTGGTATCACCCGCTGGCCGTGCCGGTCATGATTGACGGTGCGCAGGTATTGGTGCTCTGGGTTCAGGGCGGCCAGACTCGGCCCTATAAGGCCAAACGCTCGCTGGCCAAAGACTGCAAAGACTACGACTATTACATCCGCAAAGGCAGCAGCACCCTGCGCGCCAAAGGGGCAGATGAGGCCGAGCTGATGTCGCTTGCCGCCAGCGTGCCGTTTGACGACCGCATCAACCAGCAAGCCAAAGTGGCCGACCTGTCACGCGACTTGATGCAGGCCTATTTGCAGCAAGTGGGTAGCGAGTTGGCCGTGTCGGCCCCCAGTTTGTCGTTGGCTGATTTGGGTCGCCAGATGGGCGTGATCGGTGGCCCGGCAGAAGCTCCTATGCCGCTCAATGTCGGCTTGATGATGTTCAACCCCGAGCCATGGCGCTTTTTCCCGGCCATGCAAATTGATATTGTCTGGTTTCCCAAAGAAGGGCCAGGCGGTGACAAGTTCTCTGAAAAAATCTTCAGAGGCCCAGTCCCACAAATGACCCGTGATGCACTGGACTACATTGAGCGCAACCTGATTTTCGACACCGTTATCAAGCACCCGGACCGGGCTGAGGCCACACGGGTGGTCAATTTCCCGCTGGCAGCCATTGAGGAAGCGCTGGTCAATGCCATCTATCACCGGGGCTACGACACGCGCGAGCCGATTGAGGTGCGCATCGAACACTCCGACCTGTTTGTCATCAGCTACCCCGGCCCTGACCGATCTGTGCGGTTGCAGCAACTGTGCGATGGTCACGCACGGCCACGGCGCTACCGCAACCGGCGCATTGGCGAGTTTTTGAAAGAACTCAAGTTCACCGAAGGCCGCGCCACCGGCATCCCCAAAATCATGCTGGCGATGCAGCGCAACGACTCACCACCGGCCGAATTTGAGTTTGACGAAGACCACAGCTATTTTCTGGTGCGCCTACCGATTCACCCGGCGGCGTTGGCGGCGAAGGATGCCAAGCTGGGAGGAGCGTTAGGAGCAGTCACCGGACAGACTGCCCAAGAAACCACCCAAGAAACCACCCAAGAAAAAATTCTTGGGTTGCTCAAAAACTGCCCATCCATCACGCGCCAAGAGCTTGCCGTCAAGTTAGGTTTAAGCCCGGATGGCATCAAATACCATTTGCAAAAAATGAAATTGAATGGCGTGATACACCACGTTGGGTCGACTAAAGCGGGTCATTGGGAAGTCTTAAAGCCTCTTGGAGCGTGAAAGTTTGCTGCAAACCGTGGGCAGTCTTGTCAGCAAAGTCGGCCATGAAATCGATCTGCGGGTTTCTGCGGCCACGGGTGCGGCCAAGGCGCTACTGCGCTTGTGGACAAGGCTTCTGAAGGGGCGTTGCAGGCACTACATTGATTTTTAATTAACTATTAAATCAATAGCTGCTTGCGCATCATCCACAAGGGCTACAGGTCTAAGATGCTTGTAATCACCGGCAAACCAAGCCCTTGTAGCTCCTGCCACCCCTGCAAGCCTGGCTCACGTAGTCGCCTTCACCATCAAACACAATCACCGGCGCAAGCGTCGCGTCCGGTGCAAGCTTCTGCCATTTGAGAATCGTATCGGGCCAGTGGGCGGCAAAGGTGCGGCCAGGTTTGACCTCCATCACTGCATGCCCCGCTGTCGCGCCAAAAGCGCTGCGGGCAACCATTTCTTGCAAATCGAAGTTTCAACTTTCGATTTGCAATTCCGGGCAAATGGCGCGGGTGGCATCGCCTAAGTTGATTTCCCGTTCGGGATATTTGAATACAAATGGCCGCAAAACTTGAGTTAATTTCCCTATCGGGAAAGTGATATGTCATTGACCCCCACCAACTCACCCGCGGCACTTGGCGCAGCCGTTTTGGCGGCCCGCAACAAGCTTGGCTTGACCCAATCCCAATTGGCATTGGCCGCGGGTGTCGGTGTGCGCTTCATTGTGGAGCTTGAGGCAGGCAAGCCCACCGTGCGGCTGGAAACCCTGCTGAAAGTGTTGCACGCGCTGGGCGGCAAGCTGGCGGTGGAAGGCTTGGGTTGAAATGGCGCGGCACTTCGAAGTCTGGTTACTGGGGGCTCACATGGGCACCCTGTCGCAAGGGGATGGGCGACTCAGCTTTGCCTATGTGCCGAATGCCAGCACGCCACTATCGCAAGCTTTGTTGCCGGGGTTGCTGGAAATCCTGACTTTGAGTTTGATTTCCATCAAAAGCTAAGCAATTATGGATGGCGTTCGAATGTCACAAATGGTTACGATACTGGCCAGCCATCAACATGAGAGGCCGACCTTATGTCAAGACACATCAACAATCTTGAACGACTCCTCAATCGCTTTCACCACTGTTTTGGCGACAATGATGAATTGGTTCTCCAGCTCAAGCGCGAAATTGAAGTTGCGAATGCCAAGGAAAGCACCATCCATCGTTGGCCTGCCGGGGCCGTTTACCACTCCCCACCTCTGAAAAACCGCTCGCATGGCTCAAGGGATGCTCATTCAGGCCAAACCTGCATTTGAGCCGGTGGGCATCCAGTCAGGTTGTTGTTCGGGGATTTTTGTTCAAGCCAGCTCCATCCACAGCGGTTGATGGTCTGAGGCCCGGCTGTTCAGGTTGACCGACAAGCTCTTGAGCCGGGGCACCAGGGACTGGCTGACGAACACATAGTCGCAGGTGATCGGTTCGGGGCCGTAAGTGCGGTCAAACAGCCGGAAGGTGGGCGCATGGGGTGTTTGCCCCAGCATCAGCGGCCAGGCATCCTGCAAATGCTCTGATTCAATATTGATAGCTTCTTGCGCATTATCCATAAGCTCTAGAGGCCTAAAAGGCTGTTGAATTGCGGCGTATTCCGGTGCGCCGGGTTCAAAATTGAAGTCGCCACACAAAATGGCGTGCCGGGTGTGTGTTTTGCTCTGAAAGGGTGAGTCACTGTCATCTGCCAGCGGTTGCGCCGCCGCCTGTTCGCAGGCCTGCATGTGCAGCGCCCGCAAGGCCTGGGCTTGGGCCATACGCTGGCGCGCGGAATAAAACTCCAGGTGCGTCGTCATGATGCGTACCGCGCCCAGCCCAGGGTCGGTCACGGTGACCTCGGTGCACATGCGTGGCATGCTGCGCACACCGGCATCGGCGGGCCAGGGCAAGGGGTGGTGTTGCACGCTGGCCAGCGGCAGCCGTGTGGCGATCAGATTGCCAAAGCGCTGGCGCTTGCCCAGGACATTCCATTCGTCCACCGCTGCACCAAAAAACACGGCATAACCGGGCAGCAGGGCCTGGAGTTGTGCCGGTTGATCACCGGGGTGGCCCGCCAGGTCAACAAAACCGCAGGCGATTTCTTGCAGGCACAACACGTCAAAATCGCCCATGGATCGCGCCTCATTGACGATGCGCTTGAGGTTGACGCGGCCATCCAGGCCGCAGCACCATTGGGTGTTCCAGGTGATGAGTTTCATGTGATCTGTCTCATTTGATCCCCGCCCGCATGAAGCTTTGCACAAACTGGCGCTGAAACAGCAAAAAGGCGATCAGCAGTGGTGCAGAACTCAGCAGTGTGGCGGCCGTGATGATCGACCAGTCAATACCCTGATCCACCGACGAAAAAATCTGCAAACCCACGGTCAGGGGGCGGGCATTGACGCTGTTGGTCACGATCAGGGGCCAGAGGAAATTATTCCAGTGAAAGCTCACCGACACCAGCGCAAACGCGGTGTACACCGGTTTGGCCAGTGGCACATAGACCCGCCACAGCGTTTGCAAGGCACTGGCACCTTCAACCCGCGCCGCGTCATCCAGCTCTTTGGGGATACTCATGAAGGTCTGGCGCAGCAAAAAAATGGCGAAGGCCGAGGCAAAGTAAGGCAGGCCAATGGCGGGCAGCGAATCGATCAGGCCCAAAGTTGCCATGGTTTTGTAGTTTTCCACCAGCAAGATGTCGGGCATCACCATCAGCTGCACCAGCACCAGGGCAAAAGCCAGGTTGCGGCCCCGGAAGTGGTAGCGGGCAAATGCATAGGCGGCCAGAGTGGCCAGCAGCAGTTGCGCAGCCAAAATCATGGCCACCAGCAGGCTGGTGTTCAAAAAATAGCGGGCAAAGGGCGCAGCAGCCCAGGCCCGCCGGAAGTTGTCCAGCGTCAGCGGGGCCGCAAGCTCCAGCCGGGTGGCAAATTCGGCGGGGTGAAACGCCGTCCACACCGCATACAGCAGCGGCAACATCCACAGCAAGGCCAGCAGCCAGGCGGCCAGCGTGTCCAGCCAGCCGGGCTCGTTAAAAGCCAGGCGTTGCGGGGCGCTGTGGGTGTTGACCGGTAAGCTCATTGGTAATGCACCTTGCGGTCCAGTACAAAAAATTGCAACAGCGCCATACCCACCAGCAGGCTCACCAGCACCACGGTGATGGCGGCGGCATAGGCCGTGTCCCAAAAGCCAAAACCGACCTCGTACAGATAAAACAGCAGCAAGGTGGAGGCGTTGTCCGGCCCACCACGGGTCAGCACAAACAAATGGTCCACCATGCGAAAGCCGTTGATAAAGGCATTCACCAGCACAAACACGGTGGTCGGCATCAGCAGCGGCCACTGCACGCGCCAGAAAAATGTCCAGCGCGAGGCTCCCTCAATGGCTGCCGCTTCGCGCAGGCTCGGGTTCTGGCTTTGCAGCGCGGCCAGGTAGAAGATCATGAAAAAACCGGCTTCCTTCCACACCGCCACCAAAGTCACTGCGGCCAGCGCGGTGGACGGGCTGCCCAGCCAGTTGTGCGAAGGCAGGCCAAGTGCCCCGGTGAGTTGCTCCAGCAGGCCATATTGCGGGGTGTAGAAAAACAGCCAGATGTTGGCCACCGCAATCATCGGCAGCACGGTTGGGGTGAAATAGGCCATACGCAACAAGGCCCGCCCCGCCATACGCTCGTTAACCCACAGCGCCATCACCAGAGCCAAGCCGATCGACAGCGCAATGGTGACCCCGGCAAACCACAGGTTGTTGCGCAAAGCCTGCCAGAACACCGGGTCGGACACCATCACCGCATAGTTGTCCAGTCCGACCCAGACGCTGGCTCGTGCGCCTTTGGGGCTGGAAAAGAAGCTGTCCATCAGCGTCGTGGCAATGGGCCAATGGGTAAACGCCAGCAGCAAGACCAAGGCCGGCAGCAGCATCAACCAGATCGACACCGTGTTCAGGTCATTGGAAGATGCTGCAGGTTTCAAGGCAGGCTCCGCTTATTTGTAGGCCCGCAAGATGCGGTCAGCCTCAAGCTGGGCTTCTTTCATGGCTTGTGCCGGGCTCTTGCTGCCGGTCAGGGCGGCCTGCAAGCCGTCATTCAGCGCTTTGGTCACGCGCTGGTTGTCGTGGGTGGACAGCTCAGCCACCGACACCGGCAGTTGGTCACGCGCCACCAGCGCGGCGGAGAAGTCCTTACCGTAGGCCTTCAGGATCGGAGTGTCGTAGGCGGCCTGCGACACCGCCACGTAGCCGGTGTCCATGCTCCACTGCGCGGCCCGCTCGGGCTGGGTGATCCATTGAATGAACTCAAACGCCGCTTGTTGCTGTGCCGGGCTGGATTTCTTGAAGATGTAGAAGTTGCCGCCACCGGTGGGGGAGCCCTTGCGCACATTGCCCGGAATCATGCCGACACCAAAGTCAAACTTGGCGTTTTTCTTGATGTTGGTCAGGTTGCCGGTGGTGGTGACGATCATCGCGGCTTTTTTCTCGAAGAAGTCTTTCGGGGTGGTACCCCACTCGACCACGCCCGGTGGGTGAATGCCGGCCTTGCCCAGATCAACCCAGTATTGCAGCGCCTCGATCACCTTGGGGTCATCAAACTTGACAGCCGTGCCCGCCTCGTTGGCCAGAATCGCCCCGTTGGTGGTGGAAAGTGTCTGAAACAGCCAGTACGGAAAGCCGCTGGACGGAATCTGCAAGCCCCAGGTGCTGACCTTGCCGCTGGCATCTTTTTGTGTCAGTTTGGTGGCGGCAGCTTTTAACTCGGCCCAGTTGGCCGGGGCTTTGTGGGGGTCCAGACCAGCTTGTTTGAACAAGTCCTTGTTCCAGTACAGCACCACGGTGGAGCGCTGGAACGGAATACCCCAGGTCTTGCCGCCGGTCTGGCTGTTTTGCATGAAGGCCGGGTAGAAGCTGCCCAGCCAGGCTTTGTCTTGCGGTGTTTTGACAAAGTGGTCAAACGGCACCACGGCATCTTCGTCGATCAGGGTGAACATGTCGGTGGACAGCAGCACCGAGGTGACCGGTGGTGTGCCGGATTTGTGCGCCGTCAGCGCCTTGACGATGCTTTCCTGGTAGCTGCCAGCGTAGATTGGTGTGACCTTGATGGCCGGGTGTTCCTTCATGAAAGCGGCAGCAAAGTCGTCAATCGTCTTGGTGATCGGTCCACCCACGGCGACCGGGTAAAAAAACTGCACTTCCACCGGATTTTGTGCATGTAATTGGCCTGTAGCGCCCGTCAATAATGCGCAAGCAGCTATTAAATGTGAAGTGGTGAGCTGGAGAAAGGTTTTGCGTTTCATGCTGATTTTCCTGGTTCAGGCTGGGGTTGATAAGGCGTGTGATGGTTGAATGCGATGGCCTGCGGCATCAAAGCCGTGGGCCTCTGTGGCAGCCCAGTGCAGGCGCAGCTGGTCACCTGCGGCGGCGCTGTACTGCCCGGCCAGTCGCACCCGCAAACTTTGGCTGCCGATGTGGCAGTGCAGCAGCACGTCGGCCCCGAGGTATTCCACGCCTTGCACCACAGCCGGGAAGCCACCGGGGTGCAGGTGGATCGACTCCGGGCGAACCCCCAGCGTGGCGGCATTCAGGGCAATGGCGGCGGCACTTCCGGCAATGCAGCCGTGTTCAAGAGCCAGCAGGTTCATTGGCGGTGTGCCGACAAAACGCGCCACAAAGGTGCTGGCCGGTTGCGTATACAAGTCACGTGGTGTGCCCACTTGCTCGATCTGCCCGCGGTTGAGCAACACCACCTGGTCGGCCATGCTCATGGCCTCGGATTGGTCGTGGGTCACATAGACCACGGTCAGCCCGAGCTGGCGCTGGATGTCACGCAGCTCCCGGCGCATCTCCTGGCGCAGTTGCGCATCCAGGTTGGACAGGGGCTCGTCCATCAGGCAGACTTTGGCTTGCGCCACCAGCGCCCGGCCCAGTGCCACCCGCTGTTGCTGGCCGCCCGAGAGCTGACTGGGGCGGCGCTCCAGCAAGCCGCTCAGGCCCAGCAGTGCTGCGGTTTCTTTCAAGCGCTTGGCGGACTCGGCAGCCGGTGTTTTGCGCACCGACAGGCCAAAGCTGATGTTGTCGGCCACCGAGAGGTGCGGAAACAGCGCATAGTTCTGAAACACCATGGCCATGCCGCGCTGGGCCGGTGACACCTGGGTGATGTCACGCCCATCCATCAGCACCTGGCCGGTGCTGGCCGACTCCAGCCCGGCCATGATGCGCAAGGTGGTGGACTTGCCACACCCCGAGGGGCCAAGCAACACACAAAACCTGCCTTGCTCAATCCGCAGGTTGATGGCTTCCAGCGCGGTGCTGCCGCCCCACGATTTGGAAACCCCCACCAGTTCAATGGCTGACATGGCACCGTCTGCTCAGAGCATCATCAGGCGTAAGTGACCGCCCCGGTGCTGGCCGCCACGGTGATGGTTTTGCCCACGGTGGCGCTGTAGCTGGTGGACTTGACGGTGCTCATGAACACATAGTCGCCTTTGACGGCATCCGGGGTGACGGTCAGGGCCAGATAGCCGCGCTGGCTGCTGTTGGTGTAGTTCAGGTCATTGACCAAACCCAGGCCTGCACCCACGGCAGCTGCGCCCAGTTGCGGCACCAGGGCCGTGCCATCCAGCGCACTGGCCAGGCTACCCAGGCCCACACTTTCAAACCCGGGGGAGGTCACCGAAGATGCCGCAAACTCAACCCCCACTTTTTCACCGGCCAGCGTGGTCAGGTTGGCAAACCAGGCGTTGTGTGAGTCACCCGAGAGTGCCACCAGTTTTTTGCCCTGGGACTTGACGGTTTGCAAAATGGCTTCGCGGTTGCTGGGGTAGCCGTCCCAGGCATCCAGGTTGTAGGGCAGCAGCGGGTTGCTGCTGGGGTTGAGTAAGGCGCTTTGTGTGGCGGTCAGCGCCGGGCCACCCAAAGCCGCTCCGGCACGTGCCCCTTTGGCCCCCAGGTAGGCGGTGATGGCGGTTTGCACTGCGGTCACATTGGCAGCGGTCGGGTTGGCGGTGGCCACGGCCTGGGCTTGCAAGACCGATGCGGGGAACCACATACGTGCCATGATGTCCTGGTTGCCCAGCAACTGCCAGGTGGCCTTGGAGGCGGCCATGCCGTTGGTCAACCAGCTTTGTTGGGTGCTGCTGATCATCTTGCGGGCGGCATCAGTGCCTGTGGTCAAAGCGGTGGCGTAGCGTGTCAGGCCGCCATCGGCATCACCAAAGCTGTCGTACTGCTGGTCACGGCCTTCAATGCGGGTATCGAGCATGTGCAGGGTGAACAGGTTGCCGAAATCAAAGCTGCGGTAAATCTTCAGCACATCACCGCTGGCATGGGTGCGGATCGGCATCCACTCGTGGTAGACCCGGGCGGCGATGTTTTTGCGCGTGATCCAGTCGCCCTGGGTGGCCGCATTGTGGTTGTCTGCACCAGTCACATAGGCATTGTTGGCGAATTCATGGTCGTCCCAGACCGTGATCCAGGGCATTTTGGCGTGTAGCGCCTGCAAGCTCGGGTCTGATTTGTACAGGGCGTAGCGGGTGCGGTGGTCGCTCAGGCTGACCATGTCGTTGGCCGGGCTGATGACCCGGTTTAATGACACGGCGCTGGTGCCGGTCAAGGCATCGGTGTTGCCAAACTTGGCCGGGTCGGAGCCGTATTCGTACAGGTAGTCACCGAGGTGAATGGCGTATTGCGCATCTGACTTGGCAGCTGCGTCATAGGCATTGAAATAGCCCGCTGAATACAGGGCGCAGGAGAACACTGCCAGTTTCACGCTGGCCACATTGCTGGCGGGCAGGGTGCGGGTGCTGCCCACGGTGGAGGTCGCACCGGCATCGTCCATAAAGCGGTAAAAATAGCTGGAGCCTGCGGTCAAACCGGTGGCATCCACCTTGGCGGTGAACGAGGTGGCTTCGGTGGCGGTGACGCGGCCCGAACTGACGACCTTGGTGAAGCTGCTGTCACTGGCCACCTGCCAGGTCAGTGCCACCGGTTCGGTGCTGCCGGCAATCTTGGCGTGTGTCCACAAAATCACCCGGTCGGTCAACGGGTCGCCGCTGGCGACACCATAGCTGAAAGTGGCTGGGCGGGCCTCTGTGCCGCCGCAAGCGGCCAATGAGCCGCCAACGGTGACGGCCATGGCGGTGGAAGCGGATTTGACGAGAAAGTCGCGCCGACTGTTGTAGGGCTTGTTCATGAGAGGGAACTCCTGGGGAAAAATGGGGCAAAAAAAACCTGTGCCCTTGCAGACACAGGTCAAACTCAAGCAACTGAATCAGGGCAGGGCGACACCGGCTTTGCTGATCACCTTCTGGTGCGAATAGTCAGCGGCAGCGGGGCGGGCAATCGTCTTCTGGGCCTGCACGTAGTCGACAAAACTCTGGGTGTAGAGCAGGTAGGTGTTGACATAACGGCCCGCCTTGTAGATCGTGCCCAGCGTGGCATAGCCGTCCTGGCCTGCCGCCACAAAGTCATTGGTCACCAGCACGTAGGTCTTGGCCGGGTCAATCGCACTCCAGGCCCCGGTGGTCTTGTTGCGCACCTGCACGTTGCTGAAGCGCTGGCCTTTGGCTTTGCTCATGTCCAGATCCCAGCGCAGGCCAGCGGCGTAAGGGTGTGAGCCGCTCGATTGCAAGTTGTCCAGATGGTTGGCTACGCCATCTTCAAGCGCGGCCAGCATTTCAGCGCCGGTCAGGTTCAGTTCCACCAGCACGTTGGTGAAGGGCAGCAACGTGAAAGCGGTGTTCATGCTCAGCGTACCGGCGGTCACCGGCACACGCACACCACCGGCGTTTTGCAGGGCAAAGTCGGCCCGCTTGGAGGCCCGCAAGAAAGCCTCGCCCACCACCTGCGCCGCATCACTGCCACGCGCCAGGGTGTTGGCGGTGGCACATGAGGCAATGCCGGTGCTGCGGTTGGTGGTTTCACCGGGCATCCGCACCAGGCACAGGTCTTCTGTGGCCGTGCCAATGGTGGTGGCCTTGGCGGCGGTGACCTGGGTGCTGTAGGTGGACAAGAGTTGTGCCGCAGTGGCATCCGGTGTCACTACCTTGACGGCGGGTTGGCTGGCCAGTTTGCTGACCAATGCGGTGCTGTCTGCGGCGGCCATGGCTTGCCAGACATCATCAGGCCAAAGGCCTTGGCGTATTCCCAGGCCTGGCCGATACACACTGAGGCCCCGTCCTTGTTGGTCACCACGGTGGGGTAGGGGCCGGAGCTGGTGACACCCAGGGCGCTGAAGTCGCCCAACTGGGTGTGGGAGTCGCCACCAATGATCACGTCCACGTCGGTCAGCTTGGGGGCCATGGCTTTGTCAGCGTCATAACCCTGGTGCGTCATCAGCACAATGTGGCGGATGTCCTGGGCTTTCAGGCTGTCAATGACTTTTTGCACCGAACTCACTTCGTCCAGAAACTGTGTGCTGGCCAGCGGGCGCGACGAGTTCATGGTTTTGACGGCTGCGGTGACACCCACAATGCCGACCTTCACGCCATCAATGGTTTTGATGACGTAGGGCTTGAAGTAGGAGCCGCTGGCGCTGGGGGCCAGTGCCGTGCCTGCTTGCGGGACGATGTTGGCCGACAGGGTCGGGGTCTGGCAGCTGCCTTTGCCCAGCTCATCCAGAAAGCCTTTGAGGGTGCTGTCACCGTCGTCAAACTCATGGTTGCCGGGAATGAAGGCATCAAAGCAGATGCTGTTCATCAGCTGGGCATCTGCGGCCCCCTTGAAGAAGGTGTAATAGAGCGAGCCGGTGATGGCATCACCGGCGTGTAATTTGAGCAAATTCGGTGTGCTGGCAATCGACTTGAACATGGCGGTCTGCCGGGCAAAACCACCCAGTTCAACTTGGGTTGCCACACCGTCCAGCGTGTAGACATTGGTGACGCATCCAGCTGCGAATGGTGGTCGTTGATGTGGGCAATGTTGAGTTCGATCGGCTTGTAGGCCGCGCTGTCGGCCCCACCGCAGGCGGCCAAGGCCAAGGTGCTGATGGCCAGGGAAATGGCGCTGAGCCAATGAAGTGAAGAGCGGGATATGACGGTGCTTGGGTTCATGGTGAGTGGGTGCATGTGGCTCGATGAAAAATAGGGATCAATCAGAAGTATTCACCGCCCACATGACATGCCAGTGACGTGTGAATGACACCCGAATGACAGTCAAGCCCGGGGCAAAAAACAGCCGGGTTTATGGTTTGGCCATGCGGGCTTTGCATTTTTGTGACAGATGCCCAGCCCCTTATCCCGCCAGCAGCAGGGCTGGCAACTTGAAGCGGCGCGCCACGTCCCTTAAATCACCGGCCTGATCTTGCAGGTTTTGTGCGGCAGCGGCAGATTCTTCTACCACTGCAGCGTTTTGCTGGGTCATCTGGTCGAGCTGGTTCACCGAGGCGTTGATGCGTGACATGCTGTGGCTTTGTGCGTTGCTACCGGCATGAATCTCATGGATGGCCGCGCTGACCTGGTCCACCGAGTGGACGATGCTGTGCATGGTGGTCAGTGCCAGGCTGACTTTCCGGGTGCCCAGATCGACTTTGCTTGCGGAGGCATCAATCAGCGCCTTGATCTCTTGCGCGGCAACGGCCGAGCGGTTGGCCAGGGTGCGCACCTCGTTGGCAACCACCGCAAAACCGCGACCCTGTTCACCGGCGCGTGCGGCTTCAACGGCGGCATTCAGTGCCAGGATGTTGGTCTGAAAGGCAATGCTGTCAATCACCGCAGTGATCTCCACAATCTGACGCGATGCGGCGCTGATGTCGTTCATGGTCTGCATCACCTCGGACATCACGGCACTGCCACTGGCAGCCTCCTGTGTTGCAGACTGGGCCAAGGCTGCGCCCCGGCTGGTGGCCTGTAAGGAGGCCTGGGTGGAGGCTGCAATCTCTTCAATGGAGGCCGCCGTTTGTTGCAGGAAAGAGGAGGCCATTTCTGTGCGCTCGGAGAAGTCAAGGTTGCCCACGGCGATTTGTGTCGCCCCTTCGGCCACGTTGTGGCTGGCCCCTTGCACCTGCTGCACCAGGGTGTGTAATGAAGTCTGCATGCGACCCAAGGCCACCAGCAGCCGGCCAGCTTCATCGCGGTCATGCCCGTTGATCGGTGTACTCAAGTCCAGTGATGCCACCTGATTGGCCGTGGCCACGGCCTGTTCAATCGGGCGCGTGATGCTGCGTGCCAACCAGGCGGACAACACCCAGCCCAGCAGCAGGGCACAGGCGCTGAACAGAATCAAGCCCCCGCGCGCCGTCAGTCCCAAGTGCCCGATGTGGCGCACCGAAGCTTCGATCTTGGTGCGCTGGGCATCACCCAGCCGGCTCACCGCGTCCTGCAAGGCCTGGGTGGCCGGGGTGAAGCGGCTGGCATAGACCTTCTCGATCTGGGCTGTGACACCGCCGTCACGGGCGGCAGTCAGCTCCTGGCGGGCTTTGACAAAGCCGATGTTGGCCTGCATCACCTGCCCCAGTGTCATGCGGTCATCCGGGGCACTGAGCATGCCGTCCAATTGCTGCAACAGCCGGTCAATCTGCGCCGAGGTTTGGTCAATCTCTGGCTGCAGGGCCTCACCCACCTGGGGTTCGGAGCTCAGTGCCAACGCTTTGGATCGCGCCACATTGACCAGAATATGCCGCTGCAACCCGTCCGCCAGACGCTCGGTGGACATCACTTGTGCCACCATGTTTTCCGTCTCGTTGGAAACCTTGAGCAATGACCAATAACCGATGCTGGAGCCCAACAAGGCCACCGCCAGCACCAACAACAGCACGCCCGTGATACGGCGCGAAAAAGAGCCTGATGTGGCTGACAGGTCGACTGAGTCTGCGTAGGGTTTGTCGGGCATGATGGATGTCGCTTTCGGGGTGATCCAGTCCACGCTGGGTGGGCTGTGGTGACGCAAAGGGAAAACCCTATGTTGACGGATCACTGCGACGGTTTCATGACATCAGTCGCGTCGGTCGGGTTGGCGCAGTAACCCGGCCGACAACTGGCCGAAAAATTCAGCCGTGATAAAGCTTAGGGGTCGGGCATGATGTGGGGTGGCGTAGCGCATTGCCTGCATTCTCAACAACCCCTTGCAGAGGAGAAAAAACGACATGACCGACCCGGATCTGGAGGCGCTTCGTGCGCTCACCCGTGACATCATCAGCCCTGAAAAAGACCTGGCAGACCTGATCCCGCAAGCGCAGGCACTGCGTGATTGGTTTGAGCGGCAGGCGCATTTTTGCATTGACCACAGCCGCGACATCGGCACCGGGCAGACTCGGCTGGACAGCGGGCTGGCCATTTCTCCAACGCTTGCCGCCATGTGTGTGCGCGAACTGTACCGAACGCTGGCTTTTATTCGGGGGCTGGCTGAGGCGATTCGCGATGCCGCGCAACTGGCTCGTCCGGTTCGCGTCCTGTATGCAGGGTGCGGGCCCTATGCCGTGCTGGCCGTGCCCCTCATGACGGTGTTTCCCGCCGGGCAAGTGCGCTTCACGCTGATGGACATCCACCAGGATTGTCTTGACAGTGCCCAGGCGCTGATCGACTCCTTCGGCCTGGCCGGTCATGTGGACGCACAGGTGTGCGCGGATGCCACCCGCTACCAGATACCGGCTGAGCAGATGCCTGACATCATCGTCAGCGAAACCATGGCCGTGTG
>VIKI01000274.1:0-4186 GCA_008080595.1 Comamonadaceae bacterium
CGGGATCGTCGAAAACGTGTCTAACCGAACAGTATTGGGTCAGGTCTTGCATTGCAACACTCCCATCATTCCCCTCAGGCTGGAAGTTGCATAGTGCAAACCGAAGGCTTGTCCAATTTCTTTGGGGCTGTAGTGGCCGATGGCATATGCCTGTGCCATGGCGCTGCTGCGTTCGGGCAGTTTGAAGAAGTGGACCAGCAGGGGTGCAGTGCAGCAGCCCGACGCTGTGCACGGGGCAGGTCAAGACGACAGCGGCAATCGCATCAGCGCGGCGCTGGACGGGCAAACCCCCTGGAATTCAACCGACTGTTTCAGCGCTGGTGGTGCCGTTTGGGCGCTCAGGCGCTGAAAACCAAGCCGCGCAAAGTAGTCAGCTGCGGTGGTCGTCAGAAGGTACAGCGCTGCCACATGTCGGCGTTTCGCCTCGTCAACAAGGTGCGACACCAGCATCCGGCCAACACCGTGGCCCTGCTGGTCTGGCATCACGGCAACCGAGCGCAGCAGCGCGTCACCTCCGTAGACCTCCATGCCCGCGCTGCCAACAATGCTGTCGCCGCAGACGGCGAGGAAAAAATTTTCCAGATGTTCCTGAGCGCCTTCCAGCGGCAGTGCATGACCTTGCAGCAGCGCCGCGATGTGTGGCCAGTCTGAGGGGGTGGCGGATCGGATCGTGACAGGATGGGTTGGCATATGCAGGCCTTTCTGGTTGTGGCATGACGAGGCTGGATTTCAGCACCAGTGCAAAGAGTCCCGTTCAAACAAGCCCCCTTGCCGGGCACGGTTTTGGGCGCGCAATGCACGTTCGTGCATCCATTCTGGCGCACCGATGTCTTTCAGGGTTTCGGCCGTCAAGCCGTCCAGCGCCTTCATTTCGCTGTCTGTCGATTGGGGCTGGCGTGGAGCTGTCCAGCGTGTCCACCAGGCGCGTGCATTGGAAACCCAGTTGCGGACAACGCCGCACGAATGCAGTGGTGTCAAGGGGAGGGAGGTGCATGGATGGCAAGCGGTGTTCATGGTGGACTCCTGTGTGTGATTGAGGATGCTGGTAAGCTTATCCTTTGTTTGTGCGCTTGAATATCGGTTATTTCTGCATTGATCGTTCACTAATACTTACCAATCTAGGCTTGCCAATCTATGTCGCGACTTCCTTTGAACACCTTGCCCACCTTTCGTGTGGTGGCCCGCTTGGGCAATTTGCGTGCGGCTGCGCAAGAGCTTCATCTGACCCACAGCGCGGTCAGCCAGCAGATCAAGTTGCTGGAAGAGCAGGTGGGGTTTGAGCTGTTTGAGCGTCGGGGCAGGCGCACGGTGGAGCCGGCGCTGGATCGGTTGGACGAAGGTTTGCGCAGTGCGACCGCTGCCGCCAAGGGCGAAGCCCAGCGCATTCGGTTGACGCTGTTGCCATCATTTGCCCAGCGTTGGCTGCTGCCACGTATGCCGCGCTGGCGTGAGCGTTATCCTGACATCCACCTGGAGTTGCACACCTCACAGCAGGTGGTGGATCTGGTGCGTGAGGGCTTTCACGTCGGGCTTCGCCAGGGTCAGGGGCCGTGGCGTGGCCTGCAAGCTGAGCAGTTGGTGGACTCGCCGCTGGTGGTGCTGGGTTCACCCGCTGCGGCACGCCGTTTGAAAGGGTGCTGTGTGGAGGAACTGGCCGAAGAGCCTTTGCTGGGTCGGCCCGAGCTGTGGGAGCGCTGGTTTGCCCTGGGGGGCTGGCGCGGCGCTGTCAGCCCGGTGGCCACCTTCAACGACGCGGGCTTGCTGCTGCAGGCGGTGGAGCAAGACATTGGCATCGGGTTGGCGCGTGAGGTGCTGGCTGCCGATGCCTTGCGAGACGGGCGCTTGGTGCGCTTGTCTCCCACGGCGCTGCCCGGTGATTCGGCCTACGCGCTCTACTGGTGTGTGTTTCCGCCCGAGCTGGAGAACTGGCCGCCTTTGCTGGCTTTTCGCGCCTGGCTGCGTGAAGAGTTGGCGCAATCTTTGCAAAGCCTGGCAGATGCAGGCCACGCAGCGTGATGGCTTCAGTACACTTTCCTCATGAAAACCCAACGCTTTGATGCCCTGGATGCCTTGCGTGGCGTGGCCATGCTGTGGATGACCGCATTTCACTTCAGCTTTGACCTGAACCATTTTGGCTGGATACAACAAAACTTCCACGGCGACCCATTTTGGACTTGGCAGCGGGTGATGATCGTCAGCCTGTTTTTGTTTTGTGCCGGGTTTGGGCAGGCGGTGGCCAGTGCCCAGGGGCAAAGCTGGGGGCGGTTCTGGAAGCGTTGGGCGCAGGTGGCGATTTGCGCGGTGTTGGTCAGCGCCGGATCATGGCTGATGTACCCGCAAACCTTCATTTACTTTGGCATCTTGCACGGCATGGCGCTGATGCTGCTGGTGGTGCGGCTCACGGCCCACTGGGGGCGTTGGCTGTGGTGGTTGGGGGTGTTGGCGATTGCTTCTAAATTTATAGCTGCTTACGCAATGTCTACAAGCGCTAGCGGCCAATTTATTGCATTTATGAATGCACCTGGGATGAATTGGCTGGGCTGGATCACGCAAAAACCCATCACCGAGGACTACGCCCCGCTGTTCCCCTGGCTGGGAGTGATGTGGTGGGGTGCAGCCGCAGGTGCTTGGGCCATGCCGCGAGCCCATGGCGTGTTGCAGCAGCCGCTGCCCCGTGTCGGCCTGGCATTGGCGGCACTGGGGCGCTGGAGTTTGAGCTACTACATGCTGCACCAGCCGGTACTGATGGGGGTGTTGATGGGTTTGTCCTGGTTGGGTTTGCCCCGCCTTTAAGCAAGGAGTTTCTATGTCTTTCCATCCAAGCATGGCTGCTTTCCTGGCTTGTGCCATGGTCTTCACCTCAAACATGGCAATGGCGCAAGACGACTCCTTGCGTCAACGGCTGAAAAATCGCCTGGCACAGCGTCAACAGGCCAAGGCTGACGCTGCAAACGTTTCCATCAACCAGGCGGGTGACCATCGGTTCACACTGGCACATGACGGTTTGATGCGCCTGTACCGCATTCACGTGCCTGCCAGCTACACCCCGCAGACCCCCGCGCCGCTGCTGGTGGCCCTGCATGGGGGTGGCGGCAACATGGATTACCAGGCCGATGACAGCAAGTACGGGTTGATAACCAAGTCAGAGCAGGCCGGCTTTGTGGTGGTGTTTCCCAATGGCTACAGCCGGTTTGAAAACGGAAAGTTGGCCACCTGGAATGCAGGGAATTGCTGTGGGGCTGCGCGTGATGCCCAGGTGGATGACACTGGCTTTATTCGTGCGGTGGTGGCCCAGGTCACGACCCGGATGAACATTGACCGCAAGCGCATTTTTGCCACCGGCATGTCCAACGGCGCCATGATGTCTTACCGCCTGGCCTGTGAAATGGCGGACGTTTTCACTGCCATTGCGGCCGTGGCGGGCACGGACAACACACGTCAATGCCAGCCATCGCGCCCGGTGTCGGTGTTGCATATTCATGCCAAGAATGACACGCATGTGCTGTTTGAGGGCGGGGCCGGTCCTGATTCGGTGAACAAATCGGCCGTGACAGATTACGTGTCGGTGGCGGACACGGTGTCCAAATGGGGCAAACTCAACGGCTGCAACGCATCAGCGCAGCGCACCTTGAACAAACCCGGTGCAACTTGTGATGTGGTTGCGCCATGCTTGGGTGGCACGCAGCTTGAGCTGTGTGTCACGCAATCGGGTGGGCATTCCTGGCCTGGTGGACAGAAGTCACGCGGCGACGAGGCCCCGTCGCAGGCGATTTCTGCCAATGACGTGATGTGGGACTTTTTCAGCCGCCAAACACTTCCAGCAAGCGGTTCAGCCCCCCGGCATTGATGCGCACCTTGGCCTGCTCGCGCACGGCGGGCTTGGCGTGGTAGGCCACGGACAAACCTGCCACGCCCATCATGGGCAAGTCATTGGCACCGTCACCCATGGCAATGGCCTGCTCAGGCGCAATGCCCAGCTTGGCGCAGGTTTCAAGCAGCATGGTGCGTTTCTCGGCCCCATCACAAATGTCGCCCCAGGGCTGATCCACCATGCGCCCGGTCAGAACACCGTTGACAAACTCCAACTGGTTGGCCCGGGTGTAGTCAATGCCCAGGCGGTCACGAATGCGGTCGGTAAAGTGGGTAAAACCGCCGGAAACCAGCAGCACCTTGAGACCAGCCTGTT
>VIKI01000274.1:4194-7310 GCA_008080595.1 Comamonadaceae bacterium
ATTTGTGCCAAAGTGACCCCTTTGAGCAGCGCTACGCGCTGGCGCAAGCTGTCTTTGTAGTCGGTGATTTCACCTTGCATGGCGGCTTCGGTGATGGCGGCCACCTCAGCCTTGCGGCCCACGGCATCGGCAATTTCGTCCACACATTCGATGTTGATCAGGGTGGAGTCCATGTCGAAGGCGATGAGTTTGAAGTCACTCAGGCGCAGTGGGAGTGAAATGCCGGCAATTTGCAGGCCTGGGGTGAGTTCGGTGAAGGACATAAATTGCAATAAATTTGATAGCTGCTTGCGCTTTATAGATAAGCGCTTGAGGCTGATATGGCTTAAATATTTGGCGTTTTAGGCCGGGCAGTTGATGTGGCACAGGCCCAAAAGGCGGGTCATTCTCTCAGCTTTTCAGGTAGAGCTTGTCCGACCAGGTGGCCAGCCAGTCGGGCTTGAAAGCCACCATCAGCACCGTGAGCATGCCGGTCATGAAGGCATCACCCCAGGCGATCAGCCAATGCGCCACCAGGCTCAGGTTGTCGTCAATACCGGGCAGGGTGTGCCCGATCCACTGGGACAGTGCACCGGCCACAAACACGCAGACGGCCGTGCCCAGAAAGGCCCGCCCCAGCACATACACAAACAGGTGCAAGCCAATCCAGCGGCGCACGGCGCCCCCCATGAGCAAGGCCAACGTGGCGGGTATCAGACCCAGCCAGACGGTCAAGTCCAGCGCGGTGTCCCACGACATGGGGGAGATCAGCGCAGCAATCACGCCCACCGCACACAACACCGGTACGGCCAGCGGCCAGCCGAGCATCAGCACCACCAGGCAAGCCCCGGAGCCCTGCAATTGCAGCGGCATTTTGTGCAAACTGGGCATGGCCCAGAGCCAGGGGATGAGGGTGAGGGTGGCCAGCAGTGGTGTCAGCCGTGTGCCGCCTGCCAGCAGTTGCCATGGGCGAAACAGCAGGGCGGTGACCAGTGCCAACGCGACGAGGGTCAGGTTGGGGAGCATTCGCTGAGCCAGTTTTCAAAACGCAGCCCCGGCACGCGGGCAAACTCTGCGTCGCCAGACACCAATGTGGCCCCCAGTGCCAGCGCGTGTGCCGCAATCAAGGTGTCATTGGGGCCGATCGGTGTGCCCTGGCGCTCCAACTCGGTGCGAATGGTGGCGTAGTGCTCAACCACATTGGCGGTTAAAGCCAAGGCGGGTATGAGAAGCAACAGGTTGGAAATCTTGGTATGCAAGGTCAATGAGTTGACACGTGCAGCACCAAAACGCAGTTCACATTCATTGATGATGCTGGTGACCAGAGCACCGGGATGTACATCAGATATTTCACGCAGTCGTTGCCCCAGCGCACCATCGGGCTGTTTGATCACTTTGGACAAGATATTGGTGTCAAGCATCCATAGGCTTGTGGGTGGCTTGATGCTCATAAAACAATGTCGTCCAGCGGCAATAAGCCTTCGTCCACGTCTGGAAAATCCTCGTCCATGGGTTCCCAGGAGTCGAGCAAATCACGTAGCGTTGCCGGCGGTGAGTCAATGGGGGTGATCACCAGGGTTTTTCCAATCTGGCGAATCTCAGCTTCTTTGCCTGGCAGCTCAAACTCTTTGGGAATGCGCAGCGCCTGGTTGGCTCCGTTGCGAAACAGCCGCACGTGGCGGGCTGGGGCTTCTGGGGTGGGGGCGGGCAGCAAATAGTCAGCTGCTTTTTCAGAGACGATAGGCATGATCATTCTCCTGGCGAACAAGATGTCAGGAGTTTAGCCTATGCTGCTGGCATAGGCCAGTAGGTCAATCAAAGAAACCGGTCCAGAATCTTGCGGCTTTCCTTGCTGAGTTTGGCCGGGTCGCGGATCAGAAATTGAATGCCGTGCGAGTCAGTCACCAGCAAAATGGTCGGGCCCACGCGGCGGATGTCTTCGTCACCACGCAGCACAAAACTGGTGTGGCCACGGTCGGTTTGAACCTGCCAGGTGCAAGGGGTAGAGAAACTGGTGACGCTGTCGATGCTTGCAATCTGGGGCATGAATTCGCGCCCCTGCAATTCTTCACGGATCAGGGTTTGGGTGGGCTCGGGCAATTCGGCCAGTTGCTCGACCCAGGCCACTTCATGGCCATCGGTGTGCACCAGCGAGATGCCCACTTCGGGGGATTGGATCGGAAAGGCGCGGATTGGCAGCACACCTTCAATCATCAGGCCCTCGGGGGTGGTCAGCACCAGTTTGCCAAACGGGTTGCGGGTGAGTTGAAAAGCGGTGGAAACAGTTTTATTCATGGCGTTTATTGCTCACCTTTTTCATCATCCATGTCGGTATCCATGTTTCTGGCCTGGGCCTGATAGAGGTTGTAGTACGCACCTTGGGCGGCCATCAGGTCGTCATGGGTGCCCACTTCCACAATCTGGCCACGATCCATCACCACCAGCCGGTTGGCCCGGTGCAGGGTCGAGAGGCGGTGCGCAATGGCGATGGTGGTGCGGCCTTGCACCAGGTTTTCCAGGGCGTTCTGGATTTCTTTCTCGGTCTCTGAATCGACCGATGAGGTGGCTTCGTCCAGAATCAGAATGCGGGGGTCGATCAGCAGGGCGCGGGCAATCGAGATACGCTGGCGCTCCCCGCCCGACAAGCCCTGACCCCGCTCACCCACCATCGAGTCATAACCCTGCGGCAGGCGCAAGATGAACTCATGGGCATGGGCGGCGCGGGCGGCCGCAATGATCTCGGCGCGGGTGGCATGGGGTTTGCCATAGGCAATGTTTTCGGCAATCGTGCCAAAGAACAGAAAGGGCTCTTGCAGCACCAAGCCAATGTGGCGGCGGTAATCGGCCACCGGGAACGAGCGCACATCGATGCCATCGACCTTGATGGAACCCTCAGACACGTCGTAAAACCGGCAAATCAGGTTCACCAGCGTGCTCTTGCCCGAGCCGCTGTGACCCACCAGACCAATCATTTCACCGGGTTCAATGCTCAGGCTGATGCCTTTGTTGACCTCGCGGTTGCCATAACGAAAGCTCACATCATTCAACTCGATGCGGCCTTTGACGTGGTCAAGCTTGACCGGTTGCGTCGGCTCGGGCACGCTGGAGACGTGGTCCAGAATGTCAAAAATGCGTTT
>VIKI01000030.1:0-16139 GCA_008080595.1 Comamonadaceae bacterium
ATGCCGCCAGCGTTCAATCTGAGCCAGGATCAAACTCTATAGTTCGATCTTGATTTTTTGCATATCTCTATGCAACTCATAAATTGGAATCAACGTGAACTTCATTTCTGAATTTCACATCTTTTTTTACTTCATGAGCGTTTGTTAGTCAATTAAGACTTGTTCCTAAGAACTTAAGCTTTTCGCTTCAAACGCCCACGCTTATCGGCTGTATGTTTTTAATGAACCTTCAAACAATCACCAGAATTACCTAGCTTTCGTTTCTTTATTTGCTTCACCGTGATCAGCGAAGCCTTGTATTCTAGCACGCCTTTTTGCGTTTTTAAATATATTTCTATATTTCTTTTTCTACAGCGACTTAACCAACAACCTGATCTTCATCTGGCTAACATGGCGCTTAGCGCTGCAGAGCCATGTATTATGGCAGAAATTTTTGGCTTTTTCACCTGCAAAAAGAATTACTTTCATCCAGGCCCACATCAAAGCTTTGCCGACCTTCTTAAATGCGCAATTTTCTCGCCTTTTCCGCCTTGCTCTTACCTTGGCTAAATCCCTTTAGTCCGGGACCAACTGCCGCAGTCATACCTTTTTTGTTTTCGTGGCTATGCGCAGCAGTTTGCGGTTATGCACTGATACACGCCTCTCAATCAAACTCGCGCGAACAACTGACATCGGTTATTGCGCAGGCTTGGCTGGTGGCCGCCAGCATCAGTTCGGCCATCGGATTACTTCAATACTTTGGCATCACCACATGGGCGGGACATTGGGTAAACCACACTTCCTTCGGTGAAGCCTATGGCAATCTTCGTCAACGCAACCAATTCGCCACGCTACTAAATATCGGTTTGGCGGCCACACTGTATTTTGCGCACAGCCAGCAGCGGGACACGGATATTTACCCTACATCACAAGTCCGCACCTCAATGTCTGTGCTTCTCCCTGTTGCCATATTGCTCGGCATCGCAAACATGGCCTCGTCTTCACGGACAGGTCTGATTCAAATGATCTTGCTGGTAATCGTTACTTGGATATGGACTCACAAAAGCACGCCCACGAATGCACACACGCCTCAGCACAAAATTTTCATGGTTTTATTGGCTGCGTTATCAGCTTATGCAGTGGCCGCATTCGCTTTGCCATGGCTGGCAGGTTTGGATCCATCTTCTAGTGGTGCGTTGGCGCGATTGCGTGCCGGTGATGCGCTGTGCAGCAGTCGCCTCACTCTGTGGAACAACGTGTTGTACCTGATTTCTCACAAACCCTGGACAGGCTGGGGCTGGGGGGAGCTCGATTACGCGCACTTCATCACGTTGTACCCAGGAGCACGCTTTTGCGATATTTTGGACAACGCACACAACCTACCACTGCACTTGGCTGTGGAATTAGGTATTCCAGTTGCAGTATTGGCCTGCGGGATCACGATTTGGCTGGTGTGGTGCGCCCGGCCATGGCATGAATCCAATCCAACACGTCAACTGGCATGGTCTGTGTTGGCGGTCATTGGGTTACACAGTTTGCTGGAATATCCACTGTGGTATGGGCCGTTTCAGATCGCGTCGATTCTCAGCATTTGGATAGTGTGGCGAAGCCCCAAAGAGCCAACCGCAGCACATAAACCGACGAACGTTACCCAGCCAATCATTTACACGTCTGCCTTCATAGCCACTTTAGTGATAGCTTCTTGCGTTTTTGCTGCCTGGAACTATCAATTGGCCAGTCAAATATACATGGCCCCTGCAAGTCGTATGGCCATGTACCGTGAAGACACGCTTGAAAAAATCAACAAAGTCATCTTGTTTCAGGATCAAGTTAAATTTGCCCGACTTACAACAACTGAGCTGGATGCCAGCAATGCCCAAGAAATTCACGATCTGGCGCTCGACATGCTGCATTTTTCACCAGAAGCACGTGTCGTTGAATTGATTTTGGAAAGCAGCAGACTCCTTGGGCAAACCAATGAGATCAACTTCTTTTCCCAACGATACCAGGCAGCATTTCCCGACGCTTATGCCAACTGGCTCGCCTCACAATCCAAAAAATAACATGACAGCCGCATCAAGCCCCGTCAGCAACGAAACTTCCCGATTTACCCCCGTGTTTCTCCAATAACTTGCAGTCTGTCATGGTCATACCCCGGTCAACTGCCTTGCACATATCGTAAATTGTCAGCAAAGCCACTTGTACCGCCATCAGTGCCTCCATCTCCACACCAGTTGGCCCGACGGTTTCCACAGTTGCAGTACAAAAAACACCGCAAGCTCTTTTTTCATCTGCATGAAACACTTCAAATTCAATAGCAACACGAGTGAGCGCCAGCGGATGACACAAAGGAATCAAGTCGCTGGTTTTTTTGGCAGCCATGATGCCTGCCACACGAGCAATGCCGAGCACATCACCTTTTTTAGCAGAACCGGATTCAATCAATGCCAATGTTGCGGGCTGCATCTCGATGCGGCCACCGGCAATGCCAACCCGATGAGTCGCTGCTTTGGCGGCGACATCAACCATATGGGCTTGGCCTTGTGCATCAAAATGGGTGAGTTGGCTCATGTTGTCTCTCTGGAGTAAGTCGATAAAGAGCAAAAGCTTTGCAGAACCTTTACGTGAAGGTGGCATCATAAGATGCAGCACCCAGGCTCATTCTGGCTGCAGCAAGCCAGTTTCAACGCCAAAAGGAATTTGACGCATGCGTTTTTCAAAGAAAAAAAAGCCTCTATCGCTTATCAATAAAGCGCAAACAGCTATGTTTTTAGTAGCATTTTGTTGTCTACTGCCCCATCAGGTCGCTGCGCAAGTAAACCAAGCCAACGTCGCCTCAACACTCCCCCAACTGGGTGATGGCAGCGAAATGACCAGCAGCGCGGAGCGCCGACTGGGTGACCGCATCGCACGCGAACTTTACCGTGACCCGGATTTTGTAGACGACCCGGTACTGGGTGACTATGTGCAAAGCATCTGGCAGCCTTTGCTGGCCGCAGCGCGACTGCGCGGTGATCTCACGCCGGAGCTGGATGAGCGGTTTGCCTGGCGCATTGTCCTTGGGCGCGACCGCAGTGTGAACGCCTTTGCCCTGCCTGGCGGCTACCTGGGTGTCCACCTGGGCTTGATGGCCGTGGTCAACAGCCGCGATGAACTTGCATCTGTCCTTGGCCACGAACTCAGCCACGTCACCCAGCGCCATATTGCCCGACTGATGGCCAAAAACAGCCAACAAACGCCCTGGATGATTGGGGCCATGATTTTGGGGGCCTTGGCCGCCAGCAAAAACGCCGATACCGGCAATGCACTCATTGTGGGCGGACAAGCCATCGCAACGCAGACCCAACTGAATTTCTCCCGCGACATGGAGCGTGAAGCCGACCGCGTTGGCTTTGGTGTCATGACCCAAGCGGGCTTTGAGGCACAGGGCTTTGTCAGCATGTTTGACAAGCTGCAACAAGCCTCCCGCCTCAACGACAGCGGCGCTTACCCCTATCTGCGCAGCCACCCGTTAACCACCGAACGCATTGCCGACATGCAGTCGCGCCTGCCCTTGGGGGCTCCACAAGTCAACAACACGCCCACCATGACTCACGCGATCCTGACCGCGCGAGCACGGGTACTGTCCAACCCTGGGGCTGAGGCCATGCGCAATTGGCAGGCTCAGGCGGATGATGTGGCCTTAACACGGCAATCACCCGCCATACAAGCCGGCGTTCACTACGGCGCAGCCATGGCCGCCAGCCGCCTTCGCGAAGCGGCCAAAGCGCGCAAGCATTTTGAACAACTCCAACGCATCGTGGCTGCTGACCATGAAGCCGCCTTGCAAACTCGCTGGCTCGGTGTCGAAATTGGCTTGCTGGCACGCGATTTATCCCGCCCTCAAGTCCTGGCACTTGGCCAAACCGTGGGCTTAGCCCCAGCCGACCCCATGCCTCAACGACGGCCCGAGCTTTTGCTGCAAGCCCAAATTGCCATGCAAGCCGGGCAAACCGAGGCGCTGGACACCGTGGTGCAGCGCCTGCAAACCTGGGTCGCAGTCACCCCGCACGATGCCCTGGCCTGGCAATGGCTAGGCAGCCTTTACGCAGCCCAAAACCACCCACTTCGGGCACTGCGTGCCGAGGCTGAAGCACGCATCGCACAGCTGGACTATGCCGGTGCGCTGGATCGACTCAAGGCCGCTCAAGAAAGGTTGCGCGATACAAGCGCCCAAGAAGCAAGCGCCGACCACATTGATGCTTCCATCATCGATACCCGCCGCCGCCAGATTGAAGCCTTGCTGAAAGAACAGGCCAAAGAAGGCTGACTCAGGCGCTGATTTGGGCGCGGCGCTTACGCCACAACCCAGCAGCCAATACCCCAACAACAGCCACCACTTCGACACCCCAACGCGCAGCTTGCTGAACATCGGTCAAACCCACTTTGGCATCGCCAAAAACGCCACTCAGCAGTGGCTCACCCACCACCATCTTGGCGGCCGTGTAGGCCAGTACAGCCGCACCCGCTTGAATGATGATGGGAAACCGATCCACCAGCTTCAGCACCACCGAGCTGCCAAACACCACAATTGGCACGCTGATGAGCAAACCAATGATCACCAGGTCAAACGCACCATGGGCGGCACCCGCCACACCCAGAACGTTATCCACGCCCATCAGGGCATCAGCAATCACGATGGTTTTCATCGCTCCCCAAAAGGTATTGGCCATCGGGTCACTGTGCTCATCACCGTCGTCATCGGCCAGCAATTGGTAGGCGATCCACACCAGACCAAGCCCCCCGACCAACATCAAACCGGGTATTTTCAACAACCAGACCACGCCAATCGTCATGAAAGACCGCACGATGATGGCACCCACCGTGCCCCACACGATGGCCTTGGTTTTCAGATGGGCGGGTAAATTACGTGCGGCCAGGGCAATCACAATGGCGTTGTCACCCGCCAGCACCAAGTCAATCAACACAATGGCCAACAGCGCAGACCACCAGGGAGCAGAAAGAAATTCCATGTCAAACCTTCAGAAAGAACAATTGATTTGCACCGCTGCAGAAAACGCAAGTGAGTTTTTGAGCTCGACTTCGCGCACTACACACACAGCGGTGTACGGCGAAGGTCTTGCTCGATGCCCAACCTGGACACAGGTTGACACATCGGGTGAACCGGGCGACTGCCATTGCGACAGCCTCCGTATTGACGACTCACCCACGAGGGAGCTACTCCCCTTCAGGGGCGTATTATCACCAATAGTGCCTTGGCCTGATTCGAACTGGGGACAATCCTCAGGAGGGCTATCATGCGCACCCCATGCCCACCATCCACATCACCGACATCGAATCCGCCATCAACTTCTGGCGCAGCAAAACGCCCAGTCTGGAGGGCGGTGCGTTACCGCCAGAAACCCGTGCGCTGGCCGAGGTGTATGCGGTCATGGCACTGCAGCACCAGCATGACATTGAGGAAACCGCCTTGCCAGCCGCCGCGCTCCAAGCCTGGCTGACCTGGTTTGACAGCACGCCCGACACCCCTTGCATCGCCATTTGCTCCACCAGTCAGGGCGACGAAGTCTGCAAAGGCTGCGGTCGCAGCTTTGCCGAGGTGCAGCTCTGGACAGAAATGACCCCGGTACAAAAACGCGCCAGCTGGCGACGCATCACCCAGGACGGTACAGCCTGGCGCTTCAACAAATATGCCGAGCGGGCGGCAGAGAACACCACCGCCCGAATGGAATAAAGCCGGTGAAGCTCAGAGCGAGATACCGCCCGAAACCTCAATCACCTCGCCATTGATGTAACTGGCCTCATCGCTGGCCAAAAAGGCATACACATTGGCAATTTCTTCCGGCTTGCCGACACGGCGCAAATGCACTTTGCCACTCAGGTCTTGCAACACTTTCTCGGGCATGGCCGCTACCATCGGCGTGCTGATGAAACCGGGGGCCACGGCATTCACGCGTACACCCTTGGGCCCCAACTCACGGCTCCAGGTTTTGGTGAACCCGATGATGCCGAATTTGGTGGCGGCATAGTTGGTCTGACCAAAATTGCCATACAAACCCACCACCGAACTGGCACTCAAAATCACGCCACTGCCCTGGGCCACCATGCCGTCGGCCACGGCCTGGGTGCAGTGAAAGACCCCGCGCAGGTTGACATCAATCACCTTGTCAAACTGCTCAATCGTCATTTTTTGCAAGCGTGCGTCTTGTGTGATGCCCGCGTTGTTCACCAGCACATCAATCCGGCCAAACTTTTCCTTCACCTGAGCAACCACCGCATCCACCATGGGGCGCTGGGTCACATCCATCACAAACCCGAGTGCGGTGGCCCCCAGCGCTTGGCACTGGGCTACGGCCTCGTCCACACCGGCCTGCTTGACATCACAAACGATCACAATGGCCCCTTCTTGGGCAAATTTAAGGGCCGTGGCCAGACCGATGCCTTGGGCTGCGCCGGTAATGATGGATACTTTGTGGGCTAAACGAGCTGTCATGATGATTCCCGAGAGTGGTAAGAGTTTAAAACCATCAAAATGGTAGTCCTTCCAGATTGCGCCAACTTGACACAAAGCAAGGCGACCTCAAACTTTAACCAAGCCAGCGCCATGAACCCCAACTTCTACGCCCACCGCCAACGCATCGGCCAACTGCTGGTCGTCCTTCAATTTGGCTTGTTGGCGTGGCTGGGTTGGGCGGCCGCCCCTTCGATTTGGCTGGCCCAATGGAAAGCGACAAGCATGCTACTGGCTGTCTTGGCGCTGCTTCTGGGCTTGTGGACCTTAGCCTACAACCGCTTGGGCAACTTCAATATTCACCCAGCCCCCAAGGCGCAAGGTATCCTGATCACCGACGGCCCCTACCGGCTGATTCGCCACCCGATGTACAGCGCGGTGCTGCTGGGCGCAGGGGCCCTGGCCGCAATGCTTGAGCCTGGGTCAGGTTGGCTGAGCTGGTGTGCCCTGGCACTGGTGCTGTGGGTCAAGGCCCATCTGGAAGAGCGCTGGCTGCGCGAACACCATGCCGGGTACGCCACGTATTGCCAGCACACCCAACGTTTTATTCCTTGGTTGCTTTGAGTTGCACCTCGACCAGGCAGTCGTAAAAGGTCGGGCCGTGCCCCATGTCGGTCAGCTTCTGACTGGTCAGCTGGTTGACGTTGGTGCCATCGAGCCCCAGTTTGCGCCACCAAATGCCCAAGCCATTCACCACTCCGGCACGGGCACGCTCTGTCACGCGGGCATGGCAGCAGTGTGCCCCCCGGTCATTGAACACCCGCACCGTGTCGCCACTGGTGATGCCGCGCAGCGCAGCGTCTTGCGGATGCATTTCAAGCAAAGGCTCGCCCTCAATATCGCGCAGGCTTTTGACATTGACAAAGCTGGAGTTCAAAAAATTGCGCGCCGGTGGCGAGATCATGGCCAGCGGGTAGGCGGCTGAGGTGTTCGCCGCCTCGTGATTCGGCACATGATCCGGCAAACCATCTTGCCCCTGGTGGGCCAGCCGTTCGCTGAAAAACTCACATTTGCCCGAAGGCGTGGGAAAGTTGCCTTGGGCAAACGGGGCCTCAGGCGTGGACAGGGTGACAAAACCCTGGTCCAGCAGCGCCACAAAATCCACCTTGTCGCCAAACGCCTGGCGGCACAAGGTCTCGTCGTCGTCCTGGAAACACGCCTCCTCAAACCCCATGCGCTGCGCCAATTCCCGAAAAATCTGCGTGTTCGGCTTGGCTTGCCCCAGCGGAGCAATGGCCGGGCGATTCAGCACCACATCGGTGTGCCCGTAGCTGCGGTGCACATCCCAGTGCTCCAGCTGGGTGGTGGCCGGCAAGAGGTAATCCGCATAGTCCGCCGTGTCGGTCTGAAAATGCTCCAGCACCACGGTGAACAAATCCTCCCGGGCAAAGCCCTGCACCACCTTGGCCGATTCGGGCGCAATGGCCACCGGGTTGCTGTTGTAAACCAGCAGCGCTTCCACTGCCGGGCCGAATTCGGGGCTGGCTGAACGCAGCAAATCGTCGCCGATGGTGGCCATGTTGAGCATTCTCGGGGTGCGCCCGGCCAGCAGATCCGGGCGCTGCAAGGCCGATTTTTGAACCGGGAACGTGTCGGAGCTTGACAGCAGCACACCACCCGAGCGCTGCCGCCAGGCCCCGATCAGCGCTGGCAAGCTGGCAATCAAGCGCACCGCGTTGCCCCCGCCATGCACACGCTGCAAGCCGTAATTCATGCGGATCGCTGCACCAGAAGGCGTGGCCGCATAGTCACGCGCCAGGTTCTGAACTTGCTCAGCCGTGATGCCGCACACCGCCGCCACACGCTGTGGCGGCCATTGCAAGGCCCGCTCACGCAGCTTGTCCCAGCCCAGGGTGTAGCGCTCAAGGTAGTCATGGTCGAGCCAGTCGTGTTGAATCAATTCATGCATGATGCCCAGCGCCAGCGCACCGTCGGTGCCGGGCAGCAGGGCGATGTGTTCGTGGCACTTGTCGGCCGTCTCGGTCTTGCGCGGGTCAATACAAATCAGCTTGGCCCCCAGGCGCTTGGCCTCATTGGCATAACGCCAGAAATGCAGGTTGCTGGCAATTGAATTGCTGCCCCAGATCAAGATCAGCTTGGCCTGCGCAAAAAACTCCACCCGCATCCCCAACTTGCCGCCCAGGGTATGCACCAAGCCCTCGCCACCAGCCGCAGCGCAAATGGTGCGCTCCAGCAGCGACGCACCCAGCTTGTTGAAAAACCGTGCCGCCATGCTTTCGCCCTGCACCAAACCCATGGTGCCGGCGTAGCTGTAGGGCAGGATGGCTTGCGGGTCACGTGCGGCAATGGCTTGCAAGCGGGCCGCAATGTCGATCAAAGCCGAGTCCCAGCTCACCGGCTCAAATTGACCTGCGCCCTTGGGGCCGACTCGTTTCAACGGCTGCAAAAGGCGCTCAGGGTGGTAGCTGCGCTCGGTGTAGCGCGACACCTTGGTACACAACACGCCGTTGGTGTGCGCATGCTCAGGATTTCCATGTACTTTGATCGCCACACCGTCTTGCACGGTAGTCAGCAAAGCACAGGTATCGGGGCAGTCGTGTGGGCAAGCGCCGCGCACTTGAATGGCTGGGGAATTTATCGACAAAGGGGTAGCGTTCATGGTGTGATGGCAAGTTGAGGCATCATTGTGAATGAAGCGCTCGGAAGGACATCGACCCGCCGCAGCACCCCCATCTGCATTTTTACATGTGTTTTAAGCCTCTAGCCCTTTTACAACAAGCGCAAACAGCTATGAATTTAATACCAAACTTCAGCCAGCATCTCGACGCACTCACCGCCTTGCGACGCGACATCCATGCCCATCCCGAGCTGTGTTTTCAGGAGCAGCGCACCTCTGACCTGGTGGCAGCCAAACTGAGCGAATGGGGCATCCCGATCCATCGGGGGCTGGGTGGCACGGGTGTGGTGGGCATCATCCAGGCGGGCAGCTCAAGCCGGGCGATTGGCCTGCGCGCCGATATGGATGCCCTGCCGATGCAGGAAGCCAACAGCTTCGCCCACGCCAGCACCGAGCCCGGCAAGATGCACGCCTGCGGCCACGACGGTCACACCACCATGCTGCTGGCGGCGGCCCAGCACCTGGCGCAACACCGTGACTTTGATGGCACGGTTTACCTGATCTTCCAGCCCGCCGAAGAAGGCGGCGGTGGGGCCCGCGAGATGATCAAAGACGGCTTGTTTGAGCGCTTTCCGATGGAAGCCGTGTTTGGCCTGCACAACTGGCCCGGCATGAAGTTGGGCGAATTTGCCGCCAGCCCCGGCCCGGTGATGGCCTCCACCAACGAATTCAAAATCACCCTGCACGGCAAAGGTGGCCATGCCGCCATGCCACACAACGCGCTGGACCCGGTGCCGGTGGCCTGCCAACTGGTGCAAAGCTTTCAAACCATCGTCAGCCGCAATGTCAAACCAATTGATGCAGCGGTGATCTCGGTCACCATGATCCACACCGGCGAGGCCACCAACGTGATCCCCAACCACTGCGAGTTGCAGGGCACGGTGCGCACCTTCTCGGTGGAGGTGCTGGACATGATTGAAGCCCGCATGCGGCTGATGACCGAACACATCTGCGCCGCCTCTGGCCTGCACGCCGACTTTGAGTTCAGCCGCAATTACCCGCCCACCATCAACAGCGCAGCGGAAGCCGAGTTCTGCCGCCAGGTGATGGCCGGCATCGTGGGCAAAGACCATGTTGTGGCACAAGAACCGACCATGGGAGCGGAAGACTTCTCTTACATGCTGCTGGAAAAACCCGGCTGCTACGCCTTCATTGCCAATGGCGACGGCGACCACCGCAGCATCGGCCACGGCGGCGGCCCCTGCATGTTGCACAACCCGAGTTACGACTTCAATGACGCGCTATTGCCCCTGGGAGCCACCTACTGGGTGCGGCTGGTCGAGCGCAGGCTGGCCATCCGGTTCTGAACAGACCTTGAACGGGCACACCATGCAATACACCTTTCTCTCCGCCACCATTCTGCTGATTTTGATCACTGACCCGATTGGCAACATCCCGATCTTTGCCAACGCGCTCCAGCACGTCGCCCCCGAGCGGCGCTCCCGCGTCATCCTGCGCGAGGTGATGATTGCCTTTTTGCTGCTGCTGACCTTCATGTTTGTCGGCGACGGCTTTCTGCGGGTAATGAACCTGAGCGAGCTTTCTCTGCAAATTGGCGGCGGCGTGATTCTGTTTCTGATCGCCCTGCGCATGATTTTTCCACCGGCCAAAGTGGAAACCACCGAGCCGGTGGGTGAACCGCTGATCGTGCCACTGGCGATTCCCGCCATCGCCGGGCCGTCCGCCCTGGCCACCGTCTTGCTGCTGGTGTCACAACAACCCGAAAAACGGCTGGAGTGGATTGCCGCGCTGTGCGTCACCATGACGCTGAGCGCCGTGGTGCTGGTGCTGGCCGAGCGAATTCAGCGCGTGGCCGGTGACCGCTTTGTGGTGGCACTGGAGCGGCTGATGGGTTTGGTGCTGGTGGCGGTGTCGATCGAGATGATGCTGCGCGGCATCAAAATCTTCATCAAGCAAGTGGCCGGGGCGTAATCAAAGCGCCTGCGGGCCGATCTGCACGTCCTGGTCAATCGCCCCAAACACGCTCTGGCCGTCGCGGCCCAGCATGTCGATTCGCACCGTGTCGCCCTGAGCCAACCATGACGTTTTACCTTGGCCGTTTTGCGCCAGCTCCTGGGTGCGCCGGGTTGCCACACTGCAACCGCCATGGCTGGCCTCCAGGTTGCGCACCTCACCCGCACTGACGATGCTGCCCGCACGCAAGCGGCGCACCAGACACAGCTGCGCCATCAGTTCGCCAAAGTGCGCGGTCATGTCACTGCCCGCCTCACACAGGCCAAGCTTGCGGCCATTCACATGGCATTGCAGCGTCAGGTTCACGCGGCCCTGGCTCCAGGCGCTTTCACCTCCCCAGACCAGTTCATCGGGGGTCACCGCCACCGGGCTGAATGCCGTGGTGGGCTGGGCCATCAGCGCCCATGCCGGTTGCGCTTGCCAGGCGCGGTCAACACCCTGATTGACCAGCGCCAGCAGCCGCACACCGTCAAGCGCCTGGGCCGGGTTGGCCCCCTGTGGCACATCACCGGTGATGACGGCCACGCTGGCTTCAAAGTCGGGTTGTTGTGCCGCATGGGCATAACTCAAGGGGGCACAAGCGCCCTGAAGTTGGTCGGCAAAGGCCAGCCGCAACGGCAGCACCTCATGACCAGCCGGTCTGGCAAACGCATCACCCACCGCCAGCAGGTAAGCCCGTGGCAGCGGGGCCATACATTGGTGCAGATCCAGCGGGAAAGCGTGACGGGCCTTGCCGTGGTTCAGGGTGTCATACAGGTCTTGCAGCTGCGGGGCCAGGAAATTCCAGTCTTGCAGCACCTGTTGCAGGTGGCTGGCGATGCCGGTTGCATAATGCGCCGTGACCAGATCACGCGACACCACCACCAATTGGCCGTCGCGGGAACCATCATTCAGAGTTGCCAATTTCATACATTTTGTCCCACAGAGCCACCAACATCCCCGCCATTTTAGTTGACATGGCCGCGCCAAAAATTCCTGTCAAAGCCTTGCTGATACTGAGCCTGGTGGTGCTTGCGCTGCACCTGGCCCTGCTGCAAACCCTGCCTTTGCGCCTGAACAGCCAGGCCACCGACACCCCGGCACTGAGCTTTGCCACGCGCACGCTGACACCCGATCCGCCGCCGAAGGCGGCTCATGTGTCTGCAACAAAGCCCATACCGCGAGCTGCGCCCAAGCCACCTCCACCGATGTCCCCGCTGCCTACGGAGCCCACGCCGGCATCCATCAGCACCGCCGAACAAACTCATGCCGAGACGGCTCCAGCCGAAACAGCGTCTGTTGAACCACTCCCCGCAGAGCCGCCGACACCCCAGCCCACGGCATCAACCCCCGTCGACCCCGAAGAAATACCCGCCGCACGCCCCCCCAAAGAGCTGGCCACCGCCTTCAGCATTGACGGCATGCCCGGCTCGGTCAAGCTGGTTTACAAGGTGCTGGCCAACAAGTTCCCGTACACCCTACATGGCGAACTGATCTGGCAGCTGGATGACGGGCGTTATGAAGCCAGCCTGAGTTTTGGCGCATTTGGCCAAAGCCGCACCCAAAAAAGCCGGGGAAGCACGGGGCCAGAAGGATTGAGTCCAGAGCGGTTTTCTGACAAATTTCGCAGTGAAGTGGCAGCACATTTCAACCGCGATCAGGGCAAGGTCACCTTCAGTGCCAATACGCCCGACGTGGCCCTGCTCAGTGGCGCACAAGACCGGCTCAGTGTCCTGATCCAGCTGGCCGCCATCGCCGCCAGTAACCCCACGCGGTTGACACCGGGCACCACACTGACCCTTCAAACCGTCGGCCCCCGTGATGCCGATCTGTGGTTGTTTACCGTCGGCGAGATGGAAACCCTGGGGTTGCCGGGTGGTCAAACCGAAGGCATCAAACTCACCCGCAATCCGCGCCAGCCTTATGACCAGCATGTGAGCATCTGGCTGGCTCCATCCCTGAGCTACCTGCCTGCGCGTATTCGCATTCAGGAAGCCAATGGCGACTACATTGACCAGCAATGGGTGGCCACCGAAACACCTTGAATTTGCCCCAAATGCCTGCATCTGCAAGGTGCTCATCGCTTTCATGGATAATTTGCCAATGCACACGCTTTACGACTCTGAAACCTACTCTGTGACCCACATGCTGGCCAATGCGGTGGCAGCCGATGTGCCGCCAGACACGCTCAAAGCGGGTGAGCAATTGCTGATCGTGCCGGCGCTGGCCCGCCACGGCTTTGAAATTGTCGACAAGCGCTCCAACAAAGAGGTCTATCTGGACGGCTCATGGGCTGAACTGTTCCAGCAGCAAATCTCGGCCTGGCAACTCAAAACCCCGACACAAGAAGAAGTCGAAGACACGCTGGAACAATACGCCGAGCTGGCTCAAAACCCGGTTGTGGTGCACTGAATTTATAAAAATTAGGGCTCTAGCCCTTATTCAACAAGCGCAAGCAGCTATTTATTTCATAGCAATCAAAGCTGCCACATTCCCACCCCCATGATGCCTGTTTACACCCTTACCCTGTCTTGCCCCGACCGTTTGGGCCTGGTTCACGCCGTTTCCGGTTTTTTGCTGGCAAACGACGGCAACATCGAAGAAGCCGCCCAGTACAACGACCATGACACCGGCCTGTTTTTCATGCGGGTGCAATTTGCCTGCGTCCAGCACAGTTTTGATGAACTCAAAGCCCAGCTGACCGAATTTGCCGCCCCGTTTCAGATGCAATGGCAATTGCATGCGCAGGCCCAGCCGATGCGCACCGTCATCCTGGTCAGCAAGGAAGGCCATTGCCTGAACGACCTGCTGTTTCGCTGGAAAAGTGGCCTGCTGCCGCTGGATATTCGCGCCATCGTCAGCAACCACCGCGAGTTTTACCAGCTGGCGGCCAGCTACAACGTGCCGTTTCACCACCTGCCGGTGACAGCGGCCACCAAGGCCCAGGTGGAAACCAAGCAGATGGAGATCATTGACAGCGAAGGCGCTGAGCTGGTGGTGCTGGCACGCTACATGCAAATCCTCAGCAATGACCTGTGCCAGAAGCTGTCAGGCCGCGCCATCAACATCCACCACAGCTTTTTGCCCAGCTTCAAAGGGGCCAAACCCTATTACCAGGCGCATGACCGGGGTGTGAAACTGATTGGGGCCACCGCCCACTATGTGACCGCCGATCTGGACGAAGGCCCGATCATCGAACAAGACGTGGCCCGAGTCGACCACAGCAAAACCGTCGAAGACCTGACCGCCCAGGGCCGTGACACCGAAAGCCAGGTACTGGCCCGCGCCGTCAAATGGCACAGCGAACACCGCGTGCTGATCAACGGGCACAAGACGGTGATTTTCAAGTAACCGAGCGAGTCTGATTCACTCTCTAACTGATCATCACAGACTCAGCCACTTCTCATCAGTCACGCCCCTCGTTGATGAGACTTTTGATACTGTGGTGATCGACTCTCAGAAACTCATCCGATAGGTTCGCCATCCCCTCCCCCAACCGAATCGCCCCGCCCGGCTGCCAGGCCGGGTTGAACTGCAACGTGCCTTGGGGAAACAACATGACCACGGTGGAGCCCAGCAAAAAGCGGCCCATCTCGTCGCCTTGCTTGAACTCAATGCATTCATGGTCATAGCGCTTCTCAAACAACTGCCCGGCCCTGGGATTGTTGACGACACCATGCCAGGTGGTGGCCATGCTACCGACGATGGTGGCCCCCACCAGCACCAGCACAAACGGGCCCAAGCCATCGGGGCGTTCAAACACACACACCAGACGCTCGTTGCGGGCAAACAAGCCCGGCACGCCCCGCGCGGTGGTGGGATTGACTGAAAACAGATCGCCCGGCACGTAAATCATGCGGGTCAGGTGGCCCGCGCATGGCATGTGGATGCGGTGGTAGTCACGCGGGCTCAGGTACAAGGTGGCAAAGTGGCCATGGTCAAACTGCCGGGCCAGCGCCGCATCTCCGCCCACCAGCGCGGTGCTGCTGTACTGATGCCCTTTGGCCTGAAAAATCTGCTGGCCTTCCATGCGGCCAAACTGGCTGATGGCCCCGTCCACCGGACAAATCAGCTCGGCCTGCGCCAGCGGGCGGGCTCCAGCTTTGAGCGCACGGGTAAAGAAATCGTTGAAGCTGGCATAGCTGGTCACGTCCGGGTTGGCTGCCTCGGCCATGTTGACCCGGTAACGCTGCACAAACCATTGGATCAGGCGCGTGGTGAATGCGCCACCCTGGGCGCGGGCCACACGCCCGGCCAGCAGGGTGAGGGCTTGTTTGGGTAACAGGTACTGTGGCAGCACGGCAAAACGGTCGGACATGAAGAACGCTACCTGAGGAGAAAAAGTGGGGCTGGCAGGGCCAGAAGAACGGCTTGGCCGCTGTGGAGCAGGGATTTTACGCAGTGCTTTTTGCTCCGGCAGTGCCACAATGTTTGCCATGTCCACCACCCGCATTCCCCCCATCCAGTGTCTGCTGACGTTTGAGGCGCTGGCGCGTCTGCGCAGCGTGACCCAAACCGCCGAAGAACTCTGCGTCACCCCCAGCGCGGTCAGCCACCGCGTCAGGCAACTGGAGCAAATCCTGAGCACCAAACTGTTTGGCCGTGCCGATTTTTCACTCACCACCGAGGGCATTGAATACCTGGCCCATGTGCGCGAGGGGCTGGCCATGTTGCAGCGCTTTCCCAGCTCCGCCGCGACACCCGGCAAGCGCAAGTTGCGACTGGCGGTGACACCCACCTTTGCCCGCTCCATTCTGATCCCGCGACTGCGCCAGTTCACCGAGGCCTACCCCGAGATTGACCTGACCTTGCAGGTCTCGATTCCGCTGCTGGATGTGGTGGGCGAAGATGCCGACCTGATGATCCGCTTTGGCACCGGGCGTTATGCCGATGTGGAACACCTGTGCCTGATCAAAGACCAGGTCACTCCCCTGGCCTCACCCGCCTTTGTGCGCGAGCACGGGCCCTTTGAAGTGGCGCAAGACCTGGAAGGTGAAACGCTGTTGCGCAGCCCGCTGGAGCCGTGGCGCACCTGGTTTTCGGCCCACCAGCTGGACT
>VIKI01000030.1:16189-18428 GCA_008080595.1 Comamonadaceae bacterium
CGGGCTGATGTGCGACGGGGTCGCGGCCGGCATGGGCATTGGCCTGATCCGCCTGAAGCTGGCGCAACCCTGGCTGGACAATGGCTCACTGGTGCGACTCGGGGCCAGCCCGGTCTTCACCTCCAGCGTGCCCAGCCCGCACGCCCATTACTTGTGCTGGCGCACCGGCATGATGGAACGCTGGGAATGCATGGCCTTTGCCGACTGGTTGCGCCAGAGTGTGCAGTGATACTTTTATATACAAAATCAGCCTCTAGCCCTTGATATAAAAGCGCAAACAGCTATTTAATTAATAGCATAAATTAAAGCACAGCCAGCGCCTGGGCATGCAACTGCGGGGTGGCGGCGGCCAGCACACAGCCATCGGAATCCATGCCCAGCGCCCGGCCTTGCCAGTCGGTGATACAACCACCCGCGCCCTCCACCAGGCAGACCATGGCCAGGTAATCGTAGGGCTGCAAACCGGCTTCCACCACCAAGTCCACATGGCCACCGGCCAGCTGCGCGTAGCTGTAACAGTCGCCGCCAAAACGCCGCAGAGCACACTGGCGGCTCAGGGCATCAAACTGCTGCCACTGGCTGGTGGTGAATGCGTCGGGTGAGGTGGTGTAGATGCGGGCCTGGGCCAGTGCTGTGCAGCCACTGGTGTGCACCGGTTGGCCGTTACAGCGGCTCGGTTGCCCGGCCATACCGGTCCAGCGCTCGCCCAGCACCGGCATGTTCACCAAGCCCAGCACCGGGCGACCCTGCTGCAGCAGCGCAATCAGTGTGCCCCACAGCGGCGAGCCGGTGATGAAACTTTTGGTGCCATCAATCGGGTCAAGCACCCACACATAAGGCGCCTCCAGCCGCGTCCGCCCATGTTCCTCCCCTAGGATGCCGTGCTCCGGGCAATGGGCTAGCAACAGCGCCCGCATGGCAGCTTCGGCCTCGCGGTCGGCCACCGTGACCGGGCTTTCGTCGGCTTTGGTGATGATGTCCAGCGCCGTGCGAAAGTAGCGCATGGCGGGTGCGTCGGCGGCATCGGCCAAGGCGTGGGCCAGGGATTCAAGGTCAGAAGTGAAGACAGGTATTGGGCTCATGGCAAGGTTTTTCAGTGAAAGAGACTCGCACCAAGGGCACAAGTCAGATTGGCATATTTAGTGCTTGTGTATTTTCGTGTAAAACAATAATATACACAAGTGCAATTAAATGCACATTTTTGGCGAATTGTGCCGCGGCACACGGACACCTTTTTCAACAACGCACCGTTTTGGAGAAATTTATGCGCATTGGTTTTTCCCTGTCGACCGCCCTTGGGGCTTTGTCTCTGCTTGGCACACTGGTCAGCACTCTTCCCACCGCCCACGCGGGCACGGTCACGGCCTACACCGCGCTGGAAGAAGACGAAATCAAGGAGTACGTGGCCGCCGCCAAAAAAGACCTATCCGATGTGGATGTGAAGGTGCTGCGCCTGTCCACCGGCGACCTGGGTGCGCGCATTCTGGCCGAAGCCGCCAACCCGCAGCACGATGTGATCTGGGGCTGGGCGGTGACCAACATGATGGATCCGCGCATCACCGCCCTGCTGGAGGCTTATGCCCCCAAAGGCGGCGACAAACTCGCCAAGAATGACAAGGCAGCAGACAACAAATGGTTTGCCAGCACCGGCTACATGGCGGCGTTTTGCGTCAACACCGAAGTGCTCAAGGCCAAAAAACTGCCGATGCCGACCTCCTGGAAAGACCTGACCAACCCGGTCTACAAGGGTGAGGTGGTCATGCCCAACCCCATCTCATCGGGCACCGGCTACCTGCAGATCGCCGCGCTGCTGCAATCCCATGGCAACGATGAGGGCTGGAAGCTGCTCAAATCGATCGACGGCAATGTGGCCCAATACATCAAATCGGGCTCACGCCCCTGCAAGGCCGCGCGGGCCGGGGAATTTGCCATTGGCACCTCGCTGGCATTTGCGGCCATGAAATCGGTCGAAGAGGGCTACCCGGTGAAGATGGTCATTCCCAGCGATGGCGCGGGTTACGAGCTGGAGGCCTCGGGCCTGATGGCGGCATCGAAAAACAAGCCCGATGCCAAACGCTTCCTGGACTGGACGCTGTCGCCCAACGCCGCAGCGCTCTACACCAAATACAAGGAAATTGTCACCATCAGCGGCGTGCCGCAATCCAAAGCCGCTGTGGCGGCCGGATTGCCAGCGGACTTGTCCAAGGTGTTGTACCCGATGGACTTTGCCAAGTCGGCC
>VIKI01000030.1:18460-23562 GCA_008080595.1 Comamonadaceae bacterium
CGGCCAAGGAGCGTGATGCCATTTTGGCCACCTGGCAAAAATCCATTGGCCGCTGAAGCCTGAACCTGGCCGCAGCGCGAGTCACGCACCATGTCTCTGGAAATTCACGACCTGCACAAGAGTTTTGACGGTCAGGTGGCCCTGGAGCGCATCACGCTCACCGTCGGCAGCTCAGAGTTTGTCTGCCTACTGGGGCCCAGCGGCTGTGGCAAAACCACGCTGCTGCGCATTGTGGCGGGCCTGCTCAGTGCCGATGCCGGCAGCATCACCCTGGACGGGCGCAACCTGGCGGCCTTGCCCGCGCGTGAACGCGGCTTTGGCATCGTCTTTCAGGCCTATTCGCTGTTTGCCCACATGACAGTGGCCGACAACGTGGGCTATGGCCTGCGCATTCGCCACACCCCGGCCGCCCAAGTGCGCCAGCGTACCGCCGAGCTGCTGGACATGGTGAGCCTGGCCGACTATGGCCTGCGCTACCCGGCGCAGCTCTCGGGTGGGCAGCAGCAGCGCGTGGCGATTGCCCGGGCGCTGGCGGTCAACCCGGCGCTGCTGTTGCTGGATGAACCCCTGTCCGCCCTGGATGCCCGGGTGCGGGCCGACCTGCGCCATGAGTTGCGCGAGGTGCAGCGCCGCCTGGGCATTCCGACCATCATGGTCACCCACGACCAGGAAGAGGCGCTGGCCATGGCTGACCGCATTGTCTGCATGCACGGCGGGCGCATTGCCCAAAGCGGCACACCGCGTGAGCTGTACCTGCGCCCCAGCACCCAGTTTGTCGCCAACTTCATGGGCCAGAGCAATTTGCTCACCCCCGAGCAGGCCGCGCAACTGCCCAGCAGCAGCTTGCCAGCGGAGTTGCCCGCAAGCTCGGCGCGGCTGTGTATTCGCCCGGAACGCCTGCAGTTGTCAGCCAATACGCAAGGCCTGGGGCGCGTGCTTGATGCCACTTTTCTGGGCAGCATCCAGCGCGTGCAGGTGCGCTGGCGGGGCATGGACTTGCTGGCGGAAACCAGCAGCACCCAAACCCTGGCCCCCGGCGACGCGGTCGACGTGAGCTGCTGCGCCGAAGACGGCGTGTGGGTGCACACATGAGCCCGCTGCAAGCCCCCATGAGCGTGGGCGAGCGCCGCTTGCTGCAGGCCTGCCTGGGCCTGCCACTGCTGACGCTGTTGTTGTTTTTCGGCTTGCCGATGCTGACCATCGTCTGGCGCAGCCTGGTGTCTGACACCGGCGGCGGTGTCGGGATGGACAACTACGCGGCGCTGCTGCAAGCCCCCGGCATCTGGCGCGCCCTGGGCAACAGCCTGCTGCTGGGTCTAGCCACCACGCTGATCACCGTGATGCTGGCCTGTGTGCTGGCGTTTGGGCTGGAGCGCACCTGCATGCCGGCCCAGCGCTTGGTCGCTGCCGTGTTGGCCTTGCCGATGCTGGCCCCGTCGCTGGTGCTGGGCTTGGGGCTGATTTTTTTGCTCGGGCGCAACGGCATCGTGGCCAAGATGCTCGACATGCGGATTGACATCTATGGCTTTGGCGGGCTGCTGATCGCCGACGTGTTGTACGCCTTGCCGCAGGCGGTGCTGATCGTGCGCACCGCCTTGCGCCAGGGCGATGCCAGGCAGTACGAGGCGGCTGAAGTGCTGGGGGCCAGCCCGTGGCGGCAGTTCATGGACATCACCTTGCCGCAGGCGCGTTATGGCTTATTGAGTGCGGGCTTTGTGGTGTTCACCATCACCATCACCGACTTTGGCAACGCGGTAGTGATTGGCGGCAACTTTGCGGTGCTGGCCACCGAGATTTACAACCAGGTCAGCGGGCAGATGAAATTTGGCATGGGTGCGGTGGTGGGCATCTTGCTGCTGCTGCCAGCAGCCTTGTCGGTCTTCATCGAACGCATGGCGGCACGACACGGCGGGGCCGAGGCAGCGATACGCCCGGTGCCGCAGCGCCAGCCCGGGCGTGACAGCGCCTTTTTTGTCGGCAGCATGCTGATTGCGGGCAGCATTGTGGCGGTGGTGTTGACCGTGGTCATGGCCAGCTTCATCCAGCTCTGGCCGTACCGCCTGGGGTTGACGCTCAAGCATTACGACATTTCGCTGGCCGATGGCTACACGCCGCTGTGGACTTCGCTGTGGGTGTCGGCGCTGGCGGCGGGAGTGGGCACGCTGCTGCTGTTGATGCTGTGTGTGGGCATTCGTCGCCTGCCCGGCCCGGCGGCGCGGCTGGCCACCGGCTTGTCGGCCCTGTCGGTGGGCGTGCCTGGGCTGGTGCTGGGCCTGGCCTATGTGCTGACCTTCAACAGCGCCAGCATGCCCTGGGGCGCGTTGTATGGTTCGGCCATTTTGCTGGCGCTGTGCAATTACTACCACTACCACACGCAAGGTTTCATGACCATGATGACCGGCATGCGCCACGTGCCCACGGCGCTGGAAGATGCCACCGCCGTGCTGGGCGGCAATCTGTGGCGGGTGCTGCGTGATGTCTACCTGCCGGCCCTGATGCCGACACTGCTGGCGGTGCTGGTGTTTTTGTTCATGCGCTCGATGGTGACCTTGTCGGCGGTGATCTTTCTGGTCACGCCCTCGCTGCCGATGGGGGCGGTCACGGTGATGCGGCTGGACGAGGCGGGCTTTACCTCACAGGCAGCGGCTTTCTCCACCTGCATCATGGCGGTGGTTGGTATGCTTGCGGTGCTGCTGCACCTGCTGTCACAACGGCGTGACCAGACTTTGCGCTCAGCCTGAAAACCGAACCATGTTGCAAGAAGAACGATTCCTCCGCATTCGCACCCTGTTGTCCACCCTCTCCAGCGTCAGCACAGATCGCATCGCGCAAGACCTGGAGGTGTCACGCGAGACCATCCGGCGCGACATTCTGGCGCTGGAAGCCATGGGCCTGCTGCGCCGGGTGCACGGCGGCATCGTGGCCCATGGGCCGCAGCCCGAACCCCCGCTGGCGGTGCGCCAAACCGTGCGTGCCAGCGAAAAACGCGCCATTGCCCGCGCCGCACTGCAACTGCTGCAACCCGGCCAGACCCTGTTTCTGGACGCAGGCAGCAGCACCACCATCCTGGCCGAAGAACTGGCCAGCCTGTCGGGCCTGACGGTGATCACCAACAGCCTCAATGCCGCCTTGAAACTGGCCGCCATGGCCGCCGGGCGCAGTGCCCGCAACGAAGTGATTTTGCTGGGGGGCCGCACCGACCCCGAGGTGCAAGCCACCCATGGCGACAGCACGGTGGGGGAAATCCACCGCTACCGCGCCGATGTGGCCTTGCTGTCACCGGTGGGCATCAGCGTGGCGGGGGGGGCCAGCAGTTTTGAGCACCACGAAGCCGCCGTGGCCCGCGCCATGACCGAACAGGCACAAAAGTTGATTGTGTTGGCCGACCACAGCAAGATCGGCCAGACCAGCCGCGTCACCTACGCCAAACTGTCCGAGGTGGGCACACTGGTAACCGATGCGGCAGCCGAGGCCTTGCCCGCACTGGCTGCACTGAAAACTGCGGGTTGCCCGGTGGTGCTGGCTTGAGGGGCCTAGCCGAGCATTGATCTTATACAGATAATTGCCTCTGGCGCTTATTCAATAAGCGCAAGCAGCTATTAAATATATAGCAAATCAAATTTCACGCAAGTGTTCAAAATTGCTCATGTCGCCAGCCCGTGTGTGGCGTTACAGTTGCATCCCCAGGCCAGGCATTCGCCCTGCGTGCGGTCATCACAAGGATTCCCATGAGCACCACCGGTTTCACTCCCGAGTTGTCTTCACTGCAAAAATCAGAGCTGCAAGCGCAAGTGGTTCAAGCGCTGTCGGCTGTTTTACCTGCCCATGCTTTGCTATGGAACAGCGAGGACACCACGCCCTATGAATGTGATGGCTTGACCGCCTACCGCCAGCGCCCGCTGGTGGTGGCGCTGCCAGAAGATGAGGCGCAGGTTCAGGCCGCGCTGAAAACCTGTTTCGCCCTGGGTGTTCCGGTGGTGGCGCGGGGCGCAGGAACCGGCCTGTCGGGTGGAGCCATGCCGCACCCCATGGGCGTCACCTTGTCGCTGGCCAGGTTCAACCGCATCCTGAAGCTGGACTCGCTGGCACGTACCGCCACGGTGCAATGCGGCGTGCGCAATCTGGCCATCAGCGAGGCCGCCGCGCCGCTGGGCTTGTATTACGCGCCCGACCCCAGCAGCCAGATTGCCTGCACCATTGGTGGCAATGTGGCGGAAAACTCGGGCGGGGTGCACTGCCTGAAATACGGGCTGACGCTGCACAACATCCTGAAAATCAAGGGCTTCACCATGGCCGGTGAGCCGATCGTGTTTGGCTCCGACGCGCTGGATGCCCCCGGCTATGACCTGATGAGTGTGGTGATTGGCTCGGAAGGCATGCTGGCGGTGGTGACCGAGGTTACGGTGAAGCTGATTCCCAAGCCGCAGTTGGCGCGTTGCATCATGGCCAGCTTTGATGACATTCGCAAAGCCGGCGAGGCGGTTGCTGCGGTGATTGCAGCGGGCATCATTCCGGCCGGGCTGGAGATGATGGACAAGCCCATGACTGCCGCCGTGGAAGACTATGTGCACGCCGGTTACGACCTGAGTGCCGCCGCCATTCTGCTCTGCGAGTCGGATGGCACACCGGCCGAGGTTGAAGAAGAAATTCAGCGTATGACGCAGGTACTGCTTGCGGCAGGCGCTACAAAAATTGCAGTGAGCCAAAGTGAGCAGGAGCGCATGACATTCTGGAGCGGGCGCAAGAATGCGTTTCCGGCCAGTGGGCGCATCAGCCCGGACTACATGTGTATGGACTCGACCATTCCGCGCAAGCGTGTGGCTGACATTTTGCTGGCTATCCAGGAGATGGAGAAAAAATACCAGCTGCGCTGCGCCAACGTGTTCCACGCTGGTGACGGCAACCTGCACCCGCTGATTTTGTTTGATGCCAATGACCCCGACCAGTTGCACCGCTGCGAGCTTTTTGGCGCGGATATTCTGGAGACCAGTGTGGCCATGGGCGGCACGGTAACCGGCGAACACGGCGTAGGTATTGAAAAGCTCAACAGCATGTGTGTGCAGTTCAGCGCGGCTGAAAACGAGCAGATGTTTGGCCTGAAA
>VIKI01000275.1 GCA_008080595.1 Comamonadaceae bacterium
AGAACGCCACAAGAGCGTTACAGTCTGGCCATGCCACTGGCCACTAAGGTCACCGCCAGTCTCGGGCTGCGGGGATTCCGGTTAAACCTTTCGGTAGAGTCTGCTGCCGGTTTGGATGACTTGTTGGCACTTTTCCCAAAGATCCAGGCGGCAGCAGGTCAGCAAGCATGTGCTGAACTTGAGCGTGCGCTGAAGGGGTAGTGCGTGCTTGGTGAAGGGGTTTTATGAAGCTGGCTTTATTGTCAGATATTCACGCCAATGTGCATGCCATGGAAGCCTGTCTGACCCATGCAAAGCTCCAAGGAGCTGAGCAATTCGCCGTGTTGGGCGATCTGGTTGGGTATGGCGCTGATCCTGTTGCTGTGGTGAAGCGACTCCAGGTCTTGGTTGCAGAAGGGGCATGGGTGATCAAGGGGAATCACGATGCTATGGTTGCTGCGCCGCCGACAGATGTCAAAAGCGTAGGTGACAGCACAGCACAATGGACGCATGCCCAACTTGATGTTGAGCAGCGTAGCTTTCTGGCGCAATTGCCTCTGACTGCTCAGCATGGACATATGCTGATGGTCCATGCCAGTGTGGACGGCCCTGAGCTGTGGCGCTATGTGACGGATCAGCGTTCGGCCACGGCAAGTCTTGATGCCTGTGCGGACAAGCCGGAAGTCCGGTATGTGTTTGGTGGTCATGTTCACCTCCAAACCCTGTACTACCGTGGTGCCAAAGCTGATTTGATGAAGTTTTTTCCCACTCCCGGTGTCGCCGTGCCTGTGCCCAAGCACCGCCATTGGCTGGCGACAATTGGGTCTGTAGGGCAGCCGCGTGACGGTAACCCGCAAGCCATGTATGCCATGTTTGACACGCAGAAGTTGTTGCTGACGTTTCACCGGGTTTCCTACGATTACCATGCTGCCGCCAATGCGGTTCGACGTGCGGGCTTGCCCGCTTTTTTTGCTGATCGACTGGAAACCGGGCGATGAAACTTTTGGAGGCCGGTGCGGAGCTTGATGGCTTCACGATAGAGCAGTGTATTCACTCGGGTGGTATGGCGCACATTTACCGCGTCCGCTATACCGAGGGCTCCCATGAGCCGGGTTTTCCTCTGGTCATGAAAGTGCCACGCATGACGGCAGGTGATGGTGCCGAGAACATCGTCAGTTTTGAGGTGGAGCACATGATCATGCAGGTGCTGCAGGGCTCACATGTTCCTCGTTTTGTGGCGGCGGGTGACCTTGAAAACGTGCCTTATCTGGTGATGGAATACGTGTCTGGTGAAACTCTGGAACACTGGATAGACGCGCCTGTGCGCCCTGATGTTCTTGAGGTTGCCCGCATTGGTGCGGCGGTGGCCACGGGTGTGCACAGCTTGCACCAACAAAACACCGTTCATCTGGATTTGAAGCCTGCAAATGTCTTGATTCGAGCCGATGGCACTGCGGTGTTGCTGGATTTTGGCTTGTCCTGCAATGCCCTGTACCCGGACTTGCTGGCTGAACAACTGCGCAAAGCGGTCGGTTCTCCGACCTGGATCGCGCCCGAGCAGGTGGTGGGTGTGCGTGGTGACCCGCGCAGCGACATCTTTGCCATTGGTGTGATGCTGTATGAAATGGTCACCGCAGAATTGCCATTTGGCTCACCGCAGACCCCGGCGGGTCTGCGCCAGCGCTTGTGGATGGACCCGGTGCCGCCGCGAAAACTTCAACCTGACTTGCCTGAGTGGATGCAGGAGGTCATTCTGCGTTGTCTGGAGGCCGAAGCCGCCAAGCGCTACCCCTCGGCGGCTCACCTGGCCTTTGATTTAAGAAACCCGGATCAGATCACCGTGACAGAACGGGGCCGCAACGTCAAGGCGACCGGATTTGGTTCACATTTCAAGCGTTGGTTGAAAGCGGCAGGTATGCACTATCAGCCTAGCCCCTTGCCGGTACAGCAGATTGAAGAAGTGCCGATCGTGATGGTTGCGGTGCCGCACAAGGATGTGACTGATGCCACCTTGTATTCCCTGCGGCAGGCGGTAGCGCGTTCCTTGGGAACACGGCCTGGCTCGCAGTTGGCCTGTGTGACGGTGATTTCTCCGGGGCAAACCAGTTCATCGGATGACGAAAACAGCGAAACCAGTGTGCAGCGCAAATATTTGTCTGGCTTGCGGCAGTGGGCACAGCCACTGGATCTGCCCGGAAACCAGATTTCATACCAGGTGCTCGAATCTGGCGATGTGGCGCAAGCTTTGATCAACTACGCCAAAGGCAATCACGTCAGTGTGATTGTGATGGGGGCAGCAACCCATGGTTTGTTGACCCAGCGTTTTGTGGCCACCGTGCCCATCAAAGTAGCGATGGACGCGCCTTGTACCATCATCCTGGTCAAACAGGCCCTGCCTTTTGAGTTGCTGGTTGAACAAGCCGCCAAGCTCAAGCCGATGTGGAACCGGGACTTGGATGCGCCGTTTTAAGCTCCTGTCCAACAAAGAGGCGGTGCGGTATGCCGGTGTTTGAGCAAATGGTCAAGCAACGCTTGTTGGCCTTGTTTTTTGCCGCTTGTTTGTTGTTCAATTTTCCCTTGTTGGGACTGTGGGATCGTGATGTGGTGGTGTTTGGCGTTCCGATCCTGTTGATCGCCCTATTTGCGCTTTGGGGCATGATGATCGTTTTGGTAGCCTGGTTGATGGAACGCTCAGAATATTCTTCGCAGGACGATTAGCCATGCTCTCGCCGACGCTGGTCATCTCGGTATCGTGCGTTTATTTGCTGGCCTTGTTTGCGATTGCCCATTATGGTGATTGGCGGGCCGCGCAGGGTCGCTCCATCACCGCCAATCCTTGGGTGTATGCCATGTCACTTGCGGTTTATTGCACCGCCTGGACTTATTTTGGCAGCGTTGGGCGAGCAGCCTCTGGTGGTATCTGGTTTTTGCCGATTTACCTCGGGCCAACCCTGGCCATGGTGCTGGGTTGGTTGGTGTTGCGCAAAATGATCCGCATTGCCAAAACCTACCGCATCACCTCCATCGCCGACTTTATTGGCAGCCGTTATGGCAAGAGTCCGCTGCTGGCGGGTTTGGTGACGATGATTGCGTACATCGCACTGCAACTGAAAGCAGTGTCTGCCGGATATGGTTTGCTCACGACAGCGCAGGATGCTGGCCTGACGGTGCAGCCCCATTGGGTGCAAGACAGCACCTTTTACATGGCGTTGGCGCTGGCCGGGTTCACCATGGTGTTTGGCGCCCGGCATCTGGACTCCGCCGAACGCCATGAGGGGCTGGTGGCCGCCATTGCTTTGGAGTCGGTGGTCAAACTCATTGCCTTTTTGGCCGTGGGTTTGTTTGTGGTGTATGGCATGTTCAATGGCCTGGCCGATGTGTTTACCCGTGCCCATGCCGTGCCCGAACTGGCCAAACTGATACGGCTGGAGCAAAGCGGCAGTTTTGCCTGGACGCAGTGGTTTGCCCTGACCTTGTTGTCGATGTTGTCGGTGATTTTTCTGCCACGCCAGTTTCAGGTGATGGTGGTGGAAAACGTGCGCGAGAGCCATTTGCGCCGCGCCGTCTGGGTGTTTCCGCTGTATTTGCTGGCCATCAACTTGTTTGTGTTACCGATTGCCGTGGCGGGCCTGCTGTATTTTCAGGGGACACAAGTGAATGCTGACAACTTTGTGCTGCTGTTACCTCTGGCTGCCGGCCAACCCGCACTGGCCTTGTTTGCCTTTATTGGTGGCTTGTCGGCGGCCACCGGGATGGTGATTGTGGAAACCATTGCGGTGTCGACCATGGTGTGCAACGAATTGGTGATGCCGCTGTTGTTGCGTACCGCGCACTTCAAGTCAGAAGCCGGGCACGACCTGACCCGTGTCCTGCTGTCCATACGCC
>VIKI01000276.1 GCA_008080595.1 Comamonadaceae bacterium
CGCGAGTGAATCAGCACTTTGGCAAATTCCCCGAAATCGATCCCCGTGGTGACATCCATCGCAAACTCCGTGGTGAAAGTGGCAAGTGTGCCTGAAAGCGCAATGGAAACGATGGGACACTCGCCATATCACAATGACTTTCGATAAAACCTTGATTCGCCCACTGCAACATCTTTTTCATCACCCCGCTGCCCGCTCCAGACTAGGGGCAGAGCTGGCGGGTCTGTGGCCATTGGCCTGGCCGATTCTGGTGGGACAACTGGCCTATGTGGGCATGGCCGTGGTGGACGTGGCCATGGCAGGGCATGCTTCGGCACAAGACCTGGCGGGGGTGTCGCTGGGGGTATCGATCTGGAACATGCTGATGCTCAGCATCATGGGCATCATGATGGCGATCAACCCCATCGTGGCACACCAGGTTGGAGCCGGTGAACTGGATGCCGTGCCCCACATGGTGCGCCAAGCCTTGTGGAAAGCGTTGGCCGTGGGCTTGGTAGGCTGTCTGCTGGCCAACCTGGCCTCGCTGCTTTTTGACCAGATGCAGCTGGAAACCCACGTTCATGCGATTGCCAATGACTTTGTGCACATCACCAGCCTGGCACTGCCCTTGTTTGCCTGTTACCGCGTGTTGTATGGCTACAGCACCAGCCTGAACCAGACCAAGCCGCTGATGGTGATTGCCCTGTTGTCACTGGGGATCAACATCGTGGTGAACTGGCTGCTGGTGTTTGGCCATGCCGGTTTTCCCCGGCTGGGTGGTGTGGGCTGCGCCTGGGCCACGCTGTTGACGGTGGTGTTCAACCTGCTGGCGCTGATCTGGTGGATGCAACGCTCAAGCGCTTACCAAAGCACCTGGCCGTTTGCCCACATGGAAGCACCTCACTGGGCCAGCATTCAACATTTGCTGAAACTGGGCCTGCCCATTGGCGTGACGTATTTTGCCGAAACCAGCGCCTTCAGCCTGATTGCCTTGCTGATCGCCAAATTTGGCAGCACGCAAATGGCAGCGCATCAGATTGCGCTGAATTTCACTTCACTGGTGTTCATGGTGCCGCTGAGTCTGGGGCTGGCCTTGTTGACCCGCGTGGGCCATTCCCTGGGGGCGGGTGAGCCGGTGCTGGCACGTTATCAGGCATGGGTGGGAGTTGGTTTGGGGCTCGGCCTGGCCGTGGTTTCCGCCTCTTTCATGTCACTGTTGCGGCACGAAATTGCCAGCGCCTACACCAGTGATGTGGCGGTGATTTCGCTCACTGCGCAACTGTTGCTGCTGGCGGCCGTGTTTCAGCTGTCAGATGCCACCCAGGTGATTACCAGTTGCGCCATTCGCGGCTACAAGGTCACTCGCGCACCCATGGTCATTCACCTGACGGCGTTTTGGCTGTTTGCCTTGCCGTTGGGTGTCACCCTGGGGCTGGCTCCGAGCTGGCTGCCTTGGGCCCCTGCGCAGCCGATGGCGGCGCAGGGGTTTTGGATCTCGCTGGTTGTGGGTCTGACCATTGCTGCACTGGGCTTGTCAATGCTGCTGCGGAAAGTGGCACGCCACCATTTGCCTGCGCACCACCTGGCCAACAGTTGATCAGTTACAAGCTCAATGCAAGGGCACGCCGGTTTTGCTTTGAAGTTCTTCAAAGCTGACACCCGGTGCACGCGCCACCACCTTGATACCGTGTGGTGTGACATCCATCACGGCCAGATCCGTGATGATGCGATCCACCACACCCACACCGGTCAGTGGCAGTGTGCAACTGGGCAGAATCTTCAGGTCAATCGTGCCATCTTTTTTCTTGGCCACGTGCTCCATCAGAACCACCACGCTTTTAACGCCACCCACCAAGTCCATCGCACCGCCCATGCCCTTGACCATCTTGCCTGGAATCATCCAGTTGGCCAGATCACCGGTTTCGCTGACTTGCATGGCCCCCAGAATGCTCAGATTGATTTTGCCGCCGCGAATCATGGCAAAGCTGTCATGGCTGCCAAAAATGCTGGAGCCGGCAATGGTGGTCACGGTTTGTTTGCCCGCGTTGATCAGATCAGCGTCCACTTCGTCTTCGGTTGGAAACGGGCCAATGCCGAGCATGCCGTTTTCACTTTGCAGCCAGACCTCCATGTCATCAGGCACAAAGTTGGCCACCAATGTGGGCAAGCCAATCCCCAGGTTCACGTAATAGCCATCTTGCAATTCTTTGGCGGCCAGAGCGGCCATTTCGTCGTGTGTCCAAGCCATGATCAAGCTCCTGCTTTGGGGGTGATAGTTTTTTTCTCAATGCGCTTTTCTGGCGTGGCATTGAGCACGATGCGGTTCACATAAATGCCGGGCAGGTGCACGCTGTCGGGGTCGAACGTACCGGTCTCAACAATTTCTTCAACTTCCACCACCGTGATCTTGCTGGCCATGGCCACCGCCGGATTGAAGTTTCGGGCGGTACGGCGGAACAACAAATTGCCACTCTTGTCGGCCTTCCAGGCTTTGACCAAGGACACCTCTGGAACCAGTGCGTGTTCCAAAATGTAGACGTGGCCATCAAACACACGGTTTTCTTTGCCTTCGGCCACCAGTGTGCCCACACCCGTGCGCACGTAAAACGCGGGAATACCTGCGCCCCCCGCACGCAGCTTTTCTGCCAGCGTGCCTTGTGGCGTGAATTCAAGCTGCAATTCTCCGGCCAGGTATTGGCGCTCAAACTCCTTGTTTTCGCCCACATAGCTGGAAATCATTTTGCTGATCTGCCGTGTTTCAAGCAACTTGCCCAGACCAAAACCGTCCACCCCGGCGTTGTTGCTGATCACGGTGAGGTCTTTCGCCCCCGTATCTCGCAAGGCATCAATCAAAGCCTCTGGAATACCACACAATCCAAATCCGCCAACCGCCAGCAATTGGCCGTCTTTGACGATACCGCGCAACGCATCGGCTGCTGAAGGGTAAATTTTGTTCACTGAGAAATCTCCAAAAATAAAACAAAAACCTCACTGAGCAAACCGCCGTGACACTTGGCGGGCAAGGACATTGGTTTCTACAGATGATTGATACGATACTACTTAACTGTATACGTAGTTT
>VIKI01000031.1 GCA_008080595.1 Comamonadaceae bacterium
TCGATGGCTGACTTGCCGCTGTTTGGTGTCGGTTTGGTGGTGTCTTTTTTCAGTGCCTGGTTGTGCATCCGCTGGCTGTTGCGTTTTATTTCCACCCACAGTTTTGTGGGTTTTGCCTACTACCGCATTGTGTTTGGCCTGGTGGTGCTGGCCACCGCCTGGAGCGGTATGGTGACTTGGGCGGCGTGATGTGATGGACGAACCAGATTTCATTGAGATTGACCAGCTTCGGGTGGGGCAGTACGTTTATCTTGATTTGAAGTGGTTTGACCATCCGTTTGCGTTCAGTCAATTCAAAATTCAGAACAACGAACAGATCAGGGTCATCAAGAGTCTGGGTCTGAAGCGTTTGCGGTGTAACGCTGAACTCAGCGATCCGGCAGCGTACCCTGTGCTCGGCCAGACGGTTCTGCCTGAGCCGGTCAAGGTCGAGTCTGAGGATCAGTCTGAATTTTTGGCGGCGATGGCAGAGAAACGAGCCATCATGGCTCAAATGGCGTTGCGAAAAGCGGCGGTTGAGCGGATTGAAAGCGCCTTTGCCGATACCGCGCAGGTGATTCGGGACATTGACTGCGCAAACGCTTGAAACAACGACCAAACTGGTGCAAAAAATTGCGGACTCCATCTTGAGTGCGCCGGAATTGGCGATTCAGGTGATGGCGGGAAAGAGCGGGGAAGAGCTGTATTTGCACTCGCTCAATGTGTCCCTGTTGTCCATGATGGTGGCGCGTGACCTCAAACTTCCGATTGAAGTGGTGAGTGCCCTGGGGGTTGGGGCGCTGCTGCACGACATCGGGCTCAAAGAAGTTCCAGACAAGATCTTGCTGAAAACGGAAGCCTTGACCCCGGCTGAGCGCAATTACTTGGAGTTGCACCCTCAGTTTGGGGTGGATTATGGAAAGCGGATGAACCTGCCCGCCGATGTGCTTGGCATCATTGGTGAGCACCACGAGATGTTTGATGGTTCCGGTTATCCGGCCAAACTCAAGGGGGAAAAAATTGGACTTCTGGCGCGGATTGTGGCCATTGCCAATTATTACGACGAGTTGTGTAACCCCAGCGCCATCGCAGACGCATTAACTCCGCATGAAGCCCTGTCGCTCATGTTTGCCAAATTGCGCAGCAAGTTTGACCCCAATCTGTTGAAGGTTTTCATTCGTTGTATGGGGGTGTATCCACCGGGAACGATTGTGCAATTGTCCAATGGTGCTTTGGGCATGGTGACCACGGTGAACACGTCCAAGCCCATGAAACCCACCGTGATGGTGTACAACGCGGATGCGCCCAAGGCGATGTCCATGTACCTGGACTTGGATGTGGAATCCGAAATCAACATTGCCAAGGCGATTCGGCCAGCGCAGGTGCCGCGCGAGGTCTATCTCTATTTGAGCCCACGCAAATGGACATGCTATTACTTTGATTCCGTTGCAAACACTCACACGGGCAACAAGTCATGAGTAGTCTGGAGCAGCTCATGCTGGATCACAGCTCGGAGATGTTGATGCTGGTTGATCCGGTCACACTGCAAATTGTTCTGGCCAATGCTGCAGCATCAAGTGCTTTGGGTTATCAGGCCGGGAAACTCAAGGGCTTGCCGATTACCGACATTGAGAGTGCACTGCAGGATGTGTTTTATTGGGAAGATGTCAGGAATGGTATTCACCAGGAAATTCATCATCAAGAGGATCAGTACCTGAGTGCTTCTGGCGAACTGATGACGGTGAGCAAGTCCATTCATCGAGTGCAACACGAAGGGCAGCCCTTGCTCTTGGTGCAGGCCACGCTGACTCAGGATGTGAGGAAATTGCAGGACGTACTGGCACACACCATGTCCCAATTACGTGCCACGCTGGAGTCCACCGGCAACGGCATTCTGGTGGTAGATTGGCAAGGCAAGGTGAATGGCATGAACCGGCAGTTCAGCAGAATGTGGGCCATTCCCGATACATTGCTGGAGACCCAGGATGACCAACAAATTCTGGAATTTATTGCCCAGTCGGTGCACGAATCTGCATTGATGAAATCACGTTTGAATACGATTGTGGAAAATCACCGACACGCTTCATCACAAAGACAGCCGCGTGTTTGAGCTGAGTTCACGTCCCCAGTACCTGGACGAGCAGATCATCGGGCGTGTGTTCAGTGTTCAGGACATCACACAGCGCACGCTGGATGCCCAGACTTTGCGTGATTCGCGTGATCAACTGGAGGCCCGGGTTCAGTCCCGCACGGCCGATTTACATGCCTTGAACAAGGTGCTGATTGGGGAAAAAGAGCGTTTGGCGGTATTGATCAAGGAGCTCGAAGCCACCCAAGCCCAGTTGATGCAGTCCGAGCGGATGGCCTCCATTGGCCAACTGGCGGCCGGGGTGGCGCATGAGATCAATAACCCGGTGGGCTATGTCAACTCCAACCTGGGCTCCTTGCAGCGCTATGTGGCGGACTTGTTGCGCTTGCTGTCGGCTTACCAGAACATTGAAACTGAGCTGCCTGAGGTGGCGAGGGATCAAGTGATCGCGCTCAAGAAGGAGATTGATTACGAGTTCATGCAGAACGACATCACCGAGTTGATGAATGAAACCCTTGATGGACTGAAGCGGGTCACCCGCATCGTTCAGGATTTGAAAAATTTCTCTCATGTGGGTGAGTCGGAGAACCAGTGGGCCAACCTTGAGGATGGGTTGGACAGCACCTTGCGTGTGGTCTGGAACGAGCTTAAATACAAGGCTGAAGTGGTCAAGGAATACGCTGGTTTACCGCAGATACGGTGTTACCCTTTTCAGCTCAATCAGGTGTTCATGAACCTGCTGGTGAATGCCTCGCATGCGATTCAGGAAAAAGGCAAAATCACGGTGCGTACTGGTTTTGATGAGGGTCAGGTCTGGATTCAGGTGCAAGACAACGGTCGAGGCATTCCAGCGGAGAATTTACAACGGATATTTGACCCGTTTTTTACCACCAAGCCCGTTGGCAAAGGAACGGGCTTGGGCTTGTCACTGTCTTATGACATCGTCAAAAAACACGGTGGCCACATTGATGTCAGCAGTGAGCCTGGCCAGGGTTCAACTTTCACAGTGTTTTTGCCGCGCAACACGCCAGAGCAAACTGCGGCAACGTCCCCTGGTGTGTAGGAGCGGTGGAAACCGCGATTTCTCCGCTGACGCTCAAGGCGCTGGTTTTGACAGGTTAAGCAAAGCTGCCTCAATGGCGGCGGCAGTGGTTTGCGGTTTCTCCATGGGAAACAGGTGACTGCCATCGAGCATCATCAACCGGCCCTGGGTGATGCGCTCGGTCAAACCCATACCGACTTGTTTCATTTCCACCGACTGCGTGCCCCCCATGAAGGCCACCGGGCATTTGATCGGGTGTTGTTTGAGCAAGGCTTCCAGGTTGCTGGGCAGGGTGTTGTAAATGGCGGTCTCAACCTCGCGCTCGAAGCTGAGCACGCGCTGGGTCTGACCGTTGACAAGGCGATCCTGCGTGCCGTGGGCCACGTAGTCTTCCAGCACCTGTGGATGCCATTTGGCAAAAGCCCTTTTGCTTTGAAAATACGCCAGTGCAGCCGCCTGGTCAGGCCAGCGTTCGCGGCGCCTGCGGCTGACCGCACCGGGTGACACGGAGCCCACCAATTGGGTGTGCTTGGCCAGCCTCACGACAGAGGCGCGCCAGCCACCCACTATCGGCGCGTCCAGCAGCAGCACGCCGCGCACCAGTTTGGGGGCCTGACTGGCGGCCATGGCACTCAACAAGCCGCCCAGGGAATGGCCCACCAGAAACACCGGTGCGCCGGTCTGGTCGACGCTGTTCTGGGCAAAGTCCACCAATTGCTGCACCAGATGCGGCCAGTTGTTGGTGACCGGATAACGAGGGTCGTGACCAAATTTGTCAATCGCATCCACCGCAAACCCGCGTGCCTTCAGCGCTTTAAACAGCACCTGGTAAGTGCCTGCGCCAAAGCTGTTGGCATGCGAGAAAACAATTCGGGTGGCGGTGGCGTGGCGGCTTGGCATGTTCAGTTAATGAGGTGATGAGCCATTTTCTGTGTGATGCAAGCGTCATGGGGCATCAATCTGTCCCGCATGTGTCTGCGTTCAGATCAATTTTTCGTGCGGCGAGGTGATTTTTTTCAGGGGCTGGTTGCGGCTGGAGGGCTGCATCAGTGGCACATCGGTTTGGCCGTCGTCCCAGGTCGGGTCTTCAATGCTGTCAAACACCTCGCGCAGCTTCACGCCCCAGCTGTTGTGCATCATCTTGAAGTAGGGGTTGTGCTCGTCGATACACACCACCTTGTCGGTTTGGAACTGGTTGGCTTCGTACACCACCATGTCCAGCGGCAGGCCGACGGATAAGTTGGATTTGAGCGTCGAGTCCATCGACACCAGAGCACATTTAGCGGCCTCGTCCAGTGGCGTGTGGGGGGTGATGACACGATCCAGAACCGGTTTGCCGTATTTGGATTCACCCACCTGAAAGTACGGAGTCTCCGGCGTGGCCTCAATGAAGTTGCCCGCAGAGTACACCTGGAACAAGCGCATGCCTTCGCCCTTGATCTGGCCGCCAAAAATCAGCGAGGCATTGAAGTCCACCCCGGCTTGTTTGAGTGCTGCGGCATCACGCTCGTACACATGGCGAATGGCCGAGCCCAGTACCCGCGCGGCATCAAACATGCTTTTCGCGTTCCAGATGGTGATGGCCTCGGCATCTTCGTCATGGTCTTTGAGTTTTTCAACCTGAAGAATTTCACGGATGGACTGCGAGATGCTCAGGTTTCCGGCTGACAGCAACACCATGAAACGATCATCCGGCTTCTCGTAAACGATCATTTTTCTGAAGGTGCTGATCTGATCCAGGCCAGCGTTGGTACGTGAGTCGGACAGGAACACCAGTCCGGCGTTGAGTTTGATAGCGACGCAGTAAGTCATGGTAATTTGATGGAATGGGGCGCAAAGTGTAAGGTCTAAGACGCTGACTGGCTGGCCGCGCCATGGCCCACGTGATCCAACAATTTGTAACAACTCAATCCTCCGGGAACAGGCTGTTGATGGTGTATAAATAACCCTTTAATTAAGAGGTTTAAGAAAACCATGTTGTCTGCAAGAACTTATACCGGGATCATTCACGCCATTGGCCGTCATCTGGCTGGGCTGATGGCCGTTTTTGTGGTGATCTTGCTGGCCTGGAGCCAGACGGTTTCAACAGCACATGCGGCCGAATTTCGCTTTGGCATCAACGCAGAGGTTTCCTACAAAGAGAGCGAGGCTGAGGTCAAGCGCCGCTACGGGCCTTTTCTGGACGAATTAAGCCGGGTCAGCGGACACAAATTTGTGTTTTTCCCGGTCTACAGCGACCGGGTTGAGCAAGCTGTGACAGGACACCTGTATGACCTGCTGCTGATTCACACCCACCTGGCATTAAAGGCCACCCGGGAACACAAGTTTCAGGTGCTTGGGTTCACCGACGACCGTAAAAACAATCAGGTGTATTTTTTTGTGCGGTCCGACAGTGCTGTCAAAACGCTGTCCGATATGGCTGCGGGTGAGATTGGGGTGCCAGGGTTGCAAAGTTGGGCCACAGCCACGGCCCGCAGCACGTTGAAGAGTGCAGCCATCGCCAACCCCAAGCTGGAACCCACCCGTTACCAGGAAGCTGTGCCCATCATGCTGGAACTCAACAAAGCTACTGCGGGTATCAGCCGCTCGAAAAGCCTGGTTGATGACTATGTGGCGCAAAAGAAGGTGCGGGTGGTGCACGTCACCCCACCGCTGCCGCTGAATGCATTGATTGCCTCTTCCGCCGTACCCGCTGCAGTGGTGGAAGACATTCGCTCAGCCATGACCGGCATGGCGCAATCCAAGGCCTTTGATTCGATGGCATTCAAGGGCTTGCGCTACAGCGCCGACGAGCAGCGTAGCCTGAGTGACTTTTACCAATAGGCGGTCGAAAAACCTTCCAACTCAGGGCGCACTGATTTTCTTCAGCCGGTACAGCGCCTCCAAGGCCTCCCGTGGGCTTAATTCATCAGGGTTTATTGCCTCTAGCGCCGTCTCTACTGCGCTAGCAGCTACTGATTCAGTAGCGGGTGGGGCGGCAAACAAATCCACCTGGGCCTGGTGCTGGCTGGCTTGGGCTTCCAGCGCTTCGAGCGTGTGGCGGGCGTGGTTGAGCACAGCAGCGGGCATACCGGCCAGCCGCGCCACCTGAATGCCATAGCTCTTGCTGGCCGGGCCGCTCTGGATTTCGTGCAAAAACACAATGTCGCGGCCGGACTCGGCGGCGCTCACATGCACGTTGATGGCGGCGTGGTGGGTGGCCGGAAACTCGGTCAGCTCAAAGTAGTGGGTGGCAAACAGGGTGTAGGCCTGGGTTTTGTCGTGCAGCTGGGTGGCAATCGCGCTGGCCAGGGCCAGGCCGTCAAAGGTGCTGGTGCCGCGGCCAATTTCGTCCATCAGCACCAGTGAATGGGGGGTGGCGGCGTGCAGGATTTGCGCGCCTTCAAGCATCTCCAGCATGAAAGTGGACTGGGCGTTTGCCAGGTCGTCGGCTGCGCCAATCCGGGTGTGGATGGCATCGATGGGCCCAAGGCGGCAACTGGCTGCGGGCACGTAACTGCCCATGCTGGCCAGCAGGGTGATCACCGCAATTTGCCGCATGTAGGTCGATTTACCACCCATGTTCGGGCCGGTGATGATTTGCATGCGCTGCCTGGGGCCAAGATGGGTGTCGTTGGCAATGAAGGCCCCGGAGCTGGTCTCGGCCAGCCGGGCTTGTACCACCGGGTGGCGGCCTTGCACAATGTCCAGACAGGGCTCTTTGGCAAACTGCGGGGCACACCAGTCGAGCGTCAGGCTGCGCTCGGCCAGGGCACACAGCGCATCCAGCGTGGCCAGGGCGCGGGCCAGGCGGGTCAGGGCGGGCACGTGGGCTTGCAGCGCATCGAGCACCTGGTCATACAGCCATTTTTCCCGCGCCAGGGCACGCTCGGAGGCACTCAGTGCCTTGTCTTCAAAGGCTTTGAGTTCGGGGGTGATGAAGCGCTCGGCATTTTTCAGGGTCTGGCGGCGGCGGTAGTCGTCGGGCACTTTGTCGAGCTGGCCTTGGCTGACCTCGATGAAAAAGCCGTGCACCCGGTTGAACTGCACGCGCAGGTTGGCAATCCCGGTGCGGGCCTTTTCGCGCCCTTCCAGATCCAGCAAAAAGCTGTCGCAGTTGGTCTGGATGGCGCGTAACTCATCCAGCTCGGCATCAAAACCGCTGGCGATCACACCACCGTCACGCACCAGCGCAGCGGGTTCGGGCGCAATCGCACGGGTCAACAGCTCGGCGCAGCCTGCAGGCGGCTGCATATGCTCTGATATTTGAGACAAATAGGCCTCTAGCCCTTGTATAACAGGCGCAAGAAGCTCTGTTTTTTGTAGCGTTTTGTGCAGGCCAACCAGTTCACGTGGACGCACCTGGCGCAGCGCAATGCGGGCGGTGATGCGCTCTACATCGGTGCTGCCCTTGAGTTGTTCACGCAGCGCTTGCCACAGACCGGTGGGCATGCCGGGCTGGCTGGTGCGCAGCACGGCAATGGCGTTCAGGCGTTGTTGGGCTTCAAAGCGGTCACGCTTGGGGTTCAGCAGCCAGCCTTTGAGCAGGCGGCTGCCCATGCCGGTCATGCAGGTGTCCAACAGCGAAAACAGGGTGGGTGCGTCTTCGCCGCGCAGGGTTTGCGTCAGCTCCAGGTTGCGCCGGGTGCTTGGTGGCAGGTCGATCAGTTCACCGGCCCGCTGTACCCGCACGCTGTGGATGTGGGTCAGGCTGCGGCCCTGGGTGTGCTCGGCATAGGCCAGCAGGGCGGCCGCGGCGGCATGGGCTTGTGGCAGCTCATCTGCGCCCCAAGCCGCCAGGCTGGCGGCATTCAGGTGGCTGAGCAGGGTGCGTTGGCCCAGCCCGGCATCAAACTGCCAGTCGGGCCGCACGCTGACCGATACGCTGACCCCCACCGAGCGCAGGCGGGCCTCAAAAGCCGGTGTCGCCCCGGCGCTGAAGATCAGTTCACCCGCACCCACACGCAGCACCCAGTCGAGCAGCTCGTCGCTGGCACATTCGGCCAGCATCACCTCGCCCTGGGTCACGCTTAGCCAGGCCAGGCCGCAGGTGTTGCGTGGACCCTGATGCACCGCCAGCAGCAGGGATTCGGTTTTGTCCGCCAGCAGCTCCATGTCGGTCAGCGTGCCGGGGGTCACCACCCGCACAACTTTGCGTTCCACCGGGCCTTTGGCGGTGGCCACATCGCCAACCTGCTCACAAATCGCCACCGATTCGCCCAGCTTGATCAGCCGTGCCAGGTAGGTGTCGACCGAGTGAAAGGGCACGCCGGCCATGGTGACCGGTTGCCCGGCGCTTTGGCCACGCTGGGTCAGGGTGATGTTGAGCAGGCGGGCGGCTTTTTCGGCATCGGCATAAAACAGCTCATAAAAATCGCCCATGCGGTAAAACAGCAGGGTGTGGGGATAGTCTGCTTTGAGACCCAGGTACTGGGTCATCATAGGGGTGTGGGGCAGGGTGGAGGTGGTCATTGGGGGAGAAGTCTAGCAACTTCGACTCCATCACCTGGGCATCACCCCTAGGGGTGTAACGCACTTGAAACAACTGTAGGACGGGGTGCTAGTTAAAATCATCCATCAACCAACTTCGCAGATGCGTCATGAAAGCCGCAGCGACCCCAACCCCAATCAGGTTGGGTGTCATCTGTGCCCAAGCCCAAACCGAGCCGGAGTATGTGTAAAAAAACAGGCGTCATTCAAGCGCCATTGCGTTCGTTGCGCAATTTGCTGAACTACAAGCTTCCCCACCTGATTCACGGCCATGAATGCCGTGCCCAGTGCCGTCCCCATTCCACCGGAGGGATGGCATGATTGACTCGCAAGAGTGGTCTTCACTTTGTCATCGGATGCCCGTGGCGGTGTCACTCAGCCGCGAGAGTGATGGCGTGTATGTGGATGTCAGCGCCGAATGGTTGCGCCTGACGGGCTTCAGTCGGTCTGAGGTGTTGGGCGTGAGCTCGGTAGATCTTGGCATGTGGCCCAGCCAGAGTCGGCGCTCGCAAGTCCTGGCGGCCTTGCGGGAAACGGGTGAACTGCGTGGTTTGCGCGTCTCTTTTGTGAAACCTGATCAGACCCTGCTTCGGCTTGAGCTGAATGCGTCGCGGATGGAGTGGCATGGCGAGTGGCATGTGTTGAGTTATCTGAAGGATTTGACGGGTGAGCAAGCCGCGCAAATTGCCTTGCTGGCCAGTGAGCAACTGCTTAAGGCCACCAATGAGCGCTTGAACCAGCAACTGCACTTGTTTGAATCCATGGAGAGTTTGGCCTCAATGGGGTACTGGACATCGGGTTCAGCGCCCGGCAGCTTGGTGCTGTCGAAAGGCTTGTACCAGTTATGCGGGTTGGCACCCGACTCGGTTGCGGCCGATTGTGATGGGCGCAGCCGGATTCTGGCCGAGGATGTGCCGGCTTTTCTGGCCGCGCGTGAAACCCTCGATGGTGAGATATTGCACTACCGCTGGCAGCACCCTGATGGGCGGGTGTTGTCTTTGCGTGGGCGCATGCAGCGGCTCATGGGCAACACCGCATCGGAAGTTCATTTTGGCGTGGTGCAAGACATCAGCCGTGAGCGTGAAACCGAGCTGGCCCTGCAAGACAGGCTGTCTTTTATTGAAAAAATCACCAGTCGCTTGCCTGGCGTGGTGTTTCAAATTCGACGCAATGCCGAGGGTGTTCTTGAATTTTTGTACGTCAGTGAACCCGCCAGCCAAATTTTTCCAGGAATTACCGCGCAGGCCATGGTGCAGGATGCCTACTGCATTTTGGGTTTGCATCACCCGGATGACGTGGGGGAGTTCAAGGTCTCGGTGTGTCAGGCGCTGGACAGCCTGACACCCTGGCAGCATGAGTACCGATTGCGGCTGTCCGATGGTCAGGTGCGCTGGCTGTTTGGCCAAGGTGTGCCCGAGCCGGAAGCCCATGGGGCGGTGCTGATGAGTGGTTTTGTCACCGACATCACCGAGCGCAAGCTGGCCGAAGAAAAAATTGAGCAGCTGGCCTTTTACGATGCGTTGACGGGTTTGCCCAACCGCAGACTGTTGCTCGATCGCTTGCAGCTGGCACTGCTCAGCGCCGCCCGAAGCGAGTCCATCAGCGCCGTGTTGTTCATTGACCTGGACAATTTCAAAGACCTCAACGACACCTTGGGCCATGATGTGGGCGACATGCTGTTGCGCCAGGTGGCCCAACGCTTGCAGAACAGTGTGCGTGAAGCTGACACCGTGGCACGTCTGGGGGGTGATGAGTTTGTGGTGGTGCTGGAAGACCTGGGCACAGAGGTGCCGGCGGTCACGGTATTGGCGGAAAAAGTCGGACACAAAATTCTGGACAACCTCAACCATGTGTATGAGTTGAACCGGCATGAATTGCACAGCACTCCCAGCATTGGTGTGGCCTTGCTCTCCAAGCAGGTCAAGTCGGTGGACGAATTGCTCAAACAGGCCGATCTGGCCATGTACGAGAGCAAATCTGCCGGGCGCAACACCATGCGGTTTTTTGATCCTGCCATGCAGGCTTTGGTGGCCCAGCGTACCGCCATCGATCGCGAATTGCGCCAGGCCCTGAAACGTGCAGAATGGGTGCTGCATTACCAACCGGTGGTGGATGAGCAGGCTCAGATGGTGGGTGTGGAGGCGCTGGTGCGCTGGCAGCATCCACGGCGCGGCTTGTTGTCGCCGGGGGAGTTCATTGACCAGGCGGAACAATCGGGGCTGATTCTGCCGCTGGGGCAATGGGTGTTGCGCCAGGCCTGTGAGCAATTGGTGCAGTGGGCCGATCAACCCGCCACGGCCCAGCTCACCATGGCGGTGAATGTGAGTGCCCGCCAGTTTCGTCACCCGGAGTTTGTCGATCAAGTCCTGGAGGTGATCCGCAGCACGGGGGCGGCGGCGCATTTGCTCAAACTTGAAATCACCGAGAGCCTGCTGGTCACCGACATGCTGGAAGTGATTGAAAAAATGCAAATCTTGCGCAGCGCGCAAGTCAGCTTTGCCCTGGACGACTTTGGCACCGGCTACTCCAGCTTGTCTTACCTCAAGCGCTTGCCGATGGATCAACTCAAGATTGACCAGAGTTTTGTGCGAGATGTGCTCACCGACACCCATGATGCAGCGATTGCCCAAACCGTGCTGACGCTGGGGCAGAGTTTGAATTTGCGGGTGGTGGCTGAAGGGGTGGAAACCCCTGGTCAGTGGCAGTTCTTGGCACAGCGGGGTTGCAAACTGTTTCAGGGCTACCTGTTTGGCAAACCCGTGCCGGTGGCCCAGTTGCCTTTGGCCAGCCTGAGCCAGCCCCTGGTATCGAGCGGGCTTGGCAGCATGGCCTAAGAGGGTTTGGCACTTTAATTGCTTGGTGGCTCTACCTTCTTTCTTTAAGGCCACCATGATCAACATCCATTTCATCCGCAAAGCCCTGGCCTTGACCTGTGTCAGCTTCATAGGCTTGGCCCAGGCGCAAACCACCCCGATCAAGTTCCAGCTCGACTGGCGTTTTGAAGGCCCCAGCGCCTTGTTTCTGACCCCTGTGGCCAAAGGCTATTTCAAAGAAGCCAAGCTGGATGTGACGGTGGATGCTGGCAACGGCTCCGGCGGCACGGTGACCCGCGTGGCCTCGGGTGCGTATGACATGGGTTTTGCCGATTTGGCCGCGCTGATGGAGTTCCACGCCAACAACCCCGACGCACCCAACAAGCCGGTGGCGGTGATGATGGTCTACAACGACACCCCGGCCTCGGTCATGGCCCTGAAAAAATCCGGCATCAAAACCCCGGCTGACCTCAGCGGCAAAAAACTCGGTGCGCCCGTGTTTGATGCTGGCCGGCGTGCCTTCCCGATCTTTGCCAAGGCCAATGCCATCAGCAACGTCAGCTGGACGGCGATGGACCCGCCGCTGCGCGAAACCATGCTGGTGCGTGGCGACGTGGATGCCATCACCGGCTTCACCTTCACCTCGCTGCTGAACCTGGAAGCCCGTGGTGTCAAGGCCGCTGATGTGGTGGTGCTGCCTTACCCCAGCTACGGGGTCAAGCTCTACGGCAATGCCATCATCGCCAGCCCCAAGCTGATCAAGGACAACCCAGGCGCGGTGAAAGCCTTTCTGGCCGCCTTTGCCAAAGGGGCCAAGGACGTGATCAGCAACCCTGCGGCAGCCATTGCCGATGTGAAAGCGCGTGATGGCATTGTCAATGTGCCGCTGGAAACCCGCCGCCTGCAATTGGCCATTGACAGCGCCATCAACAGCCCCAATGCCCGAGCCGAAGGTTTTGGTCAGGTCAACGGCCCACGCCTGTCGCTGATGGCCAGCCAGGTGTCGGATGCCTTCAACACCAAATCCCGTATCAACCCGGAGGCGGTGTGGAACGGCAGCTTTTTGCCAGCCAAAGCTGCGCTGGACATTTTGCCCAAGAAATAAAGTCAAAATGCTATTGTTTTAGTAGCTGTTTGCGCATTGTTATCAAGCGCTAGAGCCTGATTTTTCATATAAACATGCAAAAAGCACCCAGCCCCTGGTTTGTCGACTTCCATGATGTCTGGCTGGCCTACAACGACGAGTTGCTGGCGCAAAACCAGTTTGCCGTGGAGGCCATCGACCTGAAGGTGCGCCAGGGCGAATTCATCGCCATCGTCGGCCCCTCGGGCTGCGGCAAAAGCACCTTCATGAAGCTGGCCACCGGCTTGAAGATGCCTTCGATGGGCAAGATATTGATCGACCAGCAGCCGGTCACCGGGCCGCTCAAAATCTCCGGCATGGCGTTCCAGGCCCCGTCTTTGTTGCCTTGGCGCAGCACGGTGGACAACGTGCTGCTGCCGCTGGAAATTGTGGAACCCTACCGCAGCAACTTCAAAGCCAAGCGCAAGGAATACGAGGAACGCGCCCGCAAACTGCTGCAAAAAGTCGGCCTGGGTGGTTATGAAGACAAATTCCCCTGGCAACTCTCGGGCGGCATGCAGCAGCGTGCCAGCATCTGCCGGGCACTGATCCACCAGCCCAAAATGCTGCTGCTCGATGAGCCCTTTGGTGCCCTGGATGCCTTCACCCGTGAGGAGTTGTGGTGCATTCTGCGTGACCTGTGGACTGAGCAGAAGTTCAACGTGATCCTGGTCACGCACGACCTGCGCGAATCGGTGTTCCTGGCCGACACGGTGTACGTGATGAGCAAAAGCCCGGGCCGCTTTGTCGTCAAGCGCCAGATTGACCTGCCGCGCCCGCGTGACCTGGAAATCACCTATACCAAGGACTTCAGCGACATCGTGCACGAGTTGCGCGGTCACATTGGGGCGATTCGCCAAACCACTGCCGTCACTCCTTCGTAGGGCTATGCCATGAATAAAAAACAAATGGAACTCTGGTCACCCTGGCTGCTGCTGGTGGCGGTGATCGTGCTGTGGCAGGTGCTGTGCTCGGCGTTCGACGTGTCCGAATTCATCTTCCCCAGCCCTTGGCGCATCTGGACGCAGTTCTGGGAATTCAAGGACACCATTGCCGGCCACGCCTGGCGCACCTTCTGGGTGACGATGGTCGGTTTTGGCCTGGCCATTGTGGTGGGCGTGCTGCTGGGTTTTGTGATTGGCAGCTCGCGCCTGGCTTACGCCGCCATCTACCCGCTGATGACAGCCTTCAACGCCCTGCCCAAAGCCGCGTTTGTGCCGATTCTGGTGGTGTGGTTTGGTATTGGTGTGGGCCCAGCCATCTTGACCGCATTTTTGATCAGCTTCTTCCCGATCATGGTCAACATCGCCACCGGCCTGGCCACACTGGAGCCCGAGCTGGAAGATGTGCTGCGGGTGCTGGGAGCCAGGCGCTGGGACGTGCTGGTCAAAGTCGGCCTGCCGCGCTCCATGCCCTATTTTTACGGCTCACTCAAGGTCGCCATCACGCTGGCTTTTGTCGGCACCACGGTGAGCGAAATGACCGCCGCCAACGAAGGCATTGGCTACCTGCTGATCTCGGCCGGCTCCAGCATGCAAATGGGACTGGCCTTTGCCGGGCTGGTGGTGGTCGGGGCCATGGCGATGCTGATGTACGAGCTGTTTTCCGCGATTGAAAAACACACCACCGCCTGGGCGCATCGGGGCTCCCAAGGGCATTGAGTTTGTAGGAGCGGTGGAAGCCGCGATGGGGTGCTCACCCAACAGATGGCACGCCCTGTGCTTAAGGGTAACCATCACTCAACTGTTGGACTCATAAGATGCACTTATTAAGATGGATTGGCCTTTGGGCTATTTTGCTGAGTTTTCATTTTGGTGCAGCTTCGCAAGAATTGGCGGCTGCACCCGTTGCCGCAGCCAGTGCCAGTGCTGCACCAACGCACCCTTTTCTGGCAGCCCAGAGCAGCATCAACAGCGCAGACACCGCCTGGATGCTCACCAGCACCGCTTTGGTGCTGATGATGACCTTACCTGGAATTGCCCTGTTTTACGGCGGCATGATCCGGCGGAAAAACTTCATCAACACCCTGGCCAGCGTGGTGGCGATTGCCGCCTTGGTGACCCTGTTGTGGTTTGCGGTGGGCTACTCGCTGGCCTTTACCCCTGGCAACCTCTGGTGGGGTGGCACTGACCGCCTCTGGTTTGCCGGGCTGGACTACCTCAAGGACAGCGGCCAGCTGGCGGTGAGCTACCTGGCCCCGAATCTGCCGGAGTCGGTGTATGCCATGTACCAGCTCAGTTTTGCCATCATCACCGCTGCACTGATTGTGGGCGCGGTGGTGGAGCGTATGCAGTTCTCGGCACTGTTGTGGTTCATTGGGCTGTGGTCGGTGTTGGTCTATGCACCGATTGCGCACTGGGTCTGGGAGACGGGTGGCTGGCTGGCCCAAATGGGGGTGCTGGACTTTGCCGGGGGCTCGGTGGTGCACATCAACGCCGGGGTCACCGGCCTGGTCTGTGCCTACGCCTTAGGCCCACGCAAAGGTTACGGGCATGAACCCTTTCAGCCGTTTAACCTGGGCCTGACCATGGTCGGGGCCGGGCTGTTGTGGGTCGGCTGGTTTGGTTTTAACGCCGGTTCGGCCCTGGCTGCCGATGGGCGTGCCGGTCTGGCCATGGCGGTGACGCAAATCGCGGCGGCGGCCGGGGCCATGTTCTGGATGCTGGGGGAGTGGCTGGTGCGTGGTCGCCCCTCACTGCTGGGCCTGTGTTCGGGGCTGGTGGCGGGTTTGGTGGCCATCACCCCGGCAGCGGGTTTTGTCACCCCCCGCTCGGCGGTGCTGATTGGTGCGGTGGCCGGGCTGGCTTGTTATTGGGGGGCCACCGGCCTCAAGCGTATGCTCAATGCCGATGATTCGCTGGACGTGTTTGGTGTCCATGGCATTGGCGGCATTGTGGGTTCGCTGCTCACCGGTGTGCTGGCCAGCAAAAACATCTCTGGCGTACATGGCCAGTTGAGCACCCAGTTGATGGGTGTGGCGATAGTGGTGCTGTACAGCGGGGTCATGAGCGCCTTGTTGCTGTGGGTCACCAAGGTGTGGATTGGCTTGCGGGTGGATGAAACCGCTGAGCAAACCGGTCTGGACATTTCTCTGCACCGGGAACAACTTGGCACTTGATTGGAGTAAAACCATGTCAACCAGCGAAAAAATTGCCCTGGCCGCCCGCATGCATGTGATGCTGCGGCGCAAAACCGGCCGCGTCACCGACACCGAATGGATGGCCTGCAACCGCGAGTACGCCGAGGAAATCATTCGGTTTTCCAACGACTATGCCCAAAAAGAAGGTCATCCCGACCTGGCTGAGTTGGCCGACAAACTGGCTGCCATGATGCTGCCGCCCCGCCCGCAGGCCAACACCTACAAAAAGACCGATCTGAACCATGAAGGCTCGGGCCTGATCCGTTACATCCGGGGCATCCGGTAAATTCGCGTCCATGACCTGGCACGCCCAGCTTGACATTGACTACCGCTTCGAGCAGCAGCGCAGTGTGGCACGGCACACCCACCAGGGGCCGCTGCGGGTGCTGCAAAGCCTGTACCCGGAGGGTGATGCCGTGTGCCACAACGTGCTGGTGCACCCCCCTGGTGGTTTGGTTGGCGGCGACACGCTGGACATCACCGTCACCGCCAGCGGTGCCGCGCATGGTTTGATCACCACCCCAGGCGCAACGCGGTTTTACCGCTCAGCGGGAGAGGCGGCGGTGCAGCGCACCCACATCACCCTGAATGAGCAGGCGCGGCTGGAGTGGCTGCCCCTGGAGGGCATTGCCTACAACCAGTGTCTGGCCGAAAACCACCTCACGCTGTCGCTGGCGCCTCAGGCTGAATGCATTGGCTGGGACGTGACCGCGCTGGGCCTGCCCCGTGCCAACTTGCCGTTTCAGCAAGGCAGCTTTTTGCAACACCTGGAAGTGCCAGGTCTCTGGCTGGAGCGGGGGCGGGTGGATGCCGCAGACACCCGGCTCATGAACGGCCCGCTCGGGCTGGCCGGTCATCGCTGCATGGCCTCGCTGTTTTTTGTCACTGGAACGCCGTTGGAAAGAGGCCGCCGTGAAACCGGCCTGGAGTTGGCCCGCCAGATCATCGATGCCCATGGCTTGCGCCATACCGCAGGGGCCACTTGTCCCAATGGCCAGGTGATGCTGGTGCGCGTCTTGTCGCCACTGGTAGAGCCAGCCATGCAGTTGCTGAGCCAGATCTGGGTCAGCTGGCGAGCCCATTTCTGGCAGTTGCCCGCAGTCAGGCCGAGGATTTGGGCGACGTGATTTGGCTTGAATCTTGCATGGTTTGAGTCATGATTCCAGCCTTACGCATTGTGGTGGTGGCCCCTGATCTGGAGATATCCGGCTCAGACGACGAGGCACGTTCGCAGGCAGATCGTTCACGCAGTCTGCGTATTGGTTTGCTGGAAAACGGCTTCAACCTGGTGGCCAGCCTGCCCGCCGACGTGTTTCTGGCCGAGCGTATCGCCCAGCTGCAGCCCGACATGATCATTGTCGATGCCGAGAGTGATGCGCGTGACGCACTGGAACATGTGGTGATGGCCACCCGCGACGAGCGCCGCCCGATTGTCATGTTCACCAACGATGACGACAGCAGCCACGCCCGCGCCGCCGTGGCCGCCGGGGTGTCGGCCTACATCGTGGCCGGGCTCAAACCTGAGCGCATCCGCCCGATTCTGGATGTGGCAATGGCGCGTTTCCAGCACGAACAGGCCTTGCTGCAAACCCTGGCCAGCACCCAGAGTGAGCGCGACGAACTCAGCGCCGAGCTGCGTGACCGCAAGCTGATTGACCGCGCCAAAGGTCTGCTGATGCAACGCCAGGGCCTGAGCGAAGACGAAGCCTTCAAAAAAATGCGCAAAACCGCCATGGACAAAGGCCTGAAACTGGCCGAAGTGGCGCAGCGGCTGCTGGATGTGGCGGATTTGATGGGGTAGCGATCAGCGGTTGATGCGGCGCGACGAGCGCTTGAACTGGGCCAGCAAAACCAGACTGGCCGTCAGCACCATGGCCCACAGAATCAGCCAAATCCAGAAGGTGACGGATTGCCCTAAAAACGTCCAGCTGACCTCGCCACACATGGCGCGTGGCTCAAACATGCCGGGCAGCCAGGTGTCCAGCGGCAACCACTGCGGGAAACCCTTGAAACGGGCGCAACTGCTGTCGCCGCCTTCGCGCACGATGCGCTCCAGATTCAGCAACAGATTGGCGCGGTACAAACTCCAGCCCAGTGCTGCGCCCCAGGCGGCCAACCCGGCCAGACGCAATA
>VIKI01000277.1 GCA_008080595.1 Comamonadaceae bacterium
CCCAATGAAATGCGCATCAAAAAGCGGTCGAGCTGGGACTCTGGCAACTGGTATGTGCCGAGCTGGTCGTGCGGGTTTTGCGTGGCAATGACAAAAAATGGTGAGGGCAGGGGGCGGGTTTCACCCTCGATGCTGACCTGTTTTTCTTCCATGGCCTCCAGCAGTGCGCTTTGGGTTTTGGGGCTGGCGCGGTTGATCTCGTCGGCCAGCAGCACCTGGGCAAACAGCGGGCCGGGGTGGAAGACAAATTTTTCCTGCCCACGCTCGTACACCGACACGCCTGAGAGGTCGCTGGGCATCAGGTCGGCGGTGAATTGCACGCGCGAAAACTGCAGGCCGAAGGTGCGCGCCAGGGCGTGGGCCAGGGTGGTTTTGCCGACACCGGGCACGTCTTCAATCAGCAGGTGACCACCGGCCAGCAGGCAGGCCACGCAGTCTTGGGTTTGCTCCGGCTTGCCGACAATCACCGTGTTAAGCTGTTTGACCAGCGCTGTAAGTTTTTCTTGTGTGTTCATGGGCTAACCTTACCAAAATTATTGAGGAAGAGACAAAGCGTATGACGATGACCGGATACTTTACCCACCCGAGCTTTCGTAAACATGAAATGAGCCCGGGCCACCCCGAATGCCCAGAGCGGCTGGATGCCATCGAAGATCGTTTGCTGGCTTCGGGATTGAACATTGCGTTGGATCACCGCATCGCCACGGCGGCGGCCACCTCCGACATCGAACTGGCCCATGATCGCATGTATGTGGCCGCCATTCGCGGCCTGAATGCCGAGTTGAAGGAGCAAATTGAAGCCGGTGGCGCAGACACTTTGCAAATCGACCCCGATACCAGCATCAACATGCACACCTGGAATGCGGCACTGCACGCCGCCGGGGCTGCCATTGATGCCACTGACGCAGTGATGGCCGGTGAAATGCCCAATGCGTTTTGTGCGACCCGCCCGCCGGGTCACCATGCCACCCACAACCAGGCCATGGGTTTTTGCTTTTTCAACAATGTGGCGATTGCCGCCAAATATGCGCTGGAGCGGCACAACCTGCACCGGGTGGCGATTGTCGATTTTGATGTGCACCACGGCAATGGCACGGAAGACATCGTCAAGGGGGACGATCGCATTTTGATGGTGAGTTTTTACCAGCATCCGTTTTACCCGATGGACTGGAAGCATTCCGGTGCCAAAAACCTGGTGAACCTGCCGGTACCTGCCTACACCAAAGGTATGGACATTCGCGAAATGATTGAAGCCGCCTGGATGCCGCGCCTGGAAGAGTTCAAGCCCGAGATGATCTTCATCAGCGCTGGCTTTGATGCCCACCGTGAAGATGACATGGGTCAGCTTGGGCTGGTGGAGCAAGACTACGCCTGGATCACCAGCCGCATCATGGATGTGGCTCGCCGCCATGCCAAGGGGCGCATCGTGAGTTGCCTGGAAGGCGGCTACGTGATGAGCCCGTTGGCACGCAGTGTAGAGGCGCACATTCGGGTGTTGGCGGATGTCTGAGCCTGCTTTTGCCGATCTTGAGAGCTGGCTGCAAGCCCTGAGCAAAACCAGTGTACTGATCGAGTTGGGGGCCTTGGTGGTGTGTGTGCTGCTGGCTTGGCAAATGGCCCGGTTATTCAGCAAAACCTTCACCGAGCCTGGGCAAAACACCATCATGTTCGGGCGGCGTGTGGTGGACGGTGTGCTGTTCCCCGCGCTGTTGTTGTGTTTGGCCTATGCGGCGCGCAAACTTCTGCTGCTCAACCATGTGCCGCTGGCCTTGTTCAAGCTGGCCGTTCCGGTGTTGCTGTCGCTGTTGGTGATTCGGCTGGGTGTGAAGGTGCTGCAAGCGGCGTTCAGCGAAACCCGGTTCATCAGGATGCTGGAGCGCAGCATTTCCTGGGTGGCCTGGTTGGCCATGGTGCTGTGGGTGAGTGGCCTGCTGCCGCTGGTGATGGAAGAGCTGGACCAAATTGGCTGGAAGGTTGGTGGCAGTACCCTCTCGGTACGCAAGATCATTGAGGGCACGCTGACCGCCGGCTTGGTGCTGATCATCACCCTGTGGATTTCTTCGGCGATTGAGTCCAGGCTGCTGCGCAAAGCCACCGGCGGCGAATTGAGTCTGCGCAAAGCCTTCAGTAATGCGGCGCGGGCTTTGCTGATGTTTGTCGGCTTGCTGATGGCCTTGTCGGCGGTGGGCATTGATTTGACCGCACTGTCGGTGCTGGGTGGCGCGATTGGCGTGGGCATCGGTTTTGGTTTGCAAAAACTGGCGGCCAATTACGTCAGCGGTTTTGTCATTCTGGCCGAGCGCAGCATGCGTATTGGCGACAGTGTGCAAGTGGATGGTTTCAGCGGTGTCATCACCGAAATCAATGCGCGCTTCACCGTGATTCGTTCGTTGTCCGGGCGCGAATCGATTGTGCCCAACGAGATGCTGATCACCAGCCGGGTGGAAAACCTGTCGCTGGCCGATCCCAAGGTCTGGCAGTCCACCAATGTCTCCGTGGCCTATCACAGTGATGTCGACTTGGTGTCTCGCTTGTTGATCCAAGCCGCGACCCAGCAGACGCGTGTGTTGACCGACCCCGCACCTGCGGTGGCCTTGATGGCTTTTGGTGCTGACGGGCTGGAGTTCAGGTTGGGTTACTGGATGGGTGATCCGCAAAATGGCAGCGACAACCTGCGCTCACTCATCAATCTGGACATATTGCGTTTGCTGCGTGAGCACCAGATTGAAATCCCGTTCCCGCAGCGGGTGATTCATCAAATCGCCAAGTAGCCCGGTTGCGGCTTTCATGTCTATAATTAAAAGCACGGTCGTTCTATTATTTGATTTATTTGTGTCATGTCGTTTTGACGACCAAGCTTTCAATAGCATCCGAATAGAATGTTCAGTTGACGTGCACGTCAATCAAATTGACCGTGACACATGGCAAGAGTTGCTTATTTTTTAATTTTTCTGGAGAGAGACAACATGAAAGTCCTGGTCGCAGTCAAGCGTGTGGTGGACTACAACGTGAAGATCCGGGTGAAGTCGGACAACACGGGTGTAGACACCGCCAA
>VIKI01000032.1 GCA_008080595.1 Comamonadaceae bacterium
CACCCGGCTCGCCTGAGCGATGCGGCGTTGATCGAAGCCATTGTGGGCATGTTTGCGCACAAAACTGCGGACGTGTTTGCTTGCCAGATCGAGGCCTTGCTGGCCCGCCCCGATGCGTCCGACGTGTTGCGCAGCCTCACCCTGCCGACACTTTTGCAGTGTGGTGCCCAAGACAGTTGGTCACCGCCGGCCCAGCATGAAGCCATGCGTGCATTGGCCCCGCACGCCATGCTGGACGTGGTGGCCGATGCTGGTCACATGGCCCCGATGGAGCAAGCCGAGGCCGTGGCACAAGGAATGTCGCGCTGGCTGAAATTCGGGCCGGTGTGAAGCAGTGCTGGAAGGTTTTTTCGGCTTTGTTGTAGGAGTCCTGCCCTGGGCGGAATCACTCTTCTTATTAAAACGTCTTCTGTTTCAGACAATATGGCGATATATTGCGCATAATGGCGAACATGCCAAGCAAATCACCTGCCATTTTTCCTGCCGAGCAACGTATGCTCATTGCCTTGGGTGAGCGGATACGGCTTGCCCGCAAGCGCCGCAAACTCTCGACCACGGCGGTGGCGCAGCGGGCTGGTATCTCGCGCAGTTCACTTTACAAGGTAGAGAGTGGCGACACATCAGTCACCATGGGGGTGTACTTGCGTGTTCTGGCAACCATGGGTTTGGACACTGACATCAACATGATCGCCGCTGACGACAAGCTTGGGCGCAAGCTGCAAGACTTGGCCATGGAGCCTGCAAAGAAACCCCAACGTGACAACGGCACACCATGAGCGATACATCCGTACTCGAGGTTTGGCTGGACTGTGAGTTGTTACCCTTGTGTCAGATTGGCACCCTGGCGCATGACCGTGGGCAAGTGCGCTTTCGTTACAGTGCGGACTGGGTAAAACACCCCTGTGCGTTTGCTATTGATCCGTCGTTGTCGCTGGACGAGCACCCGTTTTTTCCCAAACCAGAACTGGGCAACTTTGGCATTTTTCTGGATTCTGCCCCAGATCGATGGGGGCAAACGCTGATGAAGCGACGCGAAGCCTTGCAAGCCAAAGACGAGAACCGCTTGCCACGCACTTTGTATGCATGGGATTTTCTCATCGGCGTTCAAGACCTCACACGCCAGGGTGCATTGCGCTTTCGCCTTCAGGGAACGCAGCACTTTTTGGGTCGGGAAGCAATGGCAGCACCACCGGTGACATCGCTAGGGGAGCTTCAAACTATTGCCACCGCATTGACCAGTAAACGCATCGACGATCTCGATGCCTTGCGAAAATGGCTGGCCGTGTTGGTCGCACCTGGCGCATCACTGGGCGGAGCCCGCCCCAAAGCCAACTTCACGGCAACTGACGGCTCGCTGTGGATTGGTAAATTTCCCGCCCGCAACGACGATCATGATGCCGGTGCGTGGGAGTTTGTTGTACATACGCTGGCGCAAAAGGCCGGTGTTGTTGTTCCCGACGCGAGGCTGGTGCGTTTGAACAATGATTTCCACACCTTTTGCGTGCGTCGCTTTGACCGTGCCAGTGGCCGCCGCCGTTTTTATGCTTCGGCAATGACTTTGCTTCGAAAAGAGCAAAGCGAGGGCAGTAGTTATCTGGAGTTGGCGCAGTTTCTGCGCCAAGCTGGCGATCCGCATCAAGTGAGTCATGACCTGGAGCAGCTATTTCGTCGCGTAGCCTTCAATGTTGCGGTTGGCAATCGTGATGACCATCTGCGCAACCATGGATTTTTGCTTGGCAAGTGCGGCTGGATGCTGGCTCCGGCATTCGATGTCAATCCCAATATTGATAAGGACGAGCATGTCCTTAATATTGACGATTCGGACAACCGCCCGAGCATGGCGACTGTGCTTGCCACCGCAGCGTTTTATGGTCTGGATGCACACCAGGCGCAACACATCGTGAAAGAGGTCATGAACGCCATATCCAGTTGGCGTGAGACGGCGCAGCGAGCCGGCATTCCAAACGCGGACATTGAGCTATTTGCCAAAGCGTTTTCTGCGCATGTGCAATAGGATGACTTTCAATAGAGACGACTTTGACATGGTCAACAGCAACAACCTGACGCCGTGGCACAAGGTGGCTGATGTTCCTGCAGTGTTGTTGGAGCGCAGCACCTGCTGACTTGAGACGCAGCCCGGAGTGACGTGGATGGAAATCGCCACGGCCAAGCTTTGAACTGTACCGGCCTTGGTTTGCATGGCGTTGAAAAACTCAAGATCACAACTGGTTGGTCTTTACAATACTTCAGCGAACGCTTATTTGTTATTGACATAGGGTCAGCACACTCAAGCCTTCACATTTACTGAAGGAAATTCATCATGTCATCACGTATTCCACGCGGATTCAAAACCGCCGCCTTGGCTGTCGCTGTTTTGATCGGCGGATTGGCCCACGCTGCCGACCCGGTGACTGACCTGATGCAGGCCGCCAATGCGCCGTACCGCATGGCGCTGTACAAAACCAATGGTCAATCTCAGGATGAGGCGATGCAAGCCTTGCTGAAAGCGCAGCAAACCTGGAGCAAGATCAGCACCCAGTTTGCAGCCAAACCTGCCGCACCCTATGACCGCGATACCGCGTTTGCCGCCTCGGTGGCAGAGGTCAGCAAGGTGTATGACCAAGCGATCAAAGATGTCAGTGCGGGGCAGCTGACCCAAGCCCACAACACGCTGGAGCAGGTGCGTGAAGTGATGGCCGACATGCGCCAGCGCAACAATGTGGTGGTGTTCAGTGATCACATGAATGCCTACCACAGCCAGATGGAAGTCATCATGATTCATGGCAGCGACACCCTGGCCCAACCCAAAGGCATGCTGTTGTTGACCGCCCAAACCGGTGCGCTGAGTTATTTAGCCAAGCAGCTTGAAGTGCAAGCCTCCGCCGAGTTGAAGGCCAACCCGGAATTTACGGGTTTGCTTCAGGCCGTGAGCCAATCCGTGAGCAAGCTGGAGGCCGCTTTGCTGAACCAGGACAGCGCCGCAGTGAAGGAAGCCACCAGCAAACTCAAAGGCCCATACAGCAAGTTGTTTGCCAAATTTGGTTAATTTTGATTGAAGGAAAGGATTAAAGGAAAGCTATGAGCACGTTTGATTCCATCGGTTTGATGAAAAGCATCAATGACAACCTGGGGCCGTTTCGCAAGTCCCAAAGTGAAACCATGCTGGGTTTTGGCCAAATGGCCAAGGCCGCGATGGCGGAAGGGGCGGTCAGCGCCAAGCACAAGGAGTTGATTGCCTTGGCCATTGGGGTGACACAACATTGCGCGGGTTGCATTGCTTTTCATGTGAAGGCTTTGCATCGCCTGGGTTGCACCCGCGCCGAACTGGAAGAGGCCTTGGGCGTGTGTGTGTACATGGGCGGTGGCCCGGGCTTGATGCTGGTGGCGGAAGCGCTGGCGGCTTTTGATGCCATGGCTCCGGCTTGAGATTTGTATAAGAAATCACGGCCTAGCGCATGATAAACGTGCGCTAACAGCTATTTTATTTGTAGCAAATTGCTGTCAGGCCAGTTGCAAGGCTTTGAGCTTGCGGTAAAGCGAACGCTCGCTGATACCTAACTGCGCGGCCAGTTCTGCCCGGCTGCCGGTGTGGGATTGGGCCATGTCGCGTAAAGCGGCTTGAGCCGCAGTGGCCAGGGCTCCTGGCGTGGCCACTGGGGTTGGTTGGGTTTTGGCCTCAGGCTCAAGCCTGCCTGGGGCAGCCAAGGCGGTGGGGCTGCGCCGCCCTGATTGCAGGGCCTGCGCTACATGGCTGGCCTCCAGCGTATCACCATCACACAGCAGGGCCGAGCGCTCCAGCAGGTTGCGTAATTCGCGCACATTGCCGGGGTAGTTTTGGGCTTGCAGCAGTTGCAAGGCGGCATCACTCAGCGCCAGTTTGCGCTGTGGGGCCACACGGGCCAGCAAGGCGGTGCAGAGCAGGCCCACGTCGTCGCGGCGTTCGCGCAGGGCAGGGAGGTGGATGGGGAATGTGCTCAGGCGGTAATACAGGTCTTCCCGAAACCTGCCTTGCACCACCATGTGATCCAGATCGCGGTGGGTGGCAGACACCACCCGAATGTCGGCATGGCGCTGCTCGGTGCTGCCCACACGGCGGTAAGTGCCGGTTTCCAGCAGGCGCAGCAGTTTGACTTGCATGCTGAGTGGAATGTCGCCCACCTCGTCCAGAAACAGGGTGCCGCCACTGGCCGCTTCTACCAGACCGCCACGGGCGCTGTTGGCCCCGGTGAAGGCCCCGCGCTCATGGCCAAACAGCTCGGACTCAAACAGGTTCTCCGGCAGGCTGGAGCAGTCCACCGGGACCAGCGCTTTTGTGGCACGGGGGCTGGCTTCGTGCACTGCCCGCGCCACCAGTTCTTTGCCGGTGCCGGACTCACCCAGCAACAACACCGTGGCCAGAGACGGCGCGACTCGGGCCACCAGGCTGAGCATGGCCATGAACGCAGCGCTGCGGCCGATCAGCCCCTGGGCGGTGGGCTGGCCTTGTGCCACTTTGAGGGGCTCCATCTTTTCGACATAAAAAGCTTGCTGGCCTGTGGCATCGAGCAGGGGCGCGAGTTCGATGTTGACGTATTCCTCTCCCTTGGGTGTGTGATGCAGGTGCAGCACCCGTTCACGTTGACCGGAGTCGCGTGAGCGTGCCAGGGGGCATGATTCACCGGCCTGGTCGCAGGGGGTATTGAAGCGGTGCGACACCTCAAAACAGGTGCGCCCCACCACGCTACGATCCGGGCTGAATTGCCGCCGATAGGCCGCATTGGCCGCCAGGATGCGGTACTGTGTGTCAAACAGGATATGCGGTTCAGGCAGGCCTTCAACGAAGGACATGAGTTCGGGCAGGGGTTTCATGGGGATCTTTGGCGTGTGATTCTTTTTGCATTATGTCAATAATGGCATATGTGTGCCATATTTGGCAGTTGTCATGTGGGTGTCATGGTTTTCAATACCTGAAAACTTTGTAAGTCATTGTTTTTTATAAGATCAGACACATCACGGCATTTGGCACGTTTCTTGGTTATGAACTAGCGGAATCAAGACATGGCGGCAGTCTTGACCGCAAGGCTCACGAACCCATCCTCTGGAAAGAACAGCGTGTACTTCAGAATTTTGAACAACGACAGCACCGGTCAGCTCACTTACCTGTTGGCCGATCTGGATGCCGCAGAGGCGGTGCTGATTGACCCGCATGGGCAAGATGTGCAGTTGCTGCTGGCCTTGCTGGCAGAGCGTGAGTTGCATCTGCGCTGGGTTTTGCGCACCCATCAGCATGATGCTTTGCAGCCTGGGGAGCTGGGTTTGATGGCGCACTTAGGCGCACCCTTGGTTCAAGGTGATACGCTGGCTGCGTTGCAACTGGCTGATGGCGCGGTGTTGCCTTTTGGCAATGAATTGATTCGTGTGCTTGCCACCCCAGGGCACACCACCAGCTGCTTGAGTTTTGGATGGCGTGATCGCCTGTTTTGTGGTGGTTTGCTGACTGTTGCCGCGTGCCCTCACCAAGCCGCACCTGTTGCGCCGCAAGCGCTGTGGGACAGTGTCACCGGCCGCTTGTTTTCCATGGCAGATGAGACCCTGCTGTTTTCCGGGCATGAGCAGCATGCACGGGCCGTGAGCACGGTGCAGGAACAGCGCCGCACCCATCCCCTGTTTGCGAGCCTGACTCGCGATGAATTTTTGGCACAGATGGCCACACTGTCTGAGCGTCAACAACCTATTTCTTCTCTTTGAGGTAACCCAGATGAACACAGAAAACAACTCGACCAAAAAGGTGATTCCGATCACTCCAGCCGAGTCAGATGGTGACACGATGGCGCACTATGAGCCGGCAAAAACCATTTATCCGCGCAGTGTCACAGGCGTTTTTACCAATTGGCGCTGGATCATGGTGTGGGTGACACAACTCATTTTCTATGGCTTGCCGTGGGTCGAGTGGGGGCAGCGCCAGGCCGTGCTGTTTGATCTGGGGGTGCGCCGCTTTTATATTTTTGGCCTGGTGCTGTACCCGCAAGACTTTATTTACCTCACGGGGATGTTGATCATTTCCGCCTTGTCGCTGTTTTTGTTCACAGCGGTGGCGGGGCGTCTGTGGTGTGGTTATGCCTGCCCGCAAACCGTTTACACCGAGATTTTTTTGTGGATAGAAAAGAAGATTGAAGGGGATCGCACCGCTCATATGCGCCGTGATGCTGGCCCCATGACGGCAGACAAGTTGCGTCGTAAGGTGAGCAAACACGGCCTGTGGTTGCTGCTGGCCTGTTGGACAGGGTTTACCTTTGTGGGTTACTTCACCCCCATCAAGGTACTTGCTGCAGAAGTGATGGCCCTGGATCTGGGGGCCTGGGAGATTTTCTGGACGATCTTCTACAGCTTTGCCACTTACCTGAATGCCGGTTACATGCGTGAAATGGTGTGTAAACACATGTGCCCATATGCCCGCTTTCAGAGCGCCATGTTTGACAAAGACACGTTGATCGTGACGTATGACACCGAGCGGGGTGAGCCGCGTGGTGCACGCTCCAAAAAAGCTGACCTATCAACGCTGAACCTGGGTGCTTGTGTGGACTGCAGCTTGTGTGTGCAGGTGTGCCCCACCGGCATCGACATTCGTAATGGCTTGCAATACGAATGTATTGGCTGTGGTGCGTGTGCCGACGTGTGTGACACCGTGATGGACAAGGTGGGTTACCCGCGTGGTTTGGTGAAGTACTCGACGCAAAACGCCATGCAAGGCCACTGGAGCAAAGAGCAAACCGTGAAACGTGTTTTCAGGCCCCGCGTGCTGATTTACACCACGGTTTTGGTCGGGATTGTGCTGGCCATTGCCATCAGCCTGGCCATGCGCACCCCTTTCAAGGCCGACGTGGTGCGGGATCGTGGTGTCATGGCCCGTGTGGTTGAAGACGGCAAGGTTGAAAATGTGTACAGCATTCAGGTGATGAATGCGACCGAGGCCACCCAGCGCTACAAAATTTCAGTGGAGGGCCTGCGCGGCATCCAGATCATGTCTGACAACATGGTCACGCTGGAGCCGACCAAAGCGCGTTGGATTCCTCTGCGGGTACAAGTGCCCGCAGAGGCCGAGGAACACGGCTCGCATGAAATTCACTTCATCATTGAGTCGCTGGACAGCCCGGGCCGACTGCGCGAAGAGTCCAAGTTCATTGTTCCGCGCTAATCTGTTGGCCTAATTGACCATCACCAGCTTGCCCTTGACCTGGCGTGAAGCCATCAAGGTGTAAGCTGTTTTGAGTTCAGCCATGGGCAAGGTGCGGTCTATCACAGGCTTGATCTTGCCTTGCAGATACCAGCGGGCCAACTCTTGCATCATGGCGGCATTGGCCTGGGGTTCGCGCTTGGCAAAGTCGCCCCAGAACACCCCCACGATGGAAGCTCCTTTGAGCAGCGTCAGGTTCAAGGGCAGGGCAGGAATGGGGCCTGCAGCAAAACCGACCACCAGGTAGCGCCCACGCCAAGCGATGGAGCGAAATGCAGGCTCGGCCAAGTCACCGCCCACCGGGTCGTAAATCACATCTGGCCCTTTGTCCGCAGTGAGTCTTTTCAGCGCTTCACGCAGATTGGCTTGGCTGTAATTGACCGTGGCATCGGCCCCCAGGCTTTGGCACAACGCACATTTGTCGTCGCTGGAGGCGGCGGCAATCACCCGTGCACCACAGGCTTTGGCGATCTGGATGGCGGCCGTGCCCACACCGCCTGCCGCACCCAGCACCAGCACGGTTTCACCGGCCTTGAGTTGGGCTCGATCCACCAGGGCATGGTGTGAGGTGGCATAGGTCATGATGAAGGCTGCCGCGTCTTGCATCAGAAATCCAGCGGGTAGCGGCATGCATAAAGCGGCAGAAGCTATCGTATGTGTAGCAAATCCGCCGGTGCCACTCAAGCAGGCCACGGCTTGGCCGACCCGAAGATGGGCGACACCGGGGCCGACTGCTTGCACGGTTCCCGCATATTCGGAGCCGGGCACAAAGGGCAGGGGAGGCTTGATCTGGTATTTGTTTTGCACAATCAGTGCGTCGGGAAAGTTCAGGCTGGCGGCCTGAATGGCGATCAGCACCTCGCCTTCTTTCGGGGTTGGCATAGGCAGGTGCTGCCAGCTCAGGGCATCAATGCCGGTAGGGTTCTCGCATAGCCAAGCGTGCATGGGTGTCTCCAAAAAAGTGTTGCATGATAGAGATCAAGATGCCGAGGGATTGTCCCCGTCAGGACAGGTGATCCAGGCTGGGGTCCAATCGACGCTTATGGGTGTGCTCACCCTACAATTCAACAAACAACAGGCGGCAAGATGAAAATTTTGATTTCAAATGACGATGGTTTCCGGGCTCCCGGCATTGTGGCGCTTTATGAGGCGCTGAAAGACGTGGCTGAGGTCGAGGTGGTGGCCCCCGAGCAGAACAACAGCGCCAAGTCCAACGCCCTGACCTTGCATACGCCTTTGTATGTGCACCCTGCACCCAATGGTTTTCGTTATGTGAATGGCACACCGGCCGATTGTGTGCACATTGCGCTGACTGGTTTGCTGGGGTACCGGCCCGATCTGGTGGTTTCTGGCATCAACAATGGGGCGAATATGGGGGATGACACCATTTACTCGGGCACAGTGGGCGCGGCCATGGAGGGGTATTTGTTTGGTGTTCCGGCCATCGCGTTTTCTCAGGTTGAGCGCGATTGGAAACATATTGACGCAGCGGCCGCCAAAGCGCGTGAACTGGTGTTGCAGATGTCTCAACAAGGCCTGATTGGCAGCACACCGTGGTTGCTGAATGTGAATATGCCGAACTTGCCGCTGGATCAAATGGGGGATCTGAAGCTGTGCCGCCTAGGGCGTCGCCATGCGGCAGAGGCCGTCATTACCCAGCAAAGCCCGCGTGGAGAAACCATGTACTGGATTGGCGCGGCAGGCCCGGCCAAAGACGAGGCCGAGGGCACAGACTTTTATGCCACGGCTCAAGGGCATGTTGCCATTACACCGTTGAAGGTCGATTTGACCGACCATGAGCAGTTGGGCGATTGGGCGAAAAACGTGTCCAGGCTGAATGGCCTGAACTGATCCGGCTCATGACCTTGCATAAACCCTCTCAACCCAAGGTGCGCCCTGGGTTTCCGGCCAGACTGGATGCGCCACGTGCGGCGGATCTGACACTACGACCGGCTGCGGTGCGCTTGGCCGGGCCTGTGGTCTCGAAGCCTGTACTGGCCCCACAGGGTTTGGGTATGGATTCAAATGCTGTGCGGCACAACATGGTGGCCAAACTGGCCAAGCAAGGCATCACGGATTCTTGGGTGCTGAAAGCCATGGGGCAGGTTGAACGGCATCGTTTTGTCGATACGGCTTTGGTGAATCAGGCTTATGAAGACACCAGTTTGCCGATTGGTTTGGGGCAAACCATTTCCAAGCCGGGGGTGGTGTCGCGCATGCTTGAGTTGCTGCGCCAAGGCCATGCGGGCCACTTGGGACGGGTGCTGGAAATCGGCACCGGGTGTGGCTACCAGGCCGCCGTGCTCAGTCACTTGTGCCAAGAGGTGTATTCCATTGAGCGTCTGCGCGGTCTGCACGACAAGGCCCGCAACAACTTGCGGTACTTTCGCCTGGCCAATGTGCATTTATTGTTTGGCGACGGCATGCTGGGTTATGCCAAAGGCGCACCTTACGCCGGCATCATTGCGGCAGCAGGGGGCGAGGCGGTGCCCCAGGCCTGGATTGATCAGCTGGCCGTGGGTGGGCGACTGGTGGCGCCGGTATCTTGCGGTGCAGCGAGCCCGGCACGCCAGGCGCTGATGGTGATCGACAAGACTGCTCAGGGCTTGCGCCAAACGGTGATGGAGGCGGTGCACTTCGTCCCCTTAAAATCGGGTGTTGACTAAAGGGATGTGTATGTCTGTTTTGAATCCAAAATTGGTTTTGATTTTTGCCGCATCGGCGTTGGCCCTGGCGGGTTGCGGTAGCAAGAGTTTGAATCACGCACCGGTTGAAGAGCGCATGACTCGGGCAACCAACCCCAGTGTGCCAGCGAGTGCGCAGCCCGGCGCATCGGCCCCGGTTGCACCCGTCAAGCAACCGCAAGGGTTTGAGAATGCGGGCAAGCCCGGTTATTACACCGTCAAGCCGGGTGACACCATGATTCGCATTGCGCTGGAAAATGGTCAAAGTGTGCAAGATATTGCGCGTTGGAGTCAGGTGGACAATCCCAATCGGATTGAAGTGGGGCAAGTCTTGCGTGTGGTTCCGCCCGCAGGGGATGTGGTGATCAAGCCTGTGACCAAACCCGGTGTGGTGGCTGCAACTGCGGCCAGTGCTCCAGCCAGTGCGGCTTCCAGCGTCACACCGGCTAAACCCGCTGTGGCAGAAGGCGATATCAACTTTATTTGGCCTGCCAATGGTGCTGTTGTGGCGGGTTTTGACGAGGTGAAAAACAAGGGGCTGGATATTGCCGGGGCCGCCGGTGACCCGGTGCTGGCGGCAGCCGATGGGCGTGTGGTGTACGTGGGTGCAGGCTTGCGGGGTTATGGCAACCTGATCATTCTCAAACATGACAACGTGTTTTTGACCGCCTATGCCCACAACCAAGCCTTGTTGGTGAAAGAAGATCAGTCGGTGTTGAAGGGGCAAAAAATTGCCGAAATGGGCAACAGTGATGCCGACCGTGTCAAGTTGCACTTTGAGGTGCGCCGCCAAGGCAAGCCCGTGGATCCTGCAAAACATTTGCCAGCCCGCTGAAGCGGTTTGGGCCCACCCGGCTGTTCAGCCGGGTTTTTTCTTGGTAATGAACTCATGACTGAATCTTTAGACAAGACCGCTGCGGCATCTGCTGTGCCTGCGCATTGGCTGCATGTGGAATCGCTGGATCTGGATGCGCAAGGTGTGGCCCACAAGGCTGATGGCAAGGTGGTGTTCATTGACGGGGCGCTGCCCTTTGAATACGTCAGCGCCAACATCAACCGCACCAAAAACAATTGGGAGCAGGGGACGCTGACCCAGGTGCATCGAACATCTTCCCAGAGGGTAGAGCCGCTTTGCCCGCATTTTGGTTTGCATACCGGGGCATGTGGTGGTTGCAAAATGCAACATCTGCACCCGAGTGCCCAGATTGCTGTCAAGCAGCGGGCGCTGGAAGACAACTTGTGGCATTTGGGCAAGGTCAAACCGGAAATGGTTTTGCGCCCCATCGAAGGACCTGGCTGGGGCTATCGCTACCGGGCGCGTTTGTCGGTGCGTTTTGTGCGCAAAAAAGACACGGTTTTAATCGGATTTCATGAGCGTAAAAGCCGTTATGTGGCCGACATGCAGGTCTGTCCGGTGCTGCCGCCGCATGTGAGTGCCATGCTGATGCCTCTGCGTGCGTTGATTGCTTCGCTGGATGCGGCGGAGACTTGCCCCCAAATTGAGCTGGCTTGTGGTGATCATGTGACGGCCTTGGTGTTGCGGCATCTTGAGCCACTGAGCCAAGGTGATTTGGCCAAATTGCGTGGCTTTGCCCAGGACAATGCGGGGGTGCAGTGGTGGTTGCAAGCCAAAGGGCCAGAAACAGTGAAGTTGCTTGATGAGGGGGGAGAGCTGTTGAGCTATGCCTTGCCCGAGTTTGGCATCACCATGCCGTTCAAACCCACTGACTTTACCCAGGTGAATCCGCAGATCAACCGGGTGCTGGTGTCACGCGCTTTGCGTCTGCTGGATGCACAAAAACATGAGCGTGTGATCGACTGGTTTTGTGGCTTGGGCAACTTTACCTTGCCGATTGCGACACAGGCCGGGGAGGTGTTGGGCATTGAGGGCAGCGAGACGTTGGTGGCCAGGTCTCGTGAGAATTATGTAAAAAATCAGGCTCTAGCGCCCATTAATAAAGCGCTAGCAGCTACTGAATTTGTAGCAAGAAATTTATTTGAAATGACACCCGAGGTGTTGATTCAAGACGGTGTCTCAGACAAGTGGCTGGTCGATCCGCCGCGGGAGGGTGCGTTTGCACTGGCGCGCGCCCTGGCTGATTTGCATCAGCAAAAACTGGGTTCACCCGATGTGCCTGTCACCCCGGGTGCGCAGCTTTGGCAGCCGCCCAAACGCATTGTGTATGTGAGTTGCAATCCGTCTACTTTGGCCAGAGATGCTGGTTTGTTGGTGCATCAAGCGGGCTACCGCTGTACCGCTGCTGGTGTGGTCAATATGTTTCCCCACACGGCTCATGTGGAAAGCATGGCGGTCTTTGAATACGCCGGGGGCAAGTAGGCTGCTCAGTGGGCGGCAGCCTTGGGTTTTGATTTTGGCTTGGGCTCAGAAATGATTTCTTCGACCACCGCTGGTGCGGGTGCTGGCGGCGGTGGCGGCACGATTTCGGCCTTGGCCCCTTCAATTTTGTTTTCGCGCATGTAGGCATCCATTTCACGCCAGCCGTCAAAAATAGCGGCTTTGTTGATGCCTTTGTTCAATGTGTAGCAATCTTCAATGCTTCGCAAGCCATGGCGGCAAGCGCCACCAATGGCTTTGGCTTCGGCTTCTTTTTGGGCAATTTTGGGGTCTGGCCCCAAGCCCAGCAAGTCACATGCTGACAGCAGCAGGGCTGTGAAAACAATCAGCAGGTGTTTGGACATGGTGTGCAAAGATTCAAAGATAAAAGTGACTTAAATTATGAGCCTTAAACATGGCTTGAGGTCAACGTTTAAGGCAAGAAAAAAGGCCTCAAAAGGCCTTTTTTCAAGTGGCTGGCAGAGTTGCTTAATCGCGTTCGCCGCCCATGATACCCAACAGAGCCAGCAAACTTTGGAACACGTTGATGATGTCCAGGTACAAAGCCAGCGTGGCGCTGATGTAATTGGTTTCGCCGCCGTCCACAATTTGCTTCAGGTCATAGAGCATGTAGGCGCTGAATACGCCGATGGCCATGACCGAAATAACCATCATGCCAGCGGTGGAACCCACAAACACGTTGATGATGCCGCCGACCATGATGGCCAAAGCGCCCACAAACAGCCATTTGCCCATGCCGGTGAGGTCGCGCTTGATCACGCTGGAGAGGCTGGCCATGACAAAAAACACACCCGCTGTACCGCCAAAAGCGGTCATGATCAAGTCGGGGCCATTTTTGAAACCCAGCACCATGGCAATCATGCGCGAGAGCATCAGCCCCATGAAAAAGGTGAAGCCCAATAGCACCGGGACACCAGCCGCTGAGTTTTTGGTTTTTTCGATGGCATACATGAAACCAAATGCGCCAGCCAAAAATACGATCATTCCCAAGCCACCGCCCAAGGATTGGGTGATACCCGTGGCGACACCCAGCCAAGCCCCCAGTACCGTAGGCACCAGGCTCAAGGCCAGCAGCCAATAGGTGTTGCGCAATACCTTGTTGCGTTCTTGTGTTGTGGCACTGTAACCGTAGCCAGTCTCGATGGATTGAATTCGATGGGTCATTGTTGAACTCCTTTAGAGTGGAAAGACGAATCTGACTGACATTTTAGGGTGAGGTCGTCATTTTCAAGAAATTAGTTGTACCCAGCGCCTACTTTTTATGAGGATACTTGTGACTGGATTGGTTGAAATGGCAAGGGTACAACGCGGTAAGCTAGGCTCTTATTCTTCTTCTCATCTGACCCAAGGCGACTCAATATGCAAAGTAAACCCATGCTTCAACTCTCGGATGTGAAAGCCGTGGCTCAAGCCGCTGAGCGTCATGCTACACAGAACAACTGGGCAGTGACGATTGCCGTGGTGGATGATGGTGGACATTTGCTGTGGTTGCAACGGCTTGATGGTGCTGCTGCCATTTCAGCCCACATTGCCCCAGCGAAAGCTCATACTGCGGCGTTGGGGCGGCGCGAGAGCAAAGTGTATGAAGAGGTGATCAATGGTGGGCGCAGTTCTTTTTTGAGCGCACCAGCGATATCAGGCATGCTTGAAGGGGGGGTGCCGATCATGAAGGATGGTTCCTGCCTGGGTGCTGTGGGTGTCAGTGGTGTGAAGTCGGCTGAAGACGCAGAAATTGCGCGTGCCGGAATCGCTGCTTTGGGGCTTTAAGGGTCTGACCATAACTCTGGATTTCCGCTGTGCTATCTTGAAATGGATGCAACAGCCGAACATTTGGTAAGCGAGAAGCATGATTTGCTGGCCCTACTCTTTGACGAACAAACCCGTCGGCTATGGGCGTCCACAGAAGCTCAGGCCTTAGGTCGCAGCGGGGTTTCCCTGGTAGCGCGGGCGACAGGCATGTCACGAACAACAGTTCATCAAGGCCAGCGCTTGATTCGGGGTGTGATTGAACTTCATGGCTAATCAGGCCACTGATTGTGCTAATATGCCTTAGAGAATCTTAGTGCGCTAGCATCTTTCACCATCATATTTTCAGAGGGGCTTATTACTATGAAGACATTAAATTATCCTAAGCATCAGTCAGTAAAAATGTCAGCGATTGCGATCGCAGTGACGATGGTCGCTGTTGGTTTTGCAGGCTGCGGTGGTGGATATTCAAATGACAGTGCTGTGCCAGCTGTTGCTGGGTTAACGGGCAAAGTGGTGGATGGTTATGTGCAAGGCGCAAAGCTTTTTGCTGACAAAGATAGTAATGGTAGCTGTGAAACGGACACAGGTGTCCTGACCAATGCAACTGGGGATTTCACGCTTCCTGCAACATTTAATGGCTTTACGATTTGTGCAAGTGGCGGTACAGACATTTCAACAGGACAAGCTTTTGTCGGTGAGTTGAAAGCACCGGCTGGTGCTAAGCAAATTACGCCGCTAACAACTTTGGTTCAGTCGATTATCGAAACCGATAAAGCTTCAGGCAAGACAACCAGTTCTGCTACAGCTGCTGCTACAGTGGCTACAAATTTAGGTCTGGGTAGCACTGATGTGTTGAACACAGATCCGGTTGCTGCTGCAACAACTAATCCCAAGCTGGCGCAAACAACCGTGGCTGTTCAGGTGCTTCTTATTCAAGCAGCTAACAATGTGGCAGCAGCTGCAACAGGTCAGCTTGCTACTTCAAGTCAGACTAATGCTTTGTTTAGCTCAGCTGTGGCTGGTGTAGCAAAAGCTGTTAGCGGTACAACAACTCCTGTTGATTTGACATCAAGTACAAACGCTGCTTCAACAACGACATTGGTTTCGCAATCCTTGTCAAATACTGTAAGTAATGTGAAGACAAATCCAACAGCTGCGGCAACTGTAGTTGGAGTCGCTGGATTAGATCCGACACTTGTTGCTGCGGCTGCATCCTCAAACTTGGCCAAATTGACGCAAAATGTAGCCACGACAAGCGCAGAAGTACTGATGAAAGCACCTGGTGGTGGTGTTTCCGCTTCACTGGCAGCTCAAACGAGCACTGAAGGCGCATTTACAACAGCATTTGTTAGTGGCAATCTAACAACTACAGCTGCAACCGCTACTACAGCCAATTCTGCTGCCGCAATAACAGCGTTGGCTCAAACGGTTACCACAAAGGTTGCTGCTGGTGACACAGTTGGTGCCGCTGCCGCTGTAACCGCAAAAGTTACAGAGGTTGTTGCTGAGAAGCCTAATGTGGTTATCAAGCCAGTAGTTGTTCCGAATCCTGCACCTGTTGTATTGCCAATTTGTGATCCATTGTCACCGCCTCCTGCCGCAGGAAGTGTCCCAACTTGCCAGGTTGGAACAACGCAAGCGACAACTACGACCACTGTAGCACCTACCACTACGACGGGAGCTGCGACGACGACAACAGCGGCTGCGACGACGACAACAGCGGCTGCGACGACAACAACAGCGGCTGCGACGACAACAACAGCGGCTGCGACGCTGCGACGACGACGACAACAGCGGCTGCAACGACGACAACGACAGCGGCTGCGACGACGACCACGGCTGTTGCAACTACCACTACAACGACTGTTGCGGTAGTGTTCTCAGGCATTTGTGAGATCAAGGTAGGTTCGGCCATTGGTTACATGACTAATGTTCCCAGTGCTGGAAGTTGCGTAAGTTCTGTATTGAATGTTGACGGAGGTGGTGCCACGGTCTCAGTGGCTCCGGCAACTTTGCTTACAGGTAAAACCAGCGTTTCGTTTGCTTCTGCTTTGACTTGTGATCCGTTTGGAGCTCCACCTGCAGCTGGAGCGGCTACTTTAACACCTTGTAAACAATAAGTTTAGCGGGTCAGTTAACAAGTTGATTTGCTGACAAATCTTCTCACTTGTTTTGAATACGGGGGGCCTTGAGCCCCCTTTGTTTTGCCTAAATTATTGGTTCAGTTAAGCGTTCAATATTCAACCCAATGAAAATATGTATATTGTCATGAAGTTGCAGTTCAAGCATTACTTAGCTAAAACGCTCTTGAAATTTATTTTCTTTTCATCTTTTTGCTTTGTAACCCATTTGCCTGCTGTTGCAGGATCGATTGGATTTTCCATTAGCTTTTCGGATGATTTAATACTGATCTCCAATACTGGTTCTGACTCTGCATATCGACTTTCTGCGTGGACGCTCAATTCAACCTTGAAATGGAGTCAAGTGCAGTTTAAAGAAGGTAATTTCTCATATTTTCCGCCTGGAAAAAACATCAAGGGTCAACGTTTAATGCCTTCTCCAGGCTATGGGCTCGGGCGTGTTGACCCGCTTTTGATATTATTTTATGATCAGGCGGGAAGTCGTATTGCTCAATTAGCGTGGCATCAAATGCCAAGAATGTTGCAACAATACTTACCCACTCGACGTAATGGCAATGAGCTCCATGTTACAAAGAGTGGTGAATCTTTGGAAAGAATCAAAACAACGTATGCTGTTGTTGTCCCATATGAAGGAATTTCTGCTCTTGCTAAGTCTTTATCTGATACAGAAACCTCACCACAAGATCCAATTATTCACAATTGGACAACGGGCAATTCAATGATGTTAAATACCGGAAGCGGTCAAAGTGGTGCTTGGTTAGTTCATGAATACGATTCTGGTGATTTAAGTCTGCAGATCGTGCGCGACGGAGTGATGCGTGGTCAAGAACAGATGCCTGAATGGGTGGTTTGGATGCGTCAATATCTGATGTTGGTCGCTACTGTGCTTGCAGGACTTGGTGGACTTTGTGTACTGGTAGGTTTTACAAAGTATTCACGTCGACTTATTTCGCGGTAGTTTGTATCTGATAGCAATTGAAGTCATGTTGAACTTGTCATTGAACGTCAAGAATGTTGTCTCAGGCGTATTTGTTTTGCGCCTACTCGATTGTGTTGTGATTGTTGCTGGCGCTGGAGTAATCGCCTCTGTTCTCGGTATTCAGTTTTTATTATCAAACAACCTGCCTACAGGGGGGGATGCTGCATCACATCTGCTTTATGTATGGACTTATTCAAATCAGCTGTTACCTAAAGGAAACATAACGGCTTGGATGCCAGAAGTTTTCGCAGGTTTTCCATTTCTATCTTATTATTTCCCACTCTCTTTTATCTTTATAGCTGGTTTGGCAACGGTATTGCCCTTTGCTCCTGCAATGAAACTTGGCATGTTTGCTGCTGCAATGCTGCTCCCAGGCACTATTTGGGTGGGAAGCGTATATTTGCTTCGGATATCTCGATCAGTGTCTATATGGGGTGTATTAGCCACTTTGGCTTTTTTGCTGCATGAGCAAAACTCTATTTGGGGTGGCAATTTGTTGTCCACTTTGGCCGGTGAATTTGCGTACAGCTATGGCATGCTTTTTTCTGTATTAACATTGTTTGCATGGCAAAAGACGATGACCACAGGACGGTACTGGTGGCTCGCAGCCATGCTGGAGGCTGCCACTGGGTTTTCTCATGGTTTTGCACTGTTGATTACAGGCTTTGCTACCTCTGCGTTTTTGTTTGAGCGACAGTTTTTTTTACGTAACTTGCGCTTATTGCTGTTGGGCCATGGGCTTGCATTTTTTTTACTCGCAGGTTGGTTGTGGCCAATGCTGCAGATGCACGCTCTGACTATCCCTAATGATGCTTTGTTTGAAATTTCAACTTGGCAAGACCTTTTGCCTAAGTCAATGCAGCCGGTTTTGGCTGCTGGATTATTAGCGATTTTGGTTGCGCTATTGATAAAAATAACACCAGTTCTGAGGGGGTGGTTGCCGAATTTACCGAAGAGCATTCACACTCAACGTCACGCGGTGTTTATGGCCTGTGCTGCTCTGCTTGCCGGTGCTGGATATTTGGCGGGCAGTAGCATTGGAGTTGCAAATATTCGTTTTTTCCCGTTTGTCTGGTTATTTGGTGGTTTGGCGTGCGGGTGGACTTGGGGTATTTTGCTGGAGCGAATTGCATCAGCTTTACCTCTCATATCACGTTGGGGGGCGCATCTATTGAGCACTGCAATGGCATTGGCATTTGCTGCTTGGATCAGCATGCAAGTGGCGGCGTCACCCGACTGGGGATTGTGGAATCACAGCGGATTGGAAGCCAAGCCGCAATGGCATCGACTAAGTCAGTTGTTCCCGGTTTTGTCTGGCAAACTCGACAGTCCGCGCCTGACATTTGAGCATGACCCAGCTAACAATGACATTGGCTCGACTCGTGCTCTTGAGTCGTTACCCATGTTTTTAGGTGGAAGACCTGTTCTAGAAGGGCTGTACATGGAGTCAGCCCCAGTTGGCCCTGCGATTTATCAACTGCAAAGTGAAGTATCTCGTTATCCATCTTCACCTTTGGCCCGTTTTCCAAGTGGTAGTTTGGACACAGATATGGCCGCCAAGCACATGAATTTTCTCTATGCGAATGAAGTGCTGATTCGTAATGAAGAAACTTATAAAGCAATGTCGGGCAATAGGTTATTTGTTGAAATAGCTAGTACACCACCATTCTCCGTTTTCAAGTTATCCAACTTCAATAGTCATTTGGTTGATTTGGTTGATATTGCTAAGCAACCACTCAAGATTTTTCCTCTACAAGGATGGATGGAAACCAGTTTTCAGTGGTTTCGCTCTAGACAACGGTTTGATACTGAGTTGCCAGTTTTTCATGATGGTGCATTGACTCAGATTGATGCTGCCCAAGCAAATGCACGCATTCACGAATTTCAAATGGAGCGTCACAGTTTGAGATGGCGTACCGATGCTGTCGGTACTGCTCATTTGGTGCGCATGGCTTGGCATCCGCGCTGGCAACTCATGACAAAAGGTAAGGTGTATTTGGCTGGTCCTGGATTCATGTTAGTGGTTCCTGATGAACCAAATGTCGTGCTGGAATATGGACATACTAACGTTGGCATTGCCGGAATGGTAGCTACTGCGATTGCTCTGTTAATACTGTTTGTAGCGGTGTTCCTCGACGTGAAACTAGAAAAACAGCAATACAAAATAGCCGGCAAAGCCACTTTGTGGCCAAGCCATTGGCTAGAGATTGTTTGGCCAGTAGTACTAATTGGAGTAGCTTTCTGGTTTCATATCCAAAACCCAGAACGTATATATACCGAAGCATGGAATTTGATGAGAGTAAATCGCCATTCTGACGCGGCCCTTGAATTTGACCATGCCTTCAATGTGAGGAAAAGCCAAGCCAAAAAGGAAGAGGCATTATTCTGGTCGGCAAAAGCTTATGAATTGGCTGGCAAGCGTGACGATGCTTTGTTACGCTACCGCCAACTTACAGCAAATTTTTATGGTTATTGGGTAGCCGAGTCACTTTACATTCAGAGTCAACTGGAGGTGGCGAGCGGACAAACCGCGCAGGCAGAGTTGTCTCAAAATCGACTGATGCGGGAGTATGTAAATGATAAATGGGCAATCCGATTGCGGCAAGAACAAGAGAAAAAATAATGAACACTAAGATCATTAAGCAATTTTTCAAATATGGAACAGTGGGAGTTTTCGCTCTGGGAGTCGATGTTGGCATCTTTACATTAGCCCGGGCCATGGGCCTTGACTTGGTATCTGCAAACGTGCTTGCACGGTTTTCTGGAGCTGTAGCTGCGTACACAGGAAATTTCTTATGGACATTTGATCAAACGGCTAAATTAGATGGTTGGCTACGATCAAGTTGGCGCTATGCTGCTTTATGGGGTGGTGCAACACTAATTTCTACTTTGTTGCTCAGTACTCTCACTGGTTTGGGATTTAACGAAACAGTCTGCAAGCTGAGTGTTGAAATGACGATGCCATTTGTCAATTTTTTCTTTGCACGTGTATGGGTATTCAGGACGATGTCCAAAAATACGGAGGGAGCGCAGGTGGAGAGCTAGGATTTCTGAGCTTTTCAAGTTGTAGAATAGTTAGCGCTGTTAAGTAACTGTCGCACTAGAACGAAAGGGAGTGTCATGAAAAAAATCACCTTGTCTGTTTTTGTTTTCTTTGTCAGCCTGTTCCTATCTACTGCTTGGGCTGCAGTCGTAAATATTTCAGGCATTGTCAACGTTGATGGGGTTCCTCAAGCGGGGGTTTCAGTAGTTGCAACAACCGGAGGGACTCCTGTTCTTTGTACCAATGCAACAGGGAGCGACGGAGTCTATACCTGTCCAGTGCCAGACACAGGTCAAACAAATATCTCTGCAACAAAAGCTGGCTTTGCATTTTCCACGCTGTACCGAAATAATGTAGCTACTGCTGAAACCGGTGCAAATATCCAGGGAGTTGCATTGGCACGTACCGTCTCTGGTTTCGTGAAAGATGATGCTGGTAATTTACTCAGCGGCGTAAGTGTCAGTTGGTCAACCATAATTAACTTAACAGTTGCAGGATCCAGTTACAACGGTTCTTGCAACACAACCTTGGCAGATGGTGCATTCACTTGCCATGTGCCACAGGGTTTCACAGGTTCTGTAAGTGCATATCAGAGTACAAATCAGTCATTTGTTTTTGCGCCGTTGTCACGTACCAATTTCACAACTGATGAAGCCGGTGTGGTTATTTCGGGCGTTGCGTTGGCTCGTACCATCTCAGGGTTTGTCAAAGATGCCAGTGGAAATGTGCTCAGTGGTGTGCAAGTTAGCTGGTATCTTCCATGGACATCAAGCAGTGCCAGTTATTCAACATATTGCAATACCACCTTGACTGATGGGGCATTCACTTGCCGTGTACCTCAGGGATTTACAGGAACCATCAATGCTTATATTCCGGCTAGTGGTTCACTTTCTAAGTCTTTCACCAGTGTTTTCTAAGTCTTTCACCAGTGTTGTAGCTGATTTGACGGGTCAAATTATTGCTGTAGGTAACGTGACAGTTGCTGGTACGGTCAGTGTCAATGGGGTTGCACAAGCAGGTGTGCGCGTCGAATTTTCTGTAAATAATTCTGCGACTGCAAGCCTTTGCACATCATCAACCGGGGCAGATGGAAGTTATAGCTGCAATGTGCCAAATTCCGGCCAAATCAAAATAATGGCATCACAGCTCGGTTATGTGTTTTCATCGATAACCAGATATAACTTGTCAGGTCCAGAAGTGGGTGCAAGCATTCAGGGTGTTATTGCACATAATGTGACTGGCGCTGTAAAAGATGCCAGCGGAAACCCATTAAGCGGGGTGAGTATTAACTGGCAAAGTCAGAGCAATGGCTCATACACGTCAGGGCAATGTGGCGTTACGGATACAACAGGCAATTTCAGTTGCGATGTGCCATCAGGTCAGGTTTGGATTCTTGGGAATCAGACGGGCTTTGCATTCGAGCAAATCTACCGTGCCAATTTAGTTGCTGACGAATCTGGCTCAGGTTTTGTGAAAGATGCCAGTGGCAATTTGCTCAGCGGTGTCTACGTCAACTGGTTTGCTCCAACGACAACAGTCAGTGGTAGTTTTTCATCTAACTGCAATACCACCTTGGCAGATGGTGCATTTACTTGCCATGTGCCACAGGGTTTCACAGGTTCTGTGAGTGCATATTCAGGTACAGGTCAGTCTTTTGCGTTTGCATCGTTGTCTCGTACCAATCTGACAATAGATGAATCCGGTGCGGTAATTTCTGGCGTTGCGCTGGCTCGTACCATCTCAGGATTGGTCAAAGATGCCAGTGGCAATGTGCTCAGTGGTGTACAAATAAATTGGTCTGCTCCAGGGACAATAAGCAATACTGGTTTTTCAGGATTTTGCAACACGACCTTGGCAGATGGTGCATTCACTTGCCATGTACCGCAGGGGTTCACTGGATATTTAAGTGCAAATCAAGGTACAGGTCAGTCTTTTGCGTTTGCATCGTTGTCTCGTACCAATGTGACAATTGATGAAACCGGTGTAGTGATTTCAGGCGCTGCGTTGGCTCGTACCATCTCAGGTTTTGTCAAAGATGCCAGTGGCAATGCGCTCAGTGGTGTGCAAGTAAACTGGTCTGCTCCAGGGACAATAAGCAATCCTGGTTTTTCAGGATATTGCAACACGACCTTGGCAGATGGTGCATTCACTTGCCGTGTACCTCAGGGGTTTACCGGAACCATCAATGCTTATATTCCGGCTAGTGGTTCACTTTCTAAGTCTTTCACCAGTGT
>VIKI01000278.1 GCA_008080595.1 Comamonadaceae bacterium
GCTGTTTGGTGAAAACGCCTCCGTTCGGTTGAAGGCGTTTTCACTCAGCTCCTCCAACGCCAGCGCGTTTGACATTGACAAAACCATCGAGATTCCTGATGGTCAGATTTTTGACGAACAAGACGGCAAACCCGATGGCACACTCACCGTCCATGCCGACAGTGCTTACCGCCTGGTCTTGACCCAGCCCTATGACAAGGAACGCGGGGTGCGGATTTTCTTTGTGGCAGAGAAACCCCCGTCGTTCAACACCAGCAACTACCAGCGGGTGGTTGCCTCCGAAGGCGTTGGCCAAGCGTTTTTAAACACCTTCAAGGTCACGATTCCGGCCACCTTCATCCCCATTCTGATTGCCGCGTTTGCCGCCTACGCCTTCAGCTGGATGGAGTTCCCCGGCCGCAAATGGCTGTTCATCCTGGTGGTTGGCCTGCTGGTGGTGCCGCTGCAAATGTCGCTGATTCCCTTGCTGCGCCTGTACAACCAGTTGGGTGAAACCCTGGGGATGGAGTCCAAGTCGTACCTGGGGGTCTGGCTGGCACACACCGCCTTTGGGCTGCCGCTGGCGATTTACCTGCTGCGCAACTACATTGCCGCCTTGCCCCGCGAAGTCATTGAAAGTGCCCGCATGGATGGGGCCTCGCACTTCCAGATTTTCAGCAGCATTGTGTTGCCCTTGTCTTTTCCTGCGCTGGCAAGCTTTGCGATTTTTCAGTTCCTGTGGGTCTGGAATGACTTCTTGATTGCCCTGGTGTTCCTGGGCAAAGCCCCGGATCAGGTGGTGCTGACCATCAAGCTCAATGACCTGCTGGGCTCACGCGGTGAGAGCTGGGAGATTTTGACGGCCAGCGCGTTTGTGTCCATCGCCGTGCCTGTGGCGGTATTTTTTGCCCTGCAACGCTTCTTTGTTCGCGGCCTTCTCACTGGGTCTGTCAAGGGCGGCTGAATACCGTCCACGCCCCCTTTCCTTTCTGTCACATCACGATGCAAGCCTTTCAAACATCATTTTCCAAGCACCCTTTTGAATTGGGCTGCGCCACCTCGTCCTTCCAGATCGAGGGGGCCGCCGACAGCGATGGCAAGGTGCCCAGCATCTGGGACAGCTTCTGCCAGCAGCCCGGACGCATCAAGGATGCCAGCGATGGCCGCACCGCCTGTGAGCATGTGCTGCGCTATCGGGAAGATGTGGCCCTGATGGCCGAACTGGGGTTTCGCCACTACCGGTTTTCGATCTCCTGGCCACGGGTCATGGATGCCCAGAACCGCCCCAACGCCGCCGGGCTGGATTTCTACAAACGCCTGCTCGATGAGCTGGCGCAGCACGACATCACCCCCAACGCCACCCTGTTTCACTGGGATTTGCCGGATCACCTGCCAGGCGGCTGGCTTAACCGTGACACCGCTTACCGCTTTGCCGACTACGCGCAGCTGATCGCCAAAGAGTTGGGGGATCGCCTGCCCCGTGTCGCCACCCTGAATGAGCCCTGGTGCAGCGCCTACTTGGGCTATGACCGCGCCGTCTTCGCCCCGGGTGGCCGTAACCGCAGCGATGCCCTGGTTGCGGCGCACCACCTGATGCTGGCCCATGGTTTGGCGATCAAGGCCTGGCGTGCCGTCAACCCCAGCACCTCTCTGGGTATTGTGCTGAACCCCGAGTTGTGTGATGCCGCCAGTGCCTCGCCGGAAGATGAGGCCGCAGCCCGCATGGCCGAGATCGAACGCAACGACTGTTTCTTCAGCCCGCTGGTCGGGCGCGACTGGCCGGCCCCACTCTTGCAGCAAATCAAGGGTGCTGAGGCGATTCGCCAGCCTGGTGATCTGGGCATCTGTGCCCAGCCGCTGGACTTTATCGGCCTGAACTACTACACCCGATCCATTGCCACCGCGCCAAAGACGGCCGAAGATGCCGAGCGCGGCTACACCTTTGTGCCCCCGATCGGTCAGGCCTATCCCTTGACCGACATTGGCTGGGAAATCTATCCCGAAGGTCTTTCCCGTGTTGTTGAGCGGCTCAAAAGCCAGTGGTCCTTGCCACCGATCTGGATCACCGAAAACGGGGTGGCAGACAACACCGGGCTCAGCGAGGGGAGCTGCGATGACCGCATGCGCTGCGATTACCTGCGCAGCCACCTGGCGCAAGTCCAGCAACTGCGCCAGCAAGGCCATGACATTCGTGGCTACTACGTCTGGAGCCTGCTGGACAATTTTGAATGGGCGCATGGCTACACCCAACGCTTTGGCATCGTCCATGTGGACTACGCCACCCAGCGCAGAGTGCCCAAAGCCAGCGCCTTGTTGCTTCAATCCCTGATGCGCACCGCAAGCGCAACGAATTAACGAATTCCTGAAACATGCACACTCAAAAAACCAAAGCCCCCAACAACCGCTGGTGGCGGGGCGGGGTGATTTACCAGATTTACCCACGCAGCTTTGTCGACAGCAACGGCGACGGCATTGGCGACCTGGCGGGCATCACCGAGAAGCTGGACTACGTGGCCAGCCTGGGGGTGGACGGCATCTGGCTGTCGCCTTTCTTCAAAAGCCCGATGAAAGATTTTGGCTATGACGTGAGCGACTACTGCGATGTCGATCCCATGTTCGGCAGCATGGCCGACTTCAAGGCACTGGTTGCCCGCGCCCACCAACTGGGCCTGAAGGTGATGATTGACCAGGTGCTGTCTCACTGCTCAGACCAGCACCCCTGGTTTGTGGAGAGCCAGGCCAGCCGCGACAACCCCAAGGCCGACTGGTTCATCTGGGCCGATGCCCAGATGGATGGCACGCCACCCAACAACTGGCTGAGCATTTTTGGCGGCAGTGCCTGGCAATGGAGTGCACAGCGCAACCAGTATTTCATGCACAACTTTCTGAGCAGCCAGCCGGATCTGAATTTTCACAACCCACAGGTGCAAGCGGCCATGCTGGATGCCGTCAAGTTCTGGCTTGACCTGGGTGTGGACGGTTACCGGCTCGACACGGTGAACTTCTACTTTCACGACCAGCAGCTGCGCAACAACCCAGGGCGCGGCAAACCCACCGGCGAAGACCCCGCCCTGCTGGATCAATACCCAGACACCACCATGGTGGGGGAGATTGGTGACGATGACGGCTTGGCCCGGGTGGCCGAATACACCCAGGGTGAAGACAAGCTGCACATGGCGTATTGCTTTGACCTGCTGGGCACCCGGTACGCGCCTGACTTTCTGCACGGCGTGATCCAGCGCTTTGAAGCCTTGGCTCAAGGCGGCTGGCCGTGCTGGGCCTTGTCCAACCACGATGTGGTGCGCTGGGCCACCCGCTGGGGCGGGGTGGATGCCAACCCGGCGTTTTTGCGCCTGGCCGCCGCCATGCAAATGAGCCTGCGCGGCTCAACCTGCATCTACCAGGGCGATGAGCTTGGGCTTCCAGAAGCCGAGCTGGCCTTTGAAGACCTGAAAGACCCCTATGGCATCACCATGTGGCCCAAATTCAAGGGCCGTGATGGCTGCCGGGTGCCGATGCCGTGGCGGTACGCGGCGAAAGACCTGGGCTTCTCCCGCGCCCCAGTGCCGCACGCACCGGCCTGGCTGCCCGTCTATGAACCCTACCGGCCTCTGGCGGTCGATGTCCAGCAGTTGCAGGCGGACTCCTTGCTCAACTTCTACCGCACCCTGCTGCACTGGCGCAAGACCCAGCCAGCTTTGGTGAATGGCGACATGACCCTGTTGCCTTGCGATCCGCAGGTGCTGGCCTACGTCCGCGCCAGTGACAGTGAACGGGTTCTGTGTGTCTTCAATTTCAGCGAGCACACGGTTCAATGGCCGATTCCAGCGCATCTGCAGGTTGAGAAAGAACTGACCGGCAGCGGCTTGGCCGGGGCAAAGCTGGCCCAGGATCAGGTGACCATGCCTGCGTGGACGGGACTGTTTGCACGCTTGAAATGAACTCAAGCGCCGTACTGGCACGCCCCAGCCTGAACAAAATCGCCGTACCCATCGTGGGCGAGTTTGTGCTGGGCATCAGTGTGGCCATGGCCGGGCTGTATTTGGCCTCCCACACCTCGGATTCGGCGGCAAGCACCTTTGGGTTGACCCAGCAGGTGCTGGAAACCCTGTTTGTGGCGTTTCGGGTGCTGGCCATTGGCGCGGGCATTCTGGTCACCCAAAGCCTGGGGGCTGGGCAAACCGGGCAGGCGCGTGACACCGCCTTTACCGTGCTCGGTGCCAGCACCTGGGCGGGGGCTGCCGTGGCGCTGTGGCTGCTGCTGGGCGACCGCTGGACGCTGGACGTGCTGAACGCGCCCGAAGAGTTGTGGCCCGCAGCCTCGCTCTACATGGCGCTGTTGGCTCCGTCCATGCTGCTGGAGGCCTACAACCTGAGCATGGCGGCCATTTTGCGGGCGCATTTGCATGCCCGCGAATCCTTCTGGATCGCTGGCGGTGCTGTTCATGCGCGGCTGGGGCCATTGGGACGGCTGGGGGCTCAACGGCTACGCCGTGGCCTGGTTGGTCAGCCGCTGCATCGGGCTGGGTCTGCATTTGGCTTTGTGGCGAGCCCGCATGGGTTTGCGACCCCGGGCATTCCATTGGTGGCGGGTATCGCCGCGCAGCTTGTGGCCCATGCTGCAGATTGGCTTGCCAGGGGCGGCGATTGAGCTGATGTACCGCATGGCCTTCATGGTGTCGCTGTCGGCCACCGCGCGGCTGGGTGTGGCGGCGCTGGCCACCCATTCCTACACGCTGCAAACGCTCAAGTTTGTCTTGCTGATCAGCCTGTCGATTGGCTGGGCTTGCGAAATCATGGTCGGGCGCTTGGTGGGGGCGGGTCAGTTACGCGCCGCAGATCACATGGTGCGCAAAGGGGTG
>VIKI01000279.1 GCA_008080595.1 Comamonadaceae bacterium
GATGGCGGTAGGGACTAAGGTTTCGCTGGCTTAGGGTCTTCGAGAGGCAGGCATTGAAGTGCCAGCCTGACCTGCTCGTACAGCCAAGCAAGATCGTTCTGAACGGTCTTCCAGACGATCTCCAAGTCCACCTTGAAATACTCATGTGCGACCGCATTGCGCATCTGATAAGCAAACGCAAAGGGCAATTCAGGATGCGCAGCTGCGAACTCGGGGTAATGAGACTCGATGTTGTGGCTGGCTTCACCGATGATTTCAAAGTTGTGTATCACCGCGTCCTGGCCATCTCGTTTTGACGGTTTCATTGGGCATCCTTTTCTGGATCAAGTTGGCGTATGGACTTTTGAAGTACCAAGAAGAGGCTGCATCGTAATCGGGTTTTACGCCAACCGACTACCCGATGAGCTGGGCAGTTTCAGACCGGTGACTTGCTGGCCCAAGAGTGGTAGGAATTTCCCTATAAACCCACTCTTGCATGACTACAAACACTCATCCTTTCCTCACGCAAAAATCAGTAAATTCTGACTGGTTGATTTATATCAAGTCCAGCAAAATGAGAGCCATTAACAGATAGTTACGAATTGCCAATCCCAAGAAACTCCCACACTCGTGGCAAAAATGGTTTCTACCCCTACTTTCAGAAAGTGACTACGCCATGCGAATGAATACACCGGTCACCGGCATCGAATATCCCCTCAAGGAGGGTTTGACAATTGTCTCGACCACCGATTTGCAGGGCAACATCACCTATGCCAACCCCTACTTTGTCGAGGTCAGCGGGTATACCGAAGAGGAGTTGATTGGCGCACCGCAAAATATTTTGCGCCACCCTGACATGCCGGCGCAGGCCTTTGCCGACTTGTGGTCCACCATCCGCTCTGGCCGCCCCTGGACAGCGATGGTCAAAAACCGCCGGAAAAATGGAGATTACTACTGGGTGCAGGCCAACGTGATTCCTATCATGAATGGCAGCAACGCCGTGGGCTACATGTCGGTACGGGTCAAACCCAGCCGCGAACAGGTCAGCGCTGCGGCACAGCTTTACAAGAGTATGCAGGAGGGGCGGCAAGGCAACATCACCATTCGCCAGGGTGATGTGGTCAAAACTGGATTTCTGGGCCGCTTGACTGCGGTAATGCGCATACCACTGGCAGTGAGAACTGCCCTTTTTTCGGTGCTGCAGGTCGCTGTGCTGGGGGTACTGGGGGCGACGGAATGGTTCGCTGAGCCCAATCACAACAGTTGGCTGGGCAATATCGAGGCGGCAGCGTCAGTGCTTGCCATTTTGGCCACGCTGGCATTCTGGTGGCATCTCCAGTCCTCGCTCATCACACCACTGAAATCGGCGGCACGAGCCACTTTGTCCATGGCGGGTTGCGATTTGTCGCAACAGATCAATGCAAGCCGCAGTGACGAAATGGGGCAGATGATGCGTGCCTTGCGCCAGGTCAATGTGAATTTGCAGGGCATCATTGGTGACGTGCGAAGTGCGGCGGGCACATTGACCATAGCCTCCCACAGCATCAGCTCGGCGGCACAAAGCCTGTCACAGGGTGCAAGTGAGCAGGCCGCAGGGGTTGAAGAAACGTCCGCTTCGGTCGAGCAGATGAGCGCCTCCATCTCGCAAAACACCCAGAATGCCCAGGTCACCGATGGCATGGCGGCCAAGGCGGCCAAAGAAGCGGTTGAGGGCGGCGAAGTGGTCAAAAAGACGGTGCTGGCCATGAAGAGCATCGCAGGCAAGATCAGCATCATTGACGACATTGCTTACCAGACCAACCTGCTGGCCCTGAATGCGGCCATTGAGTTGAGGCCGCCCGCGCCGGAAATCAGGGCAAAGGCTTTGCGGTGGTGGCCAACGAAGTCCGCAAGCTGGCCGAACGCAGTCAGGTAGCCGCTTTGGAAATCAGTGCGTTGGCTGGTGGTTCAGTCGAAACGGCTGAGCATGCCGGGCGGTTGCTGGAGGCGATCGTGCCGAGTATTCAAAAGACATCCGCGCTGGTGCAAGACATTGCGGCGGCATCGCAAGAACAGGCCACCGGTGTGAGCCAGATCAACGGTGCGGTGATACAGCTCAACCAGGCCACCCAGCAAAGTGCAGGGGCCAGTGAAGAACTTGCCGCCACCGCCGTTGAGATGAGCGAGCAGGCGGTGAAGTTGAAGGATTTGATGCAGTTTTTCAGCCTCAGTCGCGTGGCCTGAGGTGCACCCACCGCAGGCACTCTGGCAGCTTGCCGTAGTGGCTAGTGTGGTGTTTCACGCTAGTGGCTTTCTCCGGCATAGCACCTCTGTGCCACCTACTCCGAGGTAAAGATATCCCTACACAAAAACCAGCCAATCCTTACAGTGAAGTGGCAAATCCTCAGGCATAAATCAAGATTTCCTGATATTCAAAATCATCGGATCTAGGCAACATTAAGTTACGTTTGATCGTGCCACGGGTGGATGCGCAATCTCGCCGAAAAGCAAGCATCCATGGCAAGAAAACCATCTGAAAACCCTTTGCTTTTTCTCAAGGAGAGACCATGAACAAAATTGCAGTTTCGTTGGCATTGACCCTGGCCGCCGCAGTAGGCGGAACATGGGCCGCAGACGAATTCGCCAGCACCCAAGATGCCGAGGCACTGGTCACCAAAGCCGTGAAGGCCATTGCCACCAACAAGGAGGGCACTTTCAAAGAGATTACCTCCAAGGACAAGAAGTGGGTCGACCGCGATCTTTATCCCATGGTCTATGACCAGTCGGGTAAATGCCTGGCCCATGGGCAAAACGAAAAACAAGTTGGCAAAGACCTGATTGACATGGTCGATGCCGACGGCAAAGAGTTCGTCAAAGAGCGCCTTGAGATGGCCAAGAGCAAGGCCAAATTCTGGCAAGACTACAAGTTCAAAGACCCGGTGAGCAAGAAGGTGTTGCCCAAGGCGGCCTACTGCGAAAAAGCCGGTGACGTGATCGTCTGCTCGGGCATCTACAAACGCTAACAAACGCTCAGCCATTTTTTGACTACGAAGAGGATCTCATGAAAAAAACCGCCATCATTCTTTCATCCTTGCTTGCCATGACCACACCCGTGATAGCCGCAGATTTTGCAACCGCCCAAGATGCCGAAGCCCTGGTGGCGAAGTTGGTCAAAGCCGTCACCGCTGACAGTGGAGCCACCTTCAAGGAAATTACGGCCAAGGATGCCAAGTGGGTGCATGGTGATCTTTACCCATGGAGTCTCGACCTGAATGGCCATGTGTTGGCTCATGGTGCGACCGAAAAGCTGGTTGGCAAGGATTTGATCGACCTCCAGGACATTGATGGCAAGCCGTTTGTCAAGGAATACGTCGAAGCCACCAAGGCCAAGGGCAAGTCATGGACAGACTTTCGATACACCGATCCTGTGACGAAAAAAGTGCTGCCGAAATCGGCCTATTGCGAAAAAGTTCATCTGAAATCAGGCGACATATTGGTCTGCGCTGGTATCTACAAGCGCTAAGTCAGCGATCTCACCGCGTTGGGGTGGCAAGCCCCCGCCCCCTTTTTTTTGAAAGACTTGCTCATGAATTTCCGCGCCAAAATCCTGCTCTCTCCCTTAATCGCCGTGACTCTGATGCTGCTGCTCGGGGCGGTGGCTTTTGTCGGCATCCGTTCGGTTCAAAGCAATCTGGATCAGCTGGCCAATGTCAACATGCAGCGATTGGTTCAAGCCACCGAGGCGCGTGACGAGTTGCTGCTGGTGAATGCCGATGTGTTCAAGCTGTTCACCTGGATGGCGAATTTTGACGAAGCCCGCATCGCCAAAGAAACCACGGCCATCAACACCCGCATTGACGGTGCAGTGAAGAAGTTCCAGGAAATGGGCAAGGGCATTGTGAACGAAGAAGAAAAGAACAACCTGCACATAGTGGAAGCAGGCCTGCGCAAATACCAAAAGAGCATCGGTGCGGCCATTGACATGGCCACCGGTGATGTGACCTCTGGTGCGGGTATGGCCCAGGCCGCCACCAAGATTTTCGACGGCATTTCCAAGCAGGTTGACCAATTGGTGGAGGCACAGAAAAATGAAGCTTCCGCGACGCTGGAGCGCACCCGCGCCGACTCGGCCCGCACCATCGCCATGGCCCTGGTGCTGGTAGCCGCAGCCACGGTGGGCTCGCTGGGTATTGCCTGGTGGATCACAGGTGGTGTGATGGCCCAACTGGGGGGGGAGCCCGCCTATGCCGCACACGTGCTGACGAAGATTGCAGCGGGTGACATGACCGTGGCCGTGCGCACCCGTGCCGAAGACAGCAGCAGCATGTTGATGGCGCTGAAAAACATGGTTGACAAGCTCTCCCAGGTTATCGGGGAGGTTAATGCCACCACGGCCTACATTGCCACGGCCAGTGGTGAGGTTTCGGCTACAGCGCAAAGCATGAGCAAATCCACCAACGAGCAAGCGGCATCGGTAGAGCAAACCAGCGCCTCGATTGAGCAGATGAGTGCCAGCATCAACCAGAACACCGATAACGCCAAAGTGACCGACGGTATGGCCGCCCAAGCCGCCAAACAAGCCACTGAAGGTGGCGGCGCGGTTCGCGACACCGTGGTGGCGATGAAGAGTATTGCCAGCAAGATCGGCATCATCGATGACATTGCCTACCAGACCAACCTGCTGGCCTTGAATGCCGCCATTGAAGCCGCCCGTGCCGGTGAACACGGCAAAGGTTTTGCCGTGGTGGCCGCCGAGGTGCGCAAGCTGGCCGAGCGCAGCCAGGTGGCGGCCCAGGAAATCAGCGAACTCGCCAGTGGATCGGTTGACAAGGC
>VIKI01000033.1 GCA_008080595.1 Comamonadaceae bacterium
TACCGCATGAGCGTGAGCCACCGCCACCTGCTGCAATGGACCACAGCGGCCACCGCCCAGGCACAAGCCCAAACCGGATTCCAAGCCCTCTTGCGCCAGCACCGCATCGAGCCCCTTTGGGCCTTGCTGCTGTTGGCGGCCTTGCTGGGGGCCCACACCCCAAACCCCTGGATGGCGGCGGCCCTGTGTCTGCTGTGGGCAGCCTCACCACTGGGCACCTGGTGGGTCAGCCGGGTTTGCCCGGTGGACGAAGACCTGCCCTTGACCCCACCCGAGCAGCTTTACCTGGGTGGCATTGCACGTGACACCTGGCGGCTTTTTGAGCGTTGTGTCGGCCCGGATGACCGCCATTTGCCGCCCGACAACCTGCAAACCTCGCCCCACGACATGCTGGCGCACCGCACCTCCCCCACCAACATCGGCCTGTACCTGCTGAGCGTGGCTTGTGCCCGCCAGTTGGGCTGGATCGGCACCCAGGACATGCTGACCCGGCTGGAAGCCACGCTGGCCTCCCTGCTCACGCTGCAACGCCACCGTGGCCATTTCATGAACTGGTACGACACCCAAACTGGCCAGCCCCTGCTGCCCATGTATGTCTCCACCGTGGACAGCGGCAACCTGAGCGGCCATTTGCTGGCCGTCGCCCAGGCCTGCCGCGAACTGGCGCAGGCCCCTTTTGACAGCCAGGCCGGGTTGCAAGCGCTGGCCGATTTGAAACAGCGGTTGCACCCCTTGCTGGCGCAGCGCAGCACCCTGGCTGCGCCCCAACGCGCAGAACTCCAATGGCTGCTGGCGGACTATCGCCATACCTTGCGCTCGATCCACCTGGATGACCAGACCCACATCGCGCAAGGGCCAGGCACCCACGCCGTGTCGGAACGTCTGCTTGTACTGGCGCATGCCCTGGAGCAACTGGCCTGGCAAGCCGATTTCAGCTTCCTCTACAGCCGCCACCGCCATCTGTTTCACATTGGCTACCGGGTGGCCGAGCAGCAGCGTGATGCCGGTTTTTATGACCTGCTGGCCTCGGAGTCGCGCCTGACCAGTTTGCTAGCGATTGCCAAGGGGGATGTGCCGGTGCGCCACTGGAGCGCGTTGGGGCGGCCATTTTTTGCCGTTGGAGCCAAAGCCGGATTACGCTCCTGGACTGGCTCCATGTTTGAATACCTGATGCCGAGTGTGATGCTCGACGAGCCCTATGGCAGCGTGTTGCATGAGGCCTGCCACGCCGCGTTGCGCGAACAAGCCGCCTTTGCCCAGACCCTGAATGTGCCCTGGGGTATTTCAGAGTCGGCCTATGCGGCCAGCGATTTCACGCTGGCTTACCAGTACGCCCCCCATGGTGTGCCACGGCTGGCCCTGCGACGCATGCCGCCTGACGAACTGGTGGTTGCCCCCTATGCCACCGCCCTGGCGGCCCAACTCTCACCGCAACTCGCCCTGCATAACTTTGAGGTCTTGCAAGCCCTCGGCGCACGCGGACGTTATGGCTTCATGGAAGCGCTGGACTACTCCACCGCCGGACGCACCGGCAGCGAGCCGTTCACACTGGTGCACACCTACATGGCGCACCACCAGGGCATGAGCATTGTGGCACTGGCCAATGTGTTGCAGGCGGGCCTGGTGCAGCGCTGGGGCATGGCCAATGCCCATGTGCAGGCGGTGTCGTCACTGTTGCACGAACGTGTGCCGCGTGAAATTCCGGTGCTGAAAGCGTTGCCGGTGGTGCATCAACTGCAAGACCGGCGCAAACGTGCCCCTGGCTTTCTGCGCGAGTTGCGCCCAGGTGCCAGCGCCATTGAGCCCACGCACGTTTTGTCGAATGGCCGATACAGCGTATTGCTGCGGGCCAATGGGGCCGGCAGCAGCCGCTGGGAAGGCCGCGGCATCACCCGCTGGCGCGATGATGCCCTGCGCGATGCCTATGGCAGCTTTTTCTACCTGAGGTGGGCCGGGCAGCCCCAAGCCTGCTCGCTCACCCAGCACCCGGCCCCCGACCCGGCTGCCGACTACCGCAGCCAGTTCCATGCGGATCGGGTCTGCTTTGATGCGCAGTGGAGCGACCTGCATGCCCACACCACGGTGTGGATCAGCCCGGAGGACGACATTGAGTTCAGGCAAGTCGAGCTGCGCAACCTGAGTGACCAAGCCCTTGAGGTGGAACTCAGCTCGGCCTTTGAAGTCACGCTGTCAGAGCCACGTGCCGACGAAGCCCACCCGGCGTTTGCCAATTTGTTTGTCAGCGCCCAATGGCTGGCCTCACAACAAGCCCTGTGGTTTGAGCGTAAACCACGCCTGGCCAGTGAGCAGGGGCTGTGTATGGCGCATTTCCTGACCGACCTGAGCACCCCGCTGGTCAGCCTGCGGCTCAGCACCGACCGCCTGCGCTGGCAAGGGCGCAACCACAGTGCCAACCAGCCCTTGGCCGACTTGATGGCCGCGCCTGATGCCAAAGAAAGCCAGGACGATCAGGGTATGGCGCTGGACACCGGGCTCGACCCGGTCTGCGCCCTGGCCGTCAGCCTGCGCATCGAACCGGGTGCAAAAGCACGCCTGACCTTTGCCACCGCCGCATCACCCAGCCGCCAGACCCTGCATGCCGTGGTGGACAAATACCGCCAGTCCAGAAACGTGCAACGGGCTTCCCTGATGTCGGCCACCCTGACCGGCATCCGCTTGCGCTCACTGCGGCTGAGTGCCGAGAATTTTTCGGCCATGCAAACCCTGACCAGCAGCTTGGCCCAAACCTTGACCCGTGTGCAAGCCCGCAAAGTCAGGCCAGAGAGTGCCGCCACCGAAGTGTGTGACCGCAAGCTGCTGTGGCGCTTCGGTCTTTCAGGCGACCGCCCGATGATTTTGGTGCTGGCCGGTGTGCCCCAGGGCCTGGGCTTGCTGCGGGCGCTGGCCCAGGCCTTGAACCTGTGGTCATGGAGTCGGCTGGCCTGTGATCTGGTGGTGGTCAACGCCGAGCCCAGCTCCTATTTGATGCCACTGCAGCGCGACATCACCACCTTGCGGGATCGCCACCTTGCCGACTGCGAGGCCCATGGTGAAGCCAGCTGCTCCGGCTTTTATTTGCTGCCCAGCCATGAACTCTCCACCCCCGAGCTGAGCAGCTTGCACAGTCTGGCCAGGGTGTTGATCCATGCCGATGGCCGCCCCCTGGCCTTTCATGTGCAAGAGCTCAACCACTTGCACGACCTGGCCCAGGAGCTGCGCCAGGGTACCGACACCACACCCCTGCCCATGGCCACCATGGCCATGGCCTGCACCCCCTCTCAAGGCACTTTTGCGGCCAGCGGCGGCGACTTCCACTTTGAGGTCAGCGCCAGCCTGCGACCCCAGCGCCCCTGGATCAACGTGCTGGCCAATCCGAACTTTGGTGCCCACATCTCGGAAGCCGGTGGCGGCTACACCTGGGCCGTCAACAGCCGCCTGAACCAGCTCACCGCCTGGTCCAATGACGCGGTGGGTGACCCGCCTTCCGAGTGGTTTTTGTTGCAAAACCGCAAAACGGGTGAAGTCTGGCGGCTAAGCCCCAGCGCCGGGGTGGATGAAGGCACTACCTTCCACACCACACACGGCCAAGGCATGACCACCATCCGCCATCTGCGGGGTGCGCTGGAAATCTCACTCACCTGGTGTGTGGATGCGGCCACAGCGGTCAAGCAGATTCATGTCTCGCTGACCCATCACGGCAGCAAAACCCAAAAGCTGCGCCTGATCGGCATGGTGGAATGGCTGATGGGTGCCAATCGCAGCGACCGCGCCACGGTGCGCACCAGCGCTTTTCATCAACGCCTGCCCTCTTCTTCTGACAAATTGACGGCCTTGCTGTGTACCCAACGTGACAGCTCTGCCGGGTTTGGCGGTGGCACTGCCTTTTTTGGCATGGTTGGCCCCAATGACGACATACAAGCCTGGACCTGTGACCGGCGTGAGTTTTTCGATGCCCGTGGCCGCATGGTGATCCCTGACTATCTGGGTGAGCACTGTGGCGACGGGCTCGACCCTTGCGCTGCCCTGTCCACCCACCTGATCATCAGCCCCGGCGAAACGGTGGCGCACACTTACCTGCTGGGCTACGCCGCCACCCCGGACAGCGCACGCCAATTGGCCACGCTGGCAACCCAAACCCCGGCCCATGTTCGCCTGGCCCAGGTGCAAAAAAGCTGGAACGATGTGTTGGGGGCGACCACCGTCACCACCCCCGACTCGCTGCTGGATGCACTGGTGAACCGCTGGTTGCTCTACCAAACGTTGTCGTGCCGCTTGTGGGCCAAGGCCGGGTTTTACCAGGCCGGCGGGGCCACCGGTTTTCGCGACCAGCTGCAAGATGCCATGGCCCTGAGCTGGGCCGCACCGAAGTTGCTGCGGGCCCAAATTGTGCGGTGCGCCGCGCACCAGTTTGAGCAGGGTGATGTGCAGCACTGGTGGCACGCTCCTTTGGGCAACGGCGTGCGCACGCATTTTTCGGATGATCTGCTGTGGCTGGCGCATGCCTGCGTGCACTACCTGCGCAGCACCGGCGATGTGTCACTGATGAGCGAACTGGTGCCGTTTCTGGAGGGGCCAGCCATTGCTGCAGGGGCCGAAGATGCCTACTTCACCCCCAGCATCAGTTCACAACGCACATCGGTCTATGAACACGCCGCCCGGGCCATTGACCGCAGCCTGCAAGTGGGCAGCCACGGCCTGCCGCTGATGGGCAGTGGCGACTGGAACGATGGTATGAACCAGGTGGGTATCGAAGGCCGGGGTGAATCGGTCTGGCTGGGCTGGTTTTTGTGCCAGTTGGTGGCCGACTTTGCCCCGCATGCCTACCAGCGTGGTGATGCCGAGCGCGCCCAGCGCTGGGAACTCGCGGCGGCGGGCTGGCAAGCCGCCCTGCTCGGGCCGGGCTGGGATGGGGCCTGGTTCAAACGGGCCTTTTTTGACAATGGCCAAGCCCTGGGCAGCCATGACAACCCCGAAGCCCAGATCGACCTGATTGCCCAGGCCTGGGCGGTGCTGTCCCACGCCGCCCCAGCCGCTTTGCAGCATACGGCCATGGCGGCAGTGGATGCGCACCTGGTCAACACGCAGGCGGGCTTGATCCAACTGCTGACCCCGCCGCTGGTCAATGCCACCCCCAGCGCGGGCTACATTCAGGCTTACCCGCCAGGGGTGCGGGAAAACGGCGGCCAGTATTCCCACGCGGGCATCTGGGCGCTGATGGCACAGGCTGAGCTGGCCCGGACAAGCGCTGGTGCAGACATCAACAACGATGCCGAAAACCCTGGGGACAAGGTGTACCGCTACTTCACCTACCTGAGCCCGGCGCACCGGGCCAGCCACCCCAGCCATGGCCCGGTCTATGGCCTGGAGCCGTATGTGATGGCCGGTGATGTCTACAGCCAGCCCCCTTATGTCGGGCGAGGCGGCTGGAGCTGGTACACCGGTGCAGCCGCCTGGTTACACCGCGCCGCCATTGAATCCCTGTTTGGCCTATCCCAACAGGCCCAGACCCTGGTGTTTCAGCCCTGCCTGCCAAGCCATTGGCCGCAAGCCGAAATCACGCTGGTGCGTGGGCAACGTCACATGCGCTTTATTTTGATGCGCTCCAGTGAAGCAGAGGCGCTGCAACACACCCAACAATGGGGAGCCCAATTGCTGCGTATCAATGAGCCGCTGAACTGGACCGAGCTGCCCGAGCAAAGCTGCTTTGTGATTCCCTTGACTTGATTCTTGTCAGACGGGTTTTAACTAATTCATGCCCAGTTGTCAGGGGGGCTGTTTTTGGTGTGCTGGCAAGCCGGGTCTCGCCCCGGCGGGCGACTCACTTTCTTTTGCTTCGCCAAAAGAAAGTAAGCAAAGAAAAAGCGAGCCGAATGCGTCGCCGTCACTGCGTGACGGTTCGCTGCGTTGCTCGGTCTGGGCGGGGTGCCGCTCGAACTCGCTTCGCTCAGACAATCGCGTCCCCTGATCCGCCCAGACCTGCGCTACTCGCCGACGCACCACGGCGTGGGGGCCGCACTGCTCGCCCGGCTGCGCCGGGCATTGCAGCGCGAGTGCAATGTGGCGCGTAGCGCCACGAGCACGGGGGCTTGGGTCCCCTCTGGCTGCGCCTGAGTTGTGACGGTTGGGCGGGAAAGAGAACCGCGATTGTCTGAGCGAAGCGAGTTCGAGCGGTTCCCCGTCCAACCGTCGCAACTCAGGTTGCCCGTAGCGAAGCGGAGGGTCGCAGACAGTGGGGTCGCTTTTTCTTTGCTTACTTTCTTTTGGCGAAGCAAAAGAAAGTGAGTCGCCAGCCGGGGCGAAATCCCGGCAAACGCCTCGCATCCCATAAGTACTGAGCAGTTACAAATCAACGTTCATCCCCGGCAAGCGGTGGGGTCTTTCGTACTTTGGCCAGTGCAGCCAATCCAGCGTCCAGGCTGCTGTGCTGGGCACGTTCTTGAAAAAACGCTTCGGTATTGAGGGCTGATATTTTTTCGGCAACCGCCATCACAATAAATTGGTTCAGGGAGGCACCATCCCGTGCGGCCAGTTGTTTGGCATATTGGTGCAAGGAATCCGGCAGGCGCAATGCAACTTGGCTCATGGCAGTGTCTCCAGTAAATTCAAAAAAGAACCCGGTGAGATCAACTCAATACGCCAGTGGCTGGCAGCCGGGATGAAATCACGAACATTGTGCGTCAGTCGTTGCAGCTCGAATCACGCCCGCCTTTGCCAAAGTTTTTCTCGCTCGACCCTTAAGGCTTGGTGCGCCAGCACACCGACACCCTTCCAGCGCCCGCCTAAAGTCCTTCCATCGGCTGGGGAATCTCAGCTTTTCGCCCAACGGTGGTGGGGCTTTCACCATCAGTACTCCTGGAGATTCACCATGAACATCAAAACCTTTCTTACCGCCACCATGATGGCCGCCGCCCTGTTGACCACTGCCGGTTGTGCCGTGAGCCGTGGCCAGGAAACCGTGGGGGCCTATGTGGACGATGCCGGCATCACCACACTGGTCAAGGCCCGTATGGCCGAGAGCAAGGTGGTCAGCGCTTCATCCATCAGCGTGGAGACGCTCAACGGTGTGGTCATGCTGTCAGGTTTTGCCAAGAACAGCACAGAAAAATCCACCGCTGAAAGTATTGCCCGTGGTGTCAACAACGTGAAGTCGGTTCGCAACGAGATCGCCGTTCGTCCTTGACCCGGCCACTTCAAGAACCAGTTCGCACCACCTTTGCGCCTGAGCTTGACCTCAAAAGCTTGAAGCCCCGTGATTCGCCTATCGGATCACGGGGCTTCTCATTTTGAAAAGGGTTAGGACATGGTCGAAAATAAGTTCCGCATTTGGCCGCCAGATTTGGGATGCGATGCTAGGCGTAAAGCGCGACGTGTGGCGGGCCACACTAGCGATTTGCAACGACGCTTGCGCAGAATACGCTTCACCATCAGCCGCAACTTGGCCCGCACACTTTCGCGCTCTGACCAGTCCACCGTCAGGTTTTGCCGCAGGTTTTCGGTCAGCTCATGGGCGATTTTTTTCAGGGTTTCATCAGTCAGCTCGCGCACTGCGGATTCATTGGTTGCCAGGGCATCGTAAAAACGCACTTCGTCTTCCGTCAGGCCCAGTTCCTCACCCCGCGCAGCGGCCTCTCGGAACTTTTTGGCCATGGCCACCAGCTCTTCCATCACCTGCGCGGTCTCGATGGATCGGTTTTGGTAGCGCGTGATCACGTTGGAGAGCATTTCTGAGAACTTTTTGTCCTGCACCACGTTGCTGGCAAAGCGGCTTTTGATTTCACCCTCCAGCAGCCGCTCCAGCAGTTCCACCGCCAGGTTCTTCTCGGGCAGGGCTTTCACCTGGGCCAGGAAATCATCATCCAGCAGGCCAATGTTGGGTTTGTCCAGGCCGACCGCGTCAAAAATATCCACCACCCGCTCAGACACCACCGCTGAATTGATGATCTGGCGGATGGCCAGCTCACGCTGCTCGTCGGTGCGTTTCCTGGCAGAAGTCTCTTTCTTGGTCAGGATCACTTTCACGGCCTGCATGAAGGCCACTTCTTCCCGCACGGCTTTCGCCTCATCCAGCGTGCAGCACAGGGTGAAGGCACGGCTCATGGCCAGGGCCGCGTCGGCAAAGCGCTTTTTACCGTCGCGCTGGCCTTTGCCAGGTGTGCCAGACTGGATGCCCAGCACATGGTTGGCCGCACCGGCCAGGGTTTTGTGGCCGCCGGTCAGGAATCCGCTGTAATCAAAGCCGTGCAGCATGGTGCGCAGCACATCGAGCTTTTCCATCAGCACGCTGTAGGCTTCGTGAGCGTCCACCGTGGGGCGCCCCCGACCTTTGGACTGGGTGTACTCCTTCATGGCGGCCTTGAGTTCATTGCCAATGCCGATGTAGTCCACCACCAGGCCGCCTTGCTTGTCTTTGAAGACGCGGTTGACGCGGGCAATGGCCTGCATCAGGTTATGGCCTTTCATGGGTTTGTCCACGTACAGGGTGTGCACGCAGGGCGCATCAAAGCCGGTGAGCCACATGTCGCGCACGATCACCAGGCGCAGCGGGTCGGTCGGGTCTTTGAAACGTTTCTCCAGCCGCTTCTTGGTCTGAGGGCTGTGAATGTGGGGCCGCAGCAGAGCTTTGTCGCTGGCGGAGCCGGTCATCACAATCTTGATCGCGCCCTTTTCCGGGTCAGCGTCGTGCCAGTGCGGGCGCAGTTTGACGATTTCGTTGTACAGGTGCACACAAATGTCGCGGCTCATGGCCACCACCATGGCTTTGCCGGTCTGGGCTTGGTTGCGTTCCTCAAAATGCGCCACCAGATCAGCCGCCACGCAGGCCACGCGGGGCTCAGCCCCCACCACTTTTTCCAGCGCGGCCCAGTGGCTTTTCAGGCGGGACTGGTCACTCTCCTCCTCGTCTTCGGTCAGCTCGTCCACTTCGTCGTCGATGTGCGCCAGGTCAGCCGCGTTCAGGCTGAGTTTGGCCAGGCGGGACTCGTAATAAATCGCCACCGTGGCCCCGTCTTCCTTGGCCTGCTGCATGTCATACACATGGATGTAGTCGCCAAAAACAGCGCGAGTGTCGTGGTCGGTGCTGCTGACGGGCGTGCCGGTGAAGGCCACAAAAGTGGCATGGGGCAAGGCATCACGCAGATGCTGGGCGTATCCGGCCATATAGCGCTCACTGGCTTGCGCAGAGGACACCGCGTAGGCTGGTGGCTCAAACTCGACCATGTGTGGCGTGAGCAAGCCCTCACCAGTAGCTATTGTTTTAATAGCTCCTTGCGCATTCTGTACCTGCGCTAGATGGCTATTTTGCTTATAACTTTGTTGGCGGGTTTTTAACTTGGCTGCAAAACCATATTGCGTGCGGTGTGCCTCGTCGGCCATCACCACGATGTTGCGCCGGCTTGAGAGCACCGGAAACAGGTCTTCATCTTCACCCGGCATGAACTTCTGGATGGTGGCAAACACAATGCCGCCGCTGGGCCGGTTGGCCAGCAGGCTGCGTAACTCTTGCCTTGTGCGGGCCTGCACCGGCTGCTCGCGAAGCAGGTCTTGCGCCAGACTGAACACACCAAACAACTGGCCGTCCAGGTCGTTGCGGTCGGTGATCACCACGATGGTCGGGTTTTCCATGGCAGGCTCTTGCATCACCCGCGCCGCAAAGCAGGTCATGGTGATGCTCTTGCCGCTGCCCTGGGTGTGCCAGACCACGCCACCTTTTTGCGTGCCACCGGCGCGGGAGGCAGCCACCACCTGCCCAATGGCCAGACGCACGGCGTGAAACTGGTGGTAACCGGCGATCTTTTTGACGATGCCGCCGTCATCCTCAAACAGCACAAAGTAGCGCAGGTAGTCCAGCAGGTATTGGGGGGCCAGCACACCGCGCACCAGGGTTTGCAGCTCGTTGAACTCACCCAACGGGTCGAGCACTGTGCCGTCAATGGTGCGCCAGGCCATGAAACGCTCGGCATTGGCTGACAGTGAGCCCATCAGCGCCTGCGTGCCATCGGTGATGACCAGCACCTCGTTGGTCTGGAACACGTCGGGGATTTGCTCTTTGTAGGTCTGGAGCTGGTCAAAAGCCTTCCAGATATCGGCATTCAGGTCTGCCGGGTTTTTCAGCTCCAGCAGCACCAGTGGCAGGCCGTTGACAAACAGGATGATGTCCGGGCGGCGGGTGTGGTGCGGGCCTTTGATTGAAAATTGGTTGACCGCCAACCATTCGTTGCGCTCAGGATTGGCCCAGTCCACCAGCCGCACAAAATCACCCTGGGTTTGGCCGTCTTTCTGGTACTGCACCGGCACACCCGTGACCAGCAGGCGGTGAAAGTGCCGGTTGGCGCTCAGCAGTGCCGGGTGCTCCAAGTCTTGTACCTGCCGCAAAGCGTCTTCACGGGCGGCCGTGGGCACGCCGGGGTTGAGTTTGAGGATGGCTTCACGCAGGCGAAACGGCAGCAGCACCTGGCGGTAGTGGCTGCGCTCGGGCTGGGGGCCGTCATGGGCGATGTCCGGGCCATAAAGGTGGGTGTAGCCCACGTCGGCCAGCCAGGCCAGGGTTTCTTGTTCGAGTTGAGATTCGGTCATTGCGGTCAGGGCCTCACTGAGGCTTGGCCCTGCAAGAGCGCGTTCAAGGCCATGTTCACGTAGTAGTTGCTGCGACCTATTTTTTGCTTTTGCACAAACCCGCCCTCCGTCAGTGCTTCCAGGTATTTGGTGGCCGTGATGCGAGATAGCCCCAAGTCCCGCTGCACAAATTCGATTTTGGTGTAGGGGTGCATGAACAAGTTGTTGATCAAGTCCTGGCTGTAGAACTTGTAGCCCGCGCGAATGCGCTGCTTGTAGTCAAACAGCGTGGTCTTGATCGCCTGCACGGTGGCGATAGTCTGCCCGGCGGTCACTTCGACGGCCTCCAGCAGGTACAGCACCCAGTCTTCCCAGGTGTCCTCATCGCGCACGGTTTGCAGCAAGCGGTAATAGTCTGCCTTGTGGCGCACGATGTGTTGACTGAGGTACAGCACGGGGATGTCCAGCAAGCCTTCTTTGACCAGGTACAGCACATTCACAATGCGCCCGGTGCGGCCATTGCCATCGTAGAAAGGGTGGATGCTCTCAAATTGGTGGTGAATCAGCGCCATCTTGATCAAGGGGTCAGCATCAAACAGCTCGGCCTCATTGATGAAACGCTCCAACCCTCGCATGAGTTCAATGATCTCTGCCGGGTCTTGCGGCGGGGTGTAGATCGTCTGCCCACCACCGTCTTTGAGCGCCGTGCCTGGCAGCTTGCGAAAGCCCGCATTGTTGCGCTCCAATTCGCCCTGAATCTGGATGATGTGGTTGCAGGTGAGCAAGCCACTGCCTTGCACCTGCTCAAACCCGACCCGCAAGGCCTGGCGGTAACGCAGCACCTCTTTGGCGGCCGGGTTGGCAAACGACTCAGGCAGCACATCGTCCTTGAACAGCTCGTCGTGGGTGGTGACGATGTTCTCAATCTCGGAGCTGTCCTTGGCCTCTTGCAGCGCCAACGTGTTGATCAAAATGCCCTGATTGGAAATGGATGCCGCCACGCCCTTCAACTCAGCCAGCTTGCGGCTGCTGCTGGCCAGCTTTTTGAGAATGGCCGGTGTCTCGAACCGGGCGGGGTTGAGTTGTTCAAGCGGCGTGAGTGCGGACATGAGCGAACTTTGAAAGGGTTTTGTGTATAGCTATTAAAAAATTCTTTACATGATAGTTGCGATGTGTACAGAAAATGCGATTTTTTATACATATTGCCAATGGTCTGATGCCATGGCGCAACCTTGTGCATCAAATTGACCTTTAGCGCCCGTGGGATTTGCGAAAGAAGCTATTAAAAACATAGCTATTAGTGACATTCGACTCATGATCTCACCTCCCAGTGCCCGCCTTTGTCGCCACCGATCCGTTCAATTTGGCCTGCATCGCGTAGTTTTCGGATGGCACGATGGATGGCGCTCTCGGACTTTCCAAGCAGTGCAGCCAGCTCTTGCACGGTGATCTCTGCATTGCTTTTCATCGCTTCGAGAATTTGCTCCGGCGTTTTCACTGGCGTTTTCACTAGCGTTTTCACTGGCGTTTCGGTCAAAACGCCACTGAAACCACGCCCCCAGTTCATCTCCAGTGTGGTCTGCTCAAACGGCTCGAACGAGTCCGCCAGACGCACCGCATTCCCCATGTCCTCCCACCCCGAGCGAATTTTGGGCAAACCAGAGCCCGCCCGTTCGCCCAGATTGATGAACAGAAACATCTGGTGCAAAGTGCGGTTACGGCAGTCACTTGCTCCACCCGCCAAAGCTTGTGCTACCGGCACGCGCATCATGCCGGGGTTGCGAAACACAAAGCCCGAAGGCTGCTTGACCACCAGCACCGATGCCCGCCCCGTGTAATCCGCATGGATGAGCGTGTTCACCAAAGCCTCACGCAGGGCTTGATGCACAGGCGTGTCATCCACCCGCTCGCCACCCTGCAACACAAATGGCACCTTCAGGTCTTCGGTCAGCTTGCGAATCACGCGGCGAAAGAAGTCATACAGATTGCCCGACCAAGCGCCATCGGGCACGATGCGATCCAGCCAACGGGTTTGCGACTGCGCATCCGCTGAGCGCTCCTGGTAATCCAGAAAGTAGAGCCCAAACGCCTCTGTGATTGAAGTCCACTGCCCAAACATCAGCAACCCTGCAGCAGTCAAACCTGCCTCACCACTCGCACGGTCTTCGCGCCAACCGCCGATCAGCCGCAAAAACTCGTCGTCGTCCGCGTTCAGCCATGGGTGTCCGGGCCGGTGCACGGCAAAGGCATTGCGGTACGCGCGCAGGCTGTCCGCGTCCAGGTCGCGCATGCCAAATTTGTCCAGAATACGCGCATCGCGGCTGTCCTCCATCTGCTCGGCCAGCATGCGCTTCACCGTTTCATCATCACACTTGCGGTCGCCGTCATTCAGGCGGCGGTAAGTGTTGCCCAAGGGCTGGCCGTGCAGGAACACCGGCTTTTGCTTGCGCGTGGCCTGGGGGATAGTGATGGCCAGAATGGTCTTGTCGTCCACCACCAACTCTTGCACGTCAGCATCACTCAGCAGATTGACACTGACCTTGGCCGGGTTGTTCAGGTTGTTGAACAGGTCTGTCCTCATCTTGGCGGCATGACTAAGACCTGCAATACTGAACGCGCCGTCTTTCTCGCGCACGCCCAGCAACACCACACCACCGTGGGCGTTGGCCATGGCGGAGTAGCTAGACCAGAAGTCTTTGGGAATTTCACCCTGGCCGTTCTGACCTTGGGCCAGCTTACATTCCAGAGCAACGGACTCGCGCAGCAGCGACAAGTCTTCGACAGTCTTCAAATCAAACATCAATATGCCTCCAGCCATGTTTACCTATGTATTTGAGCATCGAACTGGCCTGTAGCCATTGTGAAACATGCGCAAGCAGCTATTAAAGACATAGTGATTGTGAAAGCTGGGTTTACGCCAGCGCATCCTCTGCGGCAGCTTGCGCCTCTGGCAATCGCAACGCCCCGGAGATCAGGCGCGGCAACAGGGTGTCGCGCAGGGTGGCTAGGTTTTGGGCTTCAAGCACATTTGCCGTCATGCGAGCCAGAAATGGCTCAACGACTTTCGTATATTCCATTGCGACCGATTCGTCGGGAACGACTACTGGATAGGCTGCCAAGTCTTTCCAACCTACTCGCGGCATCTTTGCGCCATTGGAGAGGCGATCCGCATAGTTGATGAGTGCCACGCTAAAGAGCTGCATCGCAACGAAAGCGTAATAGCAAGGAAACTTTGTCTGGCAGACCAGAATGTCGGTAGAGCAAACGCCATCGAACGGCGCGACCACGACTTTGTGAAAGTACGGGCGCAGTTTCCCAAAGAGAATGTCGCCAGCACTGAAAGCAGCCTTTGCACTTTCCAACCCCTCAGCAGTGCCCCAATCAGTGAGACTCAATGACTGCCGCGGGACGTGTTCCAAACCGACGTAACGCAGACCGACATGGAGGTCAGACGGATAAAGTTGTTTTCTGTTGGTCTGCGCAACATCGCCCAGGACTCCAACCCGCCACCCCCTCGGCACCAAGCCCAGCTCCGATTCCTCGAAGCTGTCGGGAAACAGCCGGGCGGTGGCCTCATCCATGCCTTCGGGGGCGCGGCCTTCCAGCTTGGCGCGTACCGGGTCGAAATCGACAAACCACGACTTGAACAGCGCCTGGGCGATGGCTTCCAGCGTGGCATTGGTTTCGCGCAGCAGGGTGATGCGGTCGTCGAGTTTGCTCAGCGTGTCGGCAATTTGACGTTGAATCATGAGGGGCGGCAAAGGCAACTGGATACCGCGCAACGACTTCAACGGAGTTGCTATGCCGGGCGTGCCAACCTGAGATGCGTTCATCAACAATGCCGCGCGTCCAATCGCGCTCTTGAAGAAGTACATCAGATACAGAGGCTCTGCCTTTTCGCGATCTGGTGAAAGTTTCATCAGGCTCGTGGAGAGCATGTATCGAAGCCCATCGTCTGGCGTGATGCCAACCTCGCCGATGTTGCCGCGATGTGGGAAAACGAGATCGCCAGGCTTGAGGCAGCAACTTGCCAGCGAGTCGGCTGTTTCTTCTGAGACGTAAACATAGTCACCTTCCGGCTCCCTCCCTCCGCTCAAGTTATTGCCACGAATCACTCGCACACCCGAAGGCACATACAGATCAGCTTTCATGCGTGAACCAAATGGTCCGACTGCCATAGAGCCTTTCCAATCACCTGCAAGTTCACCGATGGAAACGGAAGGCCACTCCGCACTCATACCCCCTCCCCCTCAAACCCATCCGACTCCAACGCCCAACCCGCCAGCCGCTCGGCAATTTGCTCCGGGCTGGGCAACTCGCCCTGAAAGTTGGCGGGTAATTGCGGGGTGACGGTGTAGGTGGCAATGCCCAGCGGGCGGGTCATGGTGCGCAGGGCGTATTCCACCATCGTGCGCGTTTTGCTGCGGCAAATCACGATGCCAATGGGCGGGTTTTCGCCTTCCATGCGGTGATGCTGGTCGAGCTGATCCAGATAGAACTCGATTTGCCCTTTGTGTTCGGGCTTGAACTCGCCAATCTTCAGTTCAATCGCCACCAGGCAGCGCAGCCGCCGGTGAAACAGCAGCAGGTCGATAAAGTAGTCGCGGCCATCACTTTCCAGCTTGAACTGGTTGCCGACAAAGGTGAACGCGCCGCCCATTTCTGCCAGAAAACTGCGAAGGTTGGCAACCAGTGATAGCTCCAGTTCGCGTTCGGAATGTTGCTCGGCCAGGCCCACAAAGTCAAAGGTGTAGTGGTCTTTGATGGCCAGCATGGCTTGCGCCTTGATGCTCTCAGGCACGGCTGCGTCAAAGTTGGTTTGCCCCAGCAGGTATTGGCGGTAGCTGTGGTTGTCCAGTTGATGCTGCAGCACGTTTTTTGACCAGCCAAAGCGGGCGGTGGCACGCAGGTAAAACTCGCGCTCCAGGTCGTCTTTGCAGCGCGCCATGATGAGCAAGTTTTTGGCCCAACTGATTTCTGCAACCAGTGGTTGCAGTTTTGGCTTGTCGGCATAGTCACGGAAAAAGTTCAGCATATTCCAAATGTTGCGTGCTGAAAACCCGTTGCGCCCCGGAAACTCTGCCTGCAAATCCCGCGCCAAATTCTCCACCACGGCTTTGCCCCAGCCCAATGTGGCCTGGCGCTGGCTGATGTTTTCACCCAGCCACCAATAAAGCGCCAGCATCTCGTTGTTGACAACCCGCAATGCTTGCAGCTGGCGCTGGCGAATTTGGGTTTTGACTTCCAACAAAAAGTCGGCGTAACCGGATGGCTTGGCCGCGTTTGGCTGCGTCGCGGCCAATGGTTCGGGTGTTGTTGGCGCTTTCTCAACCGCCTTGTTTTTGCTTGTGCTCATACGGATGCGCTTTCGTGTTCAGCTTCATCGGGCGTGTCCCACATCTCCCGATACGCATTGACGTAGTCAGCCGTAGCCGCCGGATCAATGCCGTAGTAGTACCGACACAGCCGTTTGAATACCAGCAGCATGTCTGGGTCGCAGCAAAAACCGAGCATGTGGTCAAGCTGATGCTCGATGCGACGGGTGTCTTGCGCACCGCTTTGGATGATGGCATCCACTTCTTCGTTGGCGGCTTGGATGGCCTGGTGGAACAGTGCCGATATCTGTCCGGCCAATTGGTGCAGGTTGTCGGTCATGGCGTGGCTCCATCGTTGGGCGTTTGCGCCACCACCCATTGCCCGGCCTTCTTGCCGCCTTGCCTTTGGAGCACACCCAGTTGTTGAAGTTTGTCGGTCAAGTAGCGAACACCGCGTTCGGTCAAGCCCAATTGCTCGGCCAGTTGCTTTTGAGTCATTTGTGGGGTGGTTGCCAATAGGCGCAGCAGCGCGTCTTCCCGTGTGGTGAGCGTTGGCTTATTGCTGTTTTCGACAGTTTTATAGACAGTCTTTTCGACAGTTTCTTGGTCGTTAAGGCTAAAGGAAGGCCGCGCAAAACTGGCGATAAACAAACCTGCCACCTGTCGAAACTCCACGCTAGGGGCGTTTTGGTGAATCAGCGTCATGCCACGCCCCCAGGATTCCACCATCTCGATGCGGCGAAACAGGTCGGCGATGAGCGGGTTGCGCCGCTGCGAGACGTTACCCCGATGCAGGTCGGCAATGGTCAGCCCACCATACAGTTTGCCGGGGTTGCGCACTTCGACCCGGTTTTTGAAAATGGCCACCTGCACGTAGTCGGGGTCACGCCAGTCGCGGTGGCAAAAGGCGTTGATGATGGCTTCGCGCAGCGCGTCCATTGAAATTTCGGGCACATCCACGCGGTACAAGCCTTCCAGCCGCATGCCGATGTGGATGTTTTTGAGGATGTACTTTTGCGCCTCTTCAATCAGCTCCAAAATGTCGCCGTCAAAGTCGTGCCGGTCAATGATGGTGACGGTGTCGGTGGTGCCGAACACGGCGCAGCGCAGTTGGATCGGCTCATTGGCAAAGAACAGGCGGGCGGCGTTACAAAGCTCTCCTTTTTGCAGTAGCTCAAGCTTGCTCAGTGTGCGCTGCAGCCTGATTTCATCATCATCACCAAGCGCATCCCATTGCAGCCCAGCGCGCTTGGCAAAGCTCTTTACTTTCTTGATTTCCAGATCGGGCCAGGGTTTTTCAAGCGCTCGGGTGTCCCAGCGCAGGGCGTTCTGGTTTTTGTCCACAATGATGGTTTCAAGCTCTGCCGCACTGAGCTGGCGGTCTTCGTCCGCCACACGCATAAAGGCCCGGCCGTAGGCGAAGTAAGGCGCGTTTTGGCCATCAAAACGAATGTGGATGCAGGTCTTGCCCGACACAGTTTGCGTGGTAACTTGCGGGTAAATCTTGGGTTCGATGTGCGCCGCAATGGCTTGTGACAGGTCGCGCAGGGTTTTGTCGTTCACGTCCAGGCCCACCGGTTTGCCGCTGGGGGCTACGCCAAACCACAACTCGCCCGCACCGTGCTTGTTCAGAATGGCGGCGATGGACACCAGGCCCTCTTTGAGCTCGGCCAGGCTTTTCTTCAGCTCGACGGTTTCGCTCTCAAACAGGTGTTCAGAACTCATACCCCAACCCTCCCAGCTTCTGCCGTATCAACTGATCCAGCTCCGCCCCTTTGGCCATCTGCTCACCCAGCTTTTCGGTGAGCTGCTGCATCTTGGTGGCAAAGTCTTCGTCCTTGTCTTCCACTTCTTCCGCGCCCACGTAACGGCCAGGGGTGAGGACATGGCCGTGCTGGGCGATCTCGGTCAGGGTCACGCTGCGGCAAAAGCCGGGGATGTCCTCATAAACAGTGCGTAGGCAGCTATTATTTTCAGAATTATTTGCTGCACTTGCACAGCCCTCACCCCTGCCCTCTCCCAGAGGGAGAGGGGGTAATTCACCGCGCCAGGCGGCCACGGTGGCGGCGATGCGCTCGATCACGGTGTCGGTGAACTCACTTTGCACCCGGCTGATCATGGTGGCTTGTTTGCGGGCATCGATGAACAGCACTTCGCCCTTGCGCTGGGTTTTCTGCTTGACCAGAAACCACAGGCAGGCGGGGATTTGGGTGTTGAAGAACAGTTGGCCGGGCAAGGCGATCATCACTTCCACCACATCGGCATCCACCATGGCAGCGCGGATTTGGCCCTCGCTGTTCTGGCTGCTGCTCATGGAGCCGTTGGCCAGCACAATGCCGGCCCGGCCAGTGGGTTTGAGGTGGTGCAGCATGTGCTGCAGCCAGGCGTAGTTGGCGTTGCCTTGGGGCGGGTCGCCATAGACCCAGCGGGCATCACCGGTCAGGCTGCCGTGCCACCAGTCGCTGATGTTGAAGGGCGGATTGGCCAGAATGAAGTCGGCACGCAAATCGGGGTGCTGGTTGCGGGTGAAGGTGTCGCCAGGCTCGCGGCCCAGATTGAAGTCAATGCCACGGATGGCCAGGTTCATGGCGGCCAGCCGCCAGGTGGTGGGGTTGGCTTCTTGGCCAAATATGGCGACATCGCCCGTCTTTCCACCGTGGGCAGCTATGAATTTTTCAGACTGCACAAACATGCCACCACTGCCACAACACGGGTCATAAACCTTGCCGGTGTGGGGGGCCAGCACGGCCACCAGAGTTTTGACAATGCTGGCCGGGGTGTAAAACTGGCCGCCGCGCTTGCCTTCGGCACTGGCAAACATGCCCAGAAAGTATTCGTAGACCTGGCCCAGAATGTCACGGGCAGTGCTTGGGTTATCACCAAAGCCTATTGTTGACACCAAGTCCACCAGTTCACCGAGTTTGCCGTCGGGCAACTGGGCGCGGGCGTAGCGTTTGTCCAGAATGCCTTTGAGCTTGGGGTTTTCCTGCTCGATTTGGGTCAGGGCTTCGTCAATACGCTTGCCAATGTCTGCTTGCTTGGCAGCAGAGCGCAGCGTTTCCCAGCGGGCTGGTTCGGGCACCCAGAAAGCGTTGACTTCTTTGTAATAGTCGCGGTCTTCCAGCTCGGCCTCAATGTCGCCGGGGCCTGCATCATGATAAAAATACTCGTCTGCCGGGTTGCTCAGGCGGGTGACCAGTTCGGCCCGGCGTGCGGCGAAGGTGTCACTGATGTATTTGACGAAAATCAGGCCGAGCACCAGGTGCTTGTATTCGGCGGCATCCATGTTGGCGCGTAATTTGTCGGCAGTGGCCCACAGAGTTTTTTTGATGTCGTCGAGCATGAGGGGGCAATGAGCAGCTGTTAACGTGAAACCACGTTCATGCGCCAAGGCGCGGCGCTGGCGGGCATGAAAGTGTGAGGGTAAGACCGACTTGATCTTACCAACGCCGCTGTGGCCTCAGCGCCCTCCCCGTTTTCTTATAGGCGTGTGCAGTCGCCAGCTCCTGATCGCAGAAGTCGAGCTTTGGGATCAAGTAGAAAGCTGCAAATTCAAGAGCTACTTGCGCATATTCCACAAGGGCTACAGGCCAATTTGATATGCATAATCAACAGCCCATGGCATCAACAACAGTGTTCAATCGCTTAGGCTGCGCTGCACTTGCGCCAAGGGCAACTGCGTGACCTGGCTGATCTGCTCAGCTGACATGCCGCTGGCCCGCATGGCCCGGATCATTTGGGCAATGCCTTCAGCCTTACCTTCAGCTTTGCCCTCTGCCTTACCTTTTGCTCTTCCCTTTGCCTCGGCATCCGCAATCACCGTCGGCTCAATCCTGGACTTGTCCAGGTGGCTGTGATAAGCCTCAATCTCGGCTTCGGTGTAAGCCGCCACCTCCACCAGCTTGAGCGCGGCCTGAATGCTCTGGTCTTCCTGCAAGTCAGCCGCAGGTTCTGGCCCGTTGTCACCCACCTCACTCAAAAACCGCAGCCACTTGGCCTGCATCCGCCGGTCTGTGCTGCTCTGGGGTTTGAACTTGGGGATTTCAATAAAGACAAACTCCAGCCCTTTGAGCACCCGTTGGGGCTGTTGCAGGTTGACGATCTTGTAGTGGTGGTAGTACTGCTCACTCTCATGGTCAAACACCTGGTTGGTCAGGGCCAGGGCGTAGACCGGTTGCAGGCTTGAGTAGTCTTGCCCACTGCGCAGTTGCTTGACATAAGCCTGGCTGGCTGAGAACAGGATGCGCTGGGCAAAACTGGCACTCCACAGCATCTGCATCTCCACAATGAAGGTGCGGCCCTGGCTGTCTTTGCACTTGACATCGACGATGGAGTTCTTGAACAAGCCCGGTACTTCCGGCACCTGCTCAGGGGTGAGGTACTCCAGGCTGTCGATCAGGCCGTCATCGGGCAGGGGCAACAAGGCATTCAAAAAGCTCTTGAGCAGGTCGGCATGCTCACCAAACACACGTTTGAAAGCGAGGTCTACTTTGGGGTCGAGGTAGCGGGTGGACATGGTGAAGGGGGCTGTCGGCAGCGCTGGGTGGAGATGGGCGAATTATCCCTCGGGGTGGGTTGTGAGGGTTGTCCTTCGCGGCTGCCGCCGCTCCTACAAAACCCAGACTGCCGTAGGAACTGCGGCAGCCGCGAGGTATATGCTACATGTTTGATAGCTGCTTGCGCTTATTTCATAAAGGTAAGAAGCTATTTTTTCAAATGGTTTCCTATGAGCAAGAGGGAGTCATCTCAGATCACTCAGCGCCCGTTGCCGCGCGAGTCTTCGCGCCCCTCTTTCCAGCGTTTGTCTTTCTTGTCCTTCTTGCCGTTCTGACGATTGCCGTTGTCATGCCTGGGTTTTTCCATTTTCATGACCTTGATCGGTCGAGCATCGTCACGCACCCAGAATCCGGCTTGGCGGGCGTAGTGGCCATCGCGCTGTTCCCAGCGGTCGGGCTCCCAGCGGTAGCCGGTGCGCTGCAGCATGGAATGCCCACGCACCCAGATATGGCGGTCATGGTTCCAGGCCCAATAGCCCGGAGCCCACACATAACCTGGCGGCAGCATGGGCATCACTTCCACCATCGGCTCAGGCGGGGCCAAAACAATGTTGAAGTTGACCTGCGCCCAGGCCGCGTTGCCCGCCGCCAGAGCCAAAGACAGCAGCAAACCTTGAACCATCGTGTAACGCTTCATACAAACTTTCAGTGGGGTTAAATGCAGCATGTTCCCGGTTTGCCGATGCACAGTCGGTGCGCTTGCACACCGACAGGAAGGCGCTGGCCTTGCCAAACTGTGAGGTGCCCAGCCCACCCCTTCCATTCAAAGCATCCCCATGAGCCTGCCCCGTTCCGTCAAGTGGATCACCAGCCTTGTGCTGGCCTTGCTCCTGTTGGCCACCCTCACCGTGGCTTTGCTGGGCTGGAACTGGCTGCGTGCACCGATAGAGCGTATGGCCTTGGAGAAGACCGGCCGGGCGCTGGTGATTGGTGGCAATCTTGAGCTGCACTGGGGCTGGCCATGGCCGCGAATCCAGGCGCAAAAGGTCAGCTTTGCCAACCCCGCCTGGGCCAGCCATACGCAACTGCTGACGGCCGATGAAGTGTCTTTTGCCGTCAACCTGACCCAACTGCTGCCGCAATTTCTGTCGCAAAAATGGCTGCTGACCGACCTGCATCTGGTGCGCCCCAACGTGTCTTTGGAACTGAGCGCGGATGGCCGCAAAAACTGGCTGCTGGACATGAACCAGCAAGATGACAACGCCCATGTGGTCATTGACCGGCTGACGCTGGACCAAGGTGTCTTGAGCTTTGACGACCCCTTGAGCCAGACCCATCTTCGCGCTGAACTCTCCTCCTTGGCCCAGCACACCGGCAGCACCCAAGCGGCGGGCGTGGCGTTCAGCGCCAGCGGGCAATTCAAGGGCCAGCCCTTGCGGGCCAAGGGCGTGGGCGACTCGGTGCTGGCGCTGCAAAACACGGCCACGCCTTATGGCTTGCAAGTGGATGCCACGGTGGGGCCAACGCAGATTCAGGCGCAGGGCCAGGTCACCAACCTGAGCAAACTCAGCGCCATCGACATGCAGCTCACGCTGGCTGGCAACAACCTCAACGAGTTGTTCACCCTGACCGGCCTGGCCATGCCCAGCACCCACGACTACGTGATGCAGGGCCACCTGACACGCCAGGCCAACACCTGGCGTTATGAGCAGTTCACCGGCCGCATCGGCAGCAGCGACCTGGCGGGTTGGCTGCAGGTGAAAACCGGGGGCCAAAGACCGCTGCTGACGGCCGAGCTGGTGTCGCAGCAGCTCATGCTGGAAGATTTGGGCCCGGTGATTGGGGCCCGCCCTGGGCATGCCAAAGCCGCCCAAAAAGCGGTGGTACAAAGCGGGCCAGCGTTGGGGGTAACTCCCAGCAGCAAACGGGTTATGCCTGACCTGCCTTTTAAATTTGAGCATTGGGGCAGCGTGGATGCCGAGGTGGACTTTCGCGCCCAGTCGCTGCGCCAAGCAACCACCCTGCCACTGGCGCTGCTGAGCACCCATTTGAGCCTGAAAGATGCGGTGCTCAGGCTTGAGCCCTTGCAGTTTGGCCTGGCCGGGGGGCAGGTGCATGCCACCGTCACCCTGGATGGCCGCCACAACCCGATTCAGGCCACGGCACAGGTGCAGATTCGCCGACTGGCGCTGGCCAAGCTGCTGCCAGCAGACCAGCAAGGCAAAACCAGCGCCAGCCAGATCGGTGGCCAGATTCACCTGGAGGGCAGCGGCAACTCTGTGGGCAGCATGCTGGCCCATGCCAATGGCAGCGTGGCGCTGCTGGCATCCGGCGGCGAAATCAGCCAGATGGTGATGGAAAAAGCCGGCTTGCACTTGTGGGAAATGTTCCGCTTGAGCCTGACGGGTGACAAGTCGATCAAGCTGCGTTGCGCCGTGGCCAACTTTGAAGTCAAAACCGGCGACATGCAGGCCAAGGTGTTGCTGCTCGACACCCAGGTGACCACCCTGGTGGGCAGCGGCAGCATCAGTCTGGCGCAAGAAAAGCTGGACTTGACCTTCAACCAAAAAACCAAAAACACCAGCCCGCTGGCCCTGCGCAGCCCGATTCACGTGCGCGGCAATTTTGCCAAACCGCTGGTGCAGGTGGACAAAACCCGCATGACGGTA
>VIKI01000034.1:0-8932 GCA_008080595.1 Comamonadaceae bacterium
CCCTCGCTGTGTTTTGCCTTGGCCACGGGGGTGGGCAAGACGCGGCTGATGGGTGCATTCATCAGCTACCTGTATGCGGCGCATGGCATCAAGCACTTCTTTGTACTGGCCCCAAATCTGACGATTTACGACAAGCTGATTGGCGACTTCACGCCCAACACGCCCAAGTACGTATTCAAGGGTGTAGCCGAGTTTGCGGCCTATCCGCCCGAGATCATCACCGGCGACAACTACGAAGAACGCGCCCAGGCGCTGGGCGATTTGCTCTCGCCGGTGACCATCAACATCTTCAACATTGCCAAGATCACCTCCGAGGTGCGTGGTGGCAAGGCCCCACGCATCAAGCGCCTGAGTGAGTACATCGGCCAGAGCTATTTTGACTATCTGGCTGGCCTGCCCGACCTGGTGCTGCTGATGGATGAGTCGCACCGCTACCGCGCCACGGCAGGCTTGCGGGCCATCAATGACCTGAAGCCTTTGCTGGGTCTGGAGCTGACCGCCACGCCCTTTGTGGAAACCACCAAAGGGCCAGTGCCCTTCAAAAACGTGGTGATGGACTACCCGCTGGCGCGTGCCATGGAAGACGGCTTTGTGAAAGAACCCGCCGTGGTCACGCAGCGCAACTTTGACGCGAAAAACATGCCACCTGAAGAGGTGGAGCGCGTCAAGCTGCAAGACGGGGTGCGCATGCACGAGGCCACCAAGGTGGAGCTAAAAACCTACGCCCGCAGCAACAGTGTGAAAGAGGTCAAGCCCTTCATGCTGGTGATTGCGCGGGACACCACACACGCAGCGGCGTTGCTGGCGCACTTGCAGTCCGAAGCCTTCTTTGCCGGGCGCTACCGCAACAAGGTGATTCAGGTGGACAGCAGCAAGAGCGGCGCGGAAGAGGAAGAGATGGTGCGCAAGCTGCTGGCGGTCGAGAGTGTGGACGAGCCGACCGAGATCGTCATTCACGTCAACATGCTCAAAGAAGGCTGGGACGTGACCAACCTCTACACCATCGTGCCGCTGCGTGCTGCCAACGCCCGCACGTTGGTGGAACAGTCGATTGGCCGTGGCCTGCGCCTGCCGTATGGCAAGCGTACCGGCGTGGCGGCGGTAGACCGGCTGAGCATCATCGCGCACGACCGGTTTCAGGACATCATTGACGATGCCAACCGGGCGGACTCGCCGATCAAGCTCAAGACATTGATTCTGGAAGCGCCAGATGCTGGCACTGAGGGCACGCAAAGCCTGACGGTGTCACCCAATCTGGCGGGTGCGCTGGGACTCCATCACAACGCGGACGCGCCTGCGGATGCAGCCACGCCACCCAGCGCCAGTGGCACGCCTTCCACCACGCCCGTGTTCAGCACCGCGCACGAGCGGCAGGCGGCGCAGGTGGTGATGCAGGTGTTGGCTGAATACGAAACCTGCCCCACCGATGCGCCCACCCGGCAAGCCTTTCTGAGCCCTGCGTTACAGGCGCGAATTGCCGAGGCGGTGCAGCAAAAGCTGCCGCCAGTGCAAACCAGCTTGCTCAGTGGCGCTGATGCGCCCACCGAACTGGATGTGGCCGATGTGGTGCGGCGCACGGTCGAAGTGGTAGTGATGCAAACCATCGATATCCCACGCATTGCGGTAGTGCCCAAGGGGGAGGTGATCAGTGGCTTTAAACCCTTCACGCTGGATGTGGCGGGCCTGCACCTGCAACCCAAAGACCGGTCTTTGGTCGGGCAGAACTTGCGCACGCATGAGCAGTTCACTTACACGGCGCAGCCCGGACGTGCCGAGCAGCGGTTGGAGGACTACATCGTCCACACGCTGATTGATCTGGACGACATTGACTACACCACGCAGGCCAGCTTGTTGTATGACCTGGCCGGGCAGATGGTGGCGCACCTGCGCAGCTATCTGACGGACGAAGACGAGGTGCGCAATGTGCTGGACCTGGATCGGCAGCTGATCGCGAGCAACATCCACGCGCAGATGCTGGGGCACTTTGATGAGTCAGCCACCGAGTACACGGTGGAGGTGCGCCGTGGCTTCACCGCGCTGAAGGAGCCGACCTACACGGTGGGTGCGGGGCAGTCCGTGCGCAACTACCGCGACAGTGTGGATGAGCCCAGCCGCATCAAGCAGATGGTGTTTGGTCACTTCTCGCGTTGCCTGTACCCGCTGCAAAAGTTTGACTCGGACACCGAGCGCCGCTTTGCCGTGATTTTGGAGCGTGATGCCGACAAGTGGCTCAAACCGGCCAAGGGGCAGTTTCAGATGTTCTACAAGCTGGGCGCGGAGCAGCCAGAGTACGTGCCCGACTTTGTGGCGGAGACCTCGCACTTTTTGCTGATGGTGGAGATCAAGGCACACAATGAATTGGGTGCGCAAGATGTCATGGCGAAAGCCGAGGCGGGGGCCTTGTGGTGTCAGCATGCGACGGATCATGCGAAGAAGATCGGCTCCAAGCCCTGGAAATACTTGCTGATTCCCCATGATCAGGTGACTGAGGACAAGCGGCTGATGGATTACCTGGCGTTTGATTCGGCAATCCGGGTCTGAAGCAATACTAAATTTGATAGCTGCTTGCGCATATTTCATAATGGTTTGAAGCCAATTTCATATATAAATACTCGGCTGTCAGAGGTCAAACGGGCTGCGCTGCGGAGGTCGATGGCCATGAAGGGCTCTTGCCAGCAGTGTTTCTGAAGTGTTGGAGAATCACCCCATCGGAATGGAAGAGGTGCAAGTGCAGAATCAATGGTGTCGATGCAGGGTGAGTTTTGCCGCAGGGCTTGGGTGGTGACGGCTGGCAAGTCCAGCGGCTGGCTGGGTTCTCGACTGGCGGGCCTGCTGCTGGTGCTGGCACTGCATGCCGGTGTCTTCTATGGTCTGTGGCGTGCCCGGCTGCTTCCCGCGCCCACCGATGAGACCGCCCTGTTTGTCAACTTCATTGCGCCGCCAGAAGAGAAAAAAACGCCAGAACCCCAGCGCCCACCCGAGCCCCAACCGAAGCCAAAGCCGCGGCCCATTGAACCACCGCCAGCCCGGCAACTGGTCGCAGAAACCCCGGTGACCGCGCCCGCTGATTTTGTGGCTCCAGCACCGCCGCCCAAAGCAGAACCGATTCAGCCCCCCGTAGCCGCAGCGCCTGCACCGACCGCAGCGCCCGCTCCGGTCGCCACCACACCTTTGCCAACGGGGCCGGTGGCCTTGTCGTCTGAGCTGTCAGTGGTGTGCCCACATCATCCTGACCAGCGCTATCCCGTCATGTCGAAACGCTTGGAGGAGGCGGGGCGGGTGCTGGTGCAGGTTGAGCTGAGCGAAACCGGTCAAATCACCTCCGCCCAGGTGCAAAGCTCCAGCGGCTTCGTGCGCTTGGACAATGCAGCCCTGGCCGCAGTTCGCACTTGGCGCTGCACACCCGCCATCCGCAATGGCCAGCCGGTGCGGGCCAGCGCACTGCAATCGTTTAAATTTGAGCTTCAAGGAAACTGAACTGATGGAAACCGCCGCGATTGAAGGCCTGGGCTTTGCCCATTTTTTGAGTCAAACCGACAGCATGGGTCGGGTCGTTCTGGGCATCTTGCTGCTGCTGTCCGTGGCCAGCTGGTACCTGATCCTGACCCGCGCCCTGGCCAACACCCTGGCGCAGCGCCGGGCCGATGCCTTTGTCAAGCAGTTCTGGCAAGCCCCAACGCTGGAGCTTGCCGCAGCCGCCTTGCGAGAGCACCCGGCCGACAACGCTTTCGCCGAACTGGTGCAAAAGTCGCTCGATGCCATGGCTGACAGCCACCATGACAGCCTGGCGGTGGCCGGTGGCATGGGTGAATACCTCACCCGCACCCTGGGCAACCAGGTCGATCTGGAAGCAGCACGCTCAGAGTACGGCCTGACGGTGCTGGCCTCGGCGGGCTCAGCGGCCCCTTATGTCGGGCTGTTTGGCACGGTCTGGGGTATCTACCACGCACTGGTGCAGATCGGCATGAGCGGGCAGGGCACGCTGGACAAGGTGGCCGGCCCGGTGGGGGAGGCCCTGATCATGACGGCGCTGGGGCTGGCGGTGGCGATCCCCGCCGTGCTGGCCTACAACGCCTTCAACCGGCGCAACCGCATGTGGCTGGCGCGGCTGGAGTCGTTCTCGCATGACCTCTACGTGTTGCTGACGATCAAAACCGGCAGCAGCACCCCGGTGCGCCCGGAGTAAGTCATGGCAGGACGCAATTTCCGCCGCTACCGTGACAAGCCGCCGATGGCCGATATGAACGTGGTGCCGCTGGTGGACGTGATGCTGGTGCTGCTGGTGATCTTCATCGTGACCGCGCCACTGCTCACCCACTCGGTCAAGATCGACCTGCCCAAGGCCAGCAGCAAGGTCAACATCACCAAGCCCGCGCACATTGAATTTGCCATTCGTGAAAACGGTGACCTGTTCTGGAACGGTGAAGCCATCGCGCCCGAGACCCTGGCCCAGCGCTTTGCCGCCGATGCCGCCAAACAGCCCCAGCCCGAGCTGCACATCCGGGCTGACCGGCATGTGTTTTACGAAAAAGTAGCCCAGGTGATGGCCCTGGCGGCCAAGGCTGGGCTGGTGCGCATCGGGTTTGTGTCGGAGCCTGCAAGCTGATGCCATGCCACCATGGCTCCCGTTACGGCCTTTGGCGTATAGCCATGCGCGAACCTTGCCGCTGATAATGAGTGAGCCATTTTTTTCAACCCAGGAAGTGTTCATGAAACTGTTGTCACCTTCCTTCGCCCGTGCAGCCAGTGTGCTGCTGCTGACACTCGCCACCAGTGCCGCGCAGGCGCATACCGGGCACGGCACTGCCGGGGTGGCCGATGGGCTGGCTCACCCCTTCGGCATGGATCACCTGCTGACCACGGCGGCGCTGCACTTTGGCGGTGTCATGACCGGTCTGAGCCTGCGCCGCTATTGGGCCGACAAAGCCAACTGGGCCGTCTCGGGTTTGGGTGTTGCCTTTGGCGGTGCGGGTCTTTACCTGTTCGGCCAGATCTGAACCTGGCCACCTGCTCATTGTTGCAGCCCATTGCGAGTCTTGATCCCATGTCAATGCTTATTGGGGTCGGCAAAATCATTGGCATTTGATGATTGCCCTGCAAGCGCTTGAATGCCGTGCGCATTGGGGTAAGCTGTAGCCATCCGCAGCAACCTCAAGGAGACTTCAATGAGTGATTCAGAAAACGCCGGTTTTGCCAAATTTGTCCCCGGCTTTGACTTTTTGCAAAACCTGGCCAAGGGTGCCGCGCAATCCGTGCCGCAAATGCCCAACATGGCCAACTGGATTGCCCCCACGATCAATGAAGAAGAGTTGGAAAAACGCATTGCCGAGCTGAAGGCCGTGCATTTCTGGCTGGATCAAAACTCCAAGGCGCTGGGAGCGACCATCCAGGCGTTGGAAGTGCAAAAAATGACCCTGGCCACGCTCAAGGGCATGAATTTCAACATCGGCGATCTGGCCAATGCCTTCAAACTCAAGGCGGTGGATACGGTGGCTTCCGGCGTACAAAAAGTCACCGAGAAAGCCGCGGCCACCGTTCATACTGTGGCTGAAGTGGCAGAAAAAACCGAAGAAGTGGCCCACAAAATCAGTGATGCGGCCAAGCCTGCGGCAGCGGCCGCTGCGGCCGGTTTGATTGACCCGATGCAGTTATGGACAGCGCTCACCCAGCAGTTTCAGCACATTGCCGCCGGGGCCATGAAAGAAGCCAGCAAGGCCACCACCCTGGATCTGGGCAAAAACCTGGTGAAAGCCACTGCCAAAGAAACCATCAAAGCGGCCAAAAAAGTGACCAGCCCGGCGCCAGCTAAAAAGCCTGTCGCTCAAAAAGCAGTTAAAAAAGTGCTCACCAAAACAGCCCCACGCAGTCGCTAGGGCGCTCAGGGCCAGGTATGAAACTGTTTCCCTACGCACACGCCACTCACCCGCAGTGGGGCATGGCTGCCAACCTGGTGCTGGCGCAGTTGCGGGCGCAAATGGTGCTGCATGGGTATGCCAGCAGCCCCACGCTGGCGCTGCTCTACATCACCGACCATTACGCTGCCCACGCGCAGGACATTCTGGAACACCTGAGTGGGGAATTGCCCGAGATCACCGATTGGGCGGGCACGGTGGGTGTGGGCATTGCGGCGAACAATGTCGAGTACTTTGACGAACCCGCCTTGGCCGTGATGCTGCTGGAGTTGCCCACAGACCAGTACCGCGTGTTCTCTGGCGTGGCCCCGCTGGGGCTGACTTTTGAGGCCCATACCGCCCTGGTGCATGCCGATGGTCACACCCCCGAGGTGGCTGACCTGATCAAGGAACTGGCCGAACGCACCGAATCGGGCTATGTGTTCGGGGGGCTGGCCGCCAGCCGTGGCAAGGCGGTGCAATTTGCCGTGGCGGCTGATGGCAACGTCAAAGGGCAGGGCAAAGCCAGCGGGGTGTTCAGCGGTGGCTTGAGTGGTGTGGCCTTTGGGCCAGGGGTAGCGCTGGTGTCACGGGTTACCCAGGGCTGTTTGCCGATTCACGGTGCGCATCTGGTCACGGGGGCGGATCGCAATGTGGTGCTGGCGCTGGATGGTGAACCCGCGTTGCAAGTGTTGTTGCGCGAGTTGCAGGTGTCGCTGAACGAGCCGCATGAGGCCTTGACCGCGATTCGCGCCACGTTGGCGGGTTTGACTGAACCCTCGGCGCTGGCTGATGCCACTCAAACGGTGCTGCGCACCGGCAACTTTGGCCCCGATGTGCTGGTGCGCCACATCATTGGCTTGGACCCGGTGCGTGCCGGTGTGGTGCTGGCTGATGTGGTCACTGAAGGCATGGAGCTGGCGTTTTGTCAGCGCAATATGCAAGCCGCCCGGGCCGATTTGATGCGGGTGTGCGCTGAAATTCGTGAAGAACTGGAGCCGCAAGAGCAGGCGCTGGAAACCGCCGCCGCCCTGGCAGCATCCGGGCTTGAGGCCGCCCCGCATGAAGCGCGTGGCATTGCCGGGGCGATTTACGTGAGTTGTTCTGGCCGTGGCGGGGCGCATTTTGGCGGTGCGAGTGCCGAGTTGCAAATCATTCGCCGGGCCCTGGGTGATGTGCCCTTGATCGGCTTTTTTGCCGCCGGCGAGATTGCCCGCCACCACATCTACGGCTACACCGGGGTGCTCACGGTTTTTACAGGCAAATAGTCTGTAGAGGCTGTCAATAAAGCGCTAGATACTATTGAAAAAGCAGCAGATTTCTTGTCAATGAAGCCTCCTGCCGAAGCTTCAGAAGTAGTCGATGTCGTCCATGTGATCCATCGCAAAAATCACCTGCTTGTCCAGGCTGTCTTGCTGCTGTTGGCGCAGCCAGCGCTTGAGGTTTTTATCGTCCTGCACTTGCTGCAGGTCGTGTTGCATCATGGCGATCTCTTCGCGCAAATCGCGCTCACTCTCTACCAGATGCCGCTTGATGCTGGCGGCGCTCAAGGGTGAATAGATCGGCAGGTCGAATTCTTCCTTGGTGAGCTGTTCGATCTGAAACAACTCACGTCTCAGAACATTCACCCGTTCCTTGAGCAAGGCGGTCATGGCAGCCAGTTTTTCCTTGGCCAGGTTGGCCACCTGCTCGCCGTCCACCAGGTCGGCCCGCATTTGCAGATGCAACAAGGCCAGCAAGTCGCGGCGCTCGTAGGCGGCGTTGGCTTCTTTCATCAAGGCGGTTTTACGCAACTGCTCGTGCGGATCGGTTTCACGATCCGGGTGCAGGGCACTGGCCAGCTGGCGGTAGAGGGTGCGCAGCGCACCGTTGGCATCCTGGGCTTCGGCCTCAGCCTTGAGCTGGGTGGCGCTTTTCTTGCGTTTGTTCTGGCGCTGCGCGTGGACTTCTTGCTCGGCGCTGGCCTGGGCTTGCATTTTGGCCATGCTGGCGCGCATCAATTCATCCAGCGTGTCAAACGCGGCCTCGTCGTCGCCAATCTCTTCGCCCAGCATACCCTCCATGAACATTTTCATGCGTGCGGCCTCGGCTTTTTCCTGTTCTTCCAGGGACTCGTCGCTGTGCGCGTCGTGCAGCTCCTGCATGGAGGCATCACCGGCCATGGCCAGGCTGGCGGCGATGTCGCACAGAATCTCGCGGGCGCAGTCTTGCTGCCTGGCGGTTAAACCCTTGCGCTTGAGCCGCTCGCCCAGCCAAAGCGCCATGTCGCGCATCAACGCGGTGCGCTGTTGCTCCAGTGGTGTCAGTATCTGGCTGAAAAGCGGGCGGTTGCTGTCAGCCAGGGCGCGTACCGCTTCAATCTTGCTGGCCAGTGTTTCGGTTTGCCTCAACAGTTGATTAAAACGCTTTTGCGCGGGCGACACCTGGCCGCTGCTGAACTTGAGCACCGACAGCGCCACGTTGGCAGCCAGCGTGGGGACATCCGGTAAGGGTGAGGAATCGTTCGGGAAGAGGCTGGGTTGCTCTGACATGATGAAGGTGATGTTGTGTGAAGTGGATTTATGGAGTCGTTTGATGCCTGTAGAGCGGGTGAAACTTGCGCAACAAGCTATCAAACATGTAGCGCCTGAGGTTAGTTCGGCGACTTGAGCATGGCGCGCAGGCGCGCCCAGCGCTGTTGGGCACGGTGCTTCATGACCCGGCCCAAGCGCCAGGGCCAGGAAGCGCGCACTTGCGCCAGCAGGGCCTCTTTCCAGACTGTCCAGCGGGTGTAGAGCCGGGCAAACCAGGCCAGTTGCAGCAATGATTCACGGGTCAGGTGGAACAAGCGGGCCACGATGGCTGTGCCTGCCAGCTTGGCCGTCAGGATGACCAGCGTGCCGCCGAGCACTTGGCCTTGCCCGATCAGCCACAGCGCCAACAGCTTGACTGGCAGCAGCAGCAAGGTTGGCAACAGGAATATCGCCAGCGCACCGTAGGGCGGCAGCGTCTGGATGCGTCGCTCCAGCCAGCGCAGCCCCGGCAACTGGCCGACCCAGGCC
>VIKI01000034.1:8947-60261 GCA_008080595.1 Comamonadaceae bacterium
TGTTGATAAATAGAGCTGTAGCCATTATGGTAGATGCGCAAGACGCTATCAAAAACATAGTTTTATGAGGGCTGCGGCAGCTTCTCCAGCTCTTCGCATAGCCGCGCCAGTGGCAGGACGGTGATGTCGTGTCCCAGCGGGAAGGTTTCCTGGCCAGGGTAGACCACCAGCTTTCTCACCGGCAACAAGTCGTCGCAGGCGGCATGAAAACCGCGTTCAACCTTTGGAGTCAGGCTGCGCTTGATCTCAATGGCCCAGATGTCGCCACCTGGCCAGACCAGCAGCAAGTCCACCTCGGCACCGCCACTGGTGCGGTAGAAATAGCCTTGCACGCTGGCGGGGGCGCAGCTCAACAGGTTTTCAATGACAAACCCTTCCCAGCTGGCCCCTAGCACCATGTGGGACAACAGGGTTTCTTTGGTCTCAATGTCCAGCAGGGCGTGCACCAGCCCGCTGTCTCGCACATAAACCTTGGGAGTTTTCACCAGACGTTTGCCGAAGTTGGCGTGCCACGGTGGCAGGCGGCGCACCAGCAGCAGGTCGCACAGCAGATCAACATAGCTTTGCGCGGTTTTCACATCGACCCCGATGTTGCGTGCCAACTGGGTCACATTGAGCATGCCGCCTTGGTGATGCGCCAGCATGGTCCAGAAGCGACGCAGGGTATCGGCTGCGATGCGTGGGCCAAACTGTGGGATGTCGCGTTCCAGGTAGCTGCGGATGAAGTTCTGCCGCCAGCGCAGGCTGCGTGTATTGCTGGGCGCGGTCAGGCTCTCAGGGAAGCCACCGCGCAACCACAAGGCATCGAGTTGCGTTGCACCGGTTTCCAGCAGGTTGAGGGGGCCAAGCTCCAGGTAAGCGATGCGCCCGGCCAGGGTTTCGCCGGATTGTTGGAGCAAGTCCAGCGAGGCTGAGCCCAGCAGCAGGTAGTTGCCCGCACGCCGACCATTGCGCCGGGCCTGGTCGATCAACCCCCGCAGCACCGGAAACAACGCGGGCGTGCGGTGCACTTCGTCCAGAATGACCAGCTTGTCCAGGTGGTCGGCCAGATACAACTCGGGTTGCGCCAGCTTGGCCCGGTCACGTTCGGACTCCAGATCAAGGTAGATGCTGGGGATGGCCTTGGCGGCTTCCAGCGCCAGCGTGGTTTTACCGGATTGACGTGGCCCGAGCAGGGCGACCGCAGGGGAATGCTGGAGTTCTTCAGTGAGCAGGGGCAGCAGGCGACGTGAAAACATCCTTGCAATTATGGAGTTTCATTCCATGATTTGCAAGGATAAATATGCACTTGTTTTACACCCCACGTGCCCGGTCAGCCTTGAATTTCGCTCTGAACGCGCCAAACGTGCCCGCATCCAGTGCGGCACGCACCTCGGTCATCAGGTTCAGGTAGTAGTGCAGGTTGTGGATCGATGAGAGCATCGGGCTGAGCATTTCGCCGCAGCGATCCAGGTGGTGCAGGTAGGCGCGGCTGAAACCACCGCTGACCGTGCCGTCGGGCCGGGTCACGCCCTTGCAGGCGTAGCAGGTGCAGGTGGCATCGAGCGGGCCGTGGTCAGCCTTGTGGCGGGCGTTGCGCATTTTCAGGTCGCCAAAGCGGGTGAACAGCGTGCCGTTGCGGGCGTTGCGGGTCGGCATGACGCAGTCGAACATGTCCACGCCCTGAGCCACGCCTTCAACCAGATCTTCCGGTGTGCCAACCCCCATCAGGTAGCGCGGTTTGTGCGCCGGCAGGCGGTGCGGGCTGTGCGCCATGATGCGCAGCATCTCGTCCTTGGGTTCACCCACACTCACACCACCGACGGCGTAGCCGGGGAAGTTCATCTCGACCAAAGCCTCCAGCGACTCCTGGCGCAGGTGCTCAAACATGCCGCCTTGCACAATGCCAAACAGCGCGTTGGGGTTTTCCAGGCGGGCAAATTCGGCCTGGCTGCGTTTGGCCCAGCGCAGGCTCATTTCCATGCTGGTGCGGGCTTCGCGCTCGGTGGTGATCTGGCCTTTGGTTTTGGGCTCCACCGACAAGTAGGGCGTGCATTCGTCCAACTGCATGACGATGTCGGAATTCAGCGTGGTCTGGATTTGCATGCTGACCTCGGGCGACATGAACAGTTTGTCGCCGTTGACCGGGCTGGAGAAATGCACGCCTTCTTCGGTGATCTTGCGCATCGCCCCCAGGCTCCAGACCTGAAAGCCGCCGGAGTCGGTCAAGATCGGTTTGTTCCAGCGCTCAAAGCCGTGCAGGCCGCCAAAACTCTGCATCACATCCAGCCCCGGGCGCATCCACAGGTGGAAGGTGTTGCCCAGAATGATTTGGGCTCCCATGTCGTCCAGGCTGGCAGGGGTCACGCCTTTGACCGTGCCATAGGTGCCCACCGGCATGAAGATCGGGGTTTGCACCACGCCATGGTTGAGGGTCAGCGTGCCGCGGCGGGCGTGGCTGCCGGCATAGCCGGTGTCAGGGGTGGCGGGGTCGGTTTGGAGCAGGTCGAATTTCAGCATGGGCGGTATTGTCTTTGATCTGTTGACGGCTCGATTGCGCTTAATCTGCTTTACAACTATGATTTGCTTTACTTTAATAAAAGTAAAGGATGAACTATGCAAGCAGAAGCCATTGTCTCAAGCAAAGGGCAGGTGACCTTGCCCGCCGCCATGCGCGCCAAACTCGGCCTTCAAGCCGGTTCGCACATTCATTTTGAATTGCGCGGCCAGGAACTGGTGATCAAACCGGAGCTGCCGATGAGCACTTATTACGGCATGCTCAAAGGCTATGACCTGGGTGACATCGAGCCCGAAAAAGAACCGGATCGGACGTTTGAATGAACCTGGTTGATTCATCTGGCTGGATTGAGTTTTTCAAAGCGGGGGCCAATGGCCCGCTGTTCAAACCGGTGATCGAAGACCGCCACCACCTGCTGGTGCCCACCATCGCACTGTTTGAGGTGCACAAGGTCTTGAGCCGCGCCCTGCCTGAGGCGCTGGTGACGCAATGTCTGGACGTGATGCGCCTGGGCAAAGTGCTGGACTTGACCGATGCGCGGGCCGTGGCGGCTTCCAAGGCGGCGCGCTTACACGGTTTGGCCATGGCGGATGCGGCCATGTACAGCCTGGCCCGTGAATTCAATGCCACCTTCTGGACCCAGGATGTGGACTACGACACGCTGCCAGGCGTGCGCTATTTCCCGAAAAATTGAGTTGCTCAGTAGTCAAAGTGCTGGCGTACCCGTTCCTCCAGCAATTCACGGGCCTGGTTTTCGTCGCTGTGGGTCAGACGCTCGTAAATGGCACGGGCCATGGGCTTAAAGACGGCCATCACGGCAGGATCAAAGTGGCTGCCGGTGTCTTTCTCAAGAATGCCCATGGCGGCATCAAAGTCCATGGGCTCTTTGTAGGGGCGCTTGGAGCACAAGGCATCAAACACATCGGCCACGGCAAAAATCCGTGCCGACAGTGGAATGGCCTCGCCCTGGAGCTGCTGCGGGTAACCCTGGCCGTTCCACTTTTCGTGGTGTGAGGCCACCACGGCGTTGGCCCCGTCGAGCCAGCCCATGCCGGTGACGATTTCCTTGCCCTGGTTGACGTGGGTGCGCATGATGTCCATTTCAGCATCGTCAAGCTTGCCGGGCTTGAGCAAAATCGCATCAGGAATGGCGATTTTGCCCACATCGTGCAAAAAACTGCCGGCAATCAAGGCTTGCATGGCTGCCCCCTTGAGCCCCATCTGCTCGGCCACGCTGGCGGCCATCCAGGCCACGCGGTAGTTGTGGGCACCGGTATCAGAGTCGCGTTTGGCAATGGCCCGGCCCAGTGCCTCCATCATGGAAATGTGCGAGTCCAGCACTTCGCGGGCTTTTCTCTCGTTATCGTCTGCCAGGCTAACCACCACCGGGTACAACACGGCCCCGCAGAGCAATGCGGCCAAGCCCACCATCAGCGCAACAGTCCAGGCGCTGGTCACGATCTGGCTGCGCTGCCAGGCTGGCATCACCCGCACGCCTTCAAAGTAGCCGGTAATCGGGCGTGTCAGGTCGGTAGCAGAATCGCGCAGCGGCACAAAAACCCGCAACACCCAGACATCATTGGCGAGTTTGCGGCCAAGGTAAAACGCTTCGGTGTAGTTGGGGCGGCCATGATGGGGTAAATTGGACTCGATGGCCTTACCTTCAAGGGTGCTGGCCCCGGCGAGTTTGTCGCCATGGGAGTCGTAGATTTCCACAATGTCAAACATGCCACCGCTGATGGTGTGTGCCGCATCCTTGGCCTTGGCTGCTGCATCAGGGCCGTCCAGAATAACCGCATCGTAGCGGTGCAGCATCCGGCCAGACTCTTCAATGGCCAGCGACACAATACTTTGCTCGGCATCTTCACGGGCCACATACCAGGCAATCGGACTGGCCAAACAGGTGAGGAAAATACTGACGCTGGCAATGCGTATGGCGGTACGTTTTCGAAAATTATTCACAGTTACCTCTTAAATCGTAATCCTTGCTGGCTTGGTTGTTCGCGTCAATAGCATGGCATCGCCGTAACTGAAAAATCGGTATTTCTGGCCAATCGCATGGGTATAAAGCGCCATGATGTGCTCATACCCGGCAAACGCACTCACCAGCATCATCAGGCTGGACTTGGGCAGGTGAAAGTTGGTCACCAGCGCGTCCACCCGCTTGAACTCAAAACCCGGCGTGATAAAGATGCGGGTGTCGCCGCTGCTCTGGCCACTCAAAGCCCAGGATTCCAGCGTGCGCACCGTCGTTGTTCCCACCGCAATCACTCGCCCACCACGTGCGCGGCAGTCCGCAATGGCCGCTTGGGTGGCCGCTGGCACCTCATACCACTCGCTGTGCATCTGGTGATCCGCCAGGTTTTCGGTTTTGACTGGCTGAAACGTGCCCGCGCCCAAGTGCCTCGTCAAAATGCAGCGCGGCTGTGGGGGCCGCCACTGCGCCGGGGTTCTTGGCAAACACGGTCTGGTAGCGCTGTGCATCTTCTGCCGAGTCACTGTGGGTGATGTAGGGCGGCAGCGGCACATGGCCGTGGCGGGCCATGAGGGTGAAGGGATCGTCGCCCGCGTCGTTGGACAGCACAAAGCGAAACAGTTGCCCCTGCTCATCCGGCCAGCGTCCCAGCAAGGTGGCGCTCAGGTGGTCATGGCTGCCGGGTGCGCCAAGCAGGCTGACGGTGGTGCCGACCTCGGGTTTTTTGCTCACCCGCATGTGCGCAGCCACCTGGTTGCCGCCCAGCACACGTTCAATCAGCAATTCCAATTTGCCGCCGGTGGGTTTTTCGCCAAACAGGCGGGCGTTCATCACCCGGGTGTCGTTGAACACCATCAGGTCACCGGGGTGTATCAGTGAGGGCAGGTCACGAAAAATGCGGTCTACCGGCGTGGGGTTTGTGCCATCGAGCAGGCGCGAGGCACTGCGCTCGGGGGCTGGGTGCTGGGCAATCAGTTCGGGGGGCAACTCAAAATCAAAGTCGCTCAGGGTGTAGGTGCGCGTGGTAGCGGTGGTGTGCATGCTGCTTGAGGGGCGGACAAGCCCCGTGCCAAGTGAAAGGGATCGGCATTGTCGCAGGCGCATGGATGCAGCGTCTTTGTGTGTGCCAGCGCACCTACGCGAAATGACCACAGTGTTACAACGGGTCGCTTACAACAACGCAGAAGGGTTCATCATGACAACTTTCACATTACCTGCCCGTGCCGCAGTTTCAGCCTTGAGTGCCTTGGTTCTATGGGTCAGCGGCTGCGCTGACATGTCCGACGCACAACGCAGTGCCGCGCTGGGTGCTGGAGTAGGCGCACTGGCGGGTGTTGCCATCGGTGACAGTGGCAAATCGGCCGCCCTGGGGGCTGGCGTGGGGGCACTGGGGGGCTACATCTGGTCGACCCAGATGGCGAAGAAAAAGGCCGCCATGGAGCAGGCCACGGCGGGCACCGGTGTGGCGGTGACACAGACCGCAGACAACCAGCTCAAGCTCAATATTCCGAGCGACATTTCGTTTGACACTGGTCGCGCCAACATCAAGCCCAACCTGCACCCCATCCTGGACCAGTTTGCCCAAGGCTTGAGCGGCCAGCCCACGATCGAAGTGCGCATCGTCGGCCACACCGACAGCACCGGCTCAGATGCCATCAATAACCCGTTGTCGGTGAACCGGGCCGCCAGTGCGCGTGATTATTTGGTTTCGCGTGGGGTGAACTCACAACGCATCCAGATCGATGGCCGAGGTTCATATGAGCCGATGGCAGACAACAACACCGAGTCTGGGCGCGCCAGAAACCGCCGCATCGAGATCTTTTTGGCTGAGCGGGCGGTGGCGCGATAAGTCCTTGGTGACAAAATTCGCCTGTGGCAATTTGCCACAGGAGTTTCAAATGAGTTTTTCGATCCGAATTGCTGACGCGCTTTACGATGCTGCCAGATCCCGCGCCAAGGCCGAGATGCGATCTGTACCCCAACAGGTTGCCTATTGGGCCATGGTCGGCCGGGCGGCATTGGATAACCCCGACTTGCCGATTGAGTTCATCCGCGACACGCTGGTGGCGATGCAAGAAGAATCCGAGCCGTTTGAGTTGCCAATGTCATGAGCGTGCAGTTTGAGCAGAAACCTGCGTTCAAGCGTGCCTACAAAAAATTGCATACCAACCAAAGCGATGCGGTGCATGCGGCCATTCGCACCATCGTGGCAAATCCGAGAGAGGGACAAGAAAAAAGGGTGATCTGGCAGGCGTTTTTGTTCACAAGTTTGATTGTGTGAATCAACAGTATTTGCTCCAAGCGGGTGCTGTTGTCAGTGGGCTTGCACGAGAATTTTTACTACGATTTGAACCTGAATTCCTCAATCGGGTGTGTAGCGCTGTCACCCCAAAGGTGAGGTGAAACAACGCAAAAAAAGTCAATGTTCATAGGAACTTACTGGGACAAGTGAGCGGTCAACTGAGGAGTCTAGGTTGAAGCATTGATTCCAGTGGGGGTACGCCTGAATTGAGTTCGCCACAAAAGCCCGCTGCTTGGGCAGGGAAATTCGAGGGGTTTTGCTGGGCTGACCATGATGCACTCGGTAGTGAAACCTGCGGGCCGAGAGCTGTCCACTGTCCTCATGCCGGTCTAGCCCTCGGTGGCCGATTTGCCGCAAGCTTTTTGTGATGTGGTGTCTGCACTGGCGGTGGCTGCGTCGGTGAAGGTGCGCAGCTGAGGCCGGGGTGCGCGACCGCGTGCTTGGATCCTTATCGCGGTGACAGGACCGGAATCACTTTGCGTCCATAGCGGCGATACACGGAGAAATCGCTGTCGAGTGTCAGCACCCGGCAGGGGTCATGCAACTCGGACATGCGCACCAGGCAGGCATCGGCCAGCGAGGCAGGGACGTTATCGTAGCGCTCAAAAAGCGCCCGCACCGCACCCACTTGTTCCGCCAGAGAAAGGGATACCCGCACCACCCCTTTTTCGATCAAGGCCAGAGCGCGGGAGGGATCAAACCCCGAGCGTGCCAGCAAAAAACAGGTTTCCGCCACCACCGCTTCGCAGGTCAAAAAGGGAGCGGGGTGCAGGGCAAATTGTGCTTTGGCCCATTCGTGGTGGGCATCGCCACGGCAATGCAAGGCCACCCAGGGGCCTGTGTCCAAAATCAGATGGCCACTCATACGCGGCCAAAATCCTTCAGGTGGTCTGGATTGGTTGATAAATCTGAGGGGCCGCCCTCAAAACATCCGGCCAGGTCTCCAGCCTGATCCAGTGCCGAAACAAAAGGGAGCGCGGCAACTTTCCGCTGAGCCATAAACGCCAGCAGCGCACGCCGCACCAGTTCAGACTTGCTGACATGCGCTTGCTCGCTCATCTGGCGCAATTCCTGTTCCAGGCTCGGTGGGATTTTGATCGTCAAAGTGTTCATGGTTGAATATTACCGCATGACGATTGGTGTTACCTGCTTTGCTCTTTTCAAGGCAGTGTCTGCACCTTCATGGAAATTGAGCCCTGGCCCTTGCTCCATAAGCGCAGGGTGCTATCGTTATAAATGTGCAAAATGGGCATATGCCAGCGTCCATCACGTCAACTGCCCAGCCCCTGACCGGCCCGCAAAAAGCCCTGCGCAAGCTCGGGCTGAACCGCGCCATTGACCTGGCGCTGCACCTGCCGTTGCGCTACGAAGATGAAACCCGGCTGGTCAAACTGCGTGAGGTGCGTGAAGGCGAGGTGGCTCAGGTGGAAGGCCGGGTGGCGCATGCCGAAGTCAAACTCAGCGGCCACCGCCAGTTGCTGGTGACGCTGGACGATGGCACCGGCACCTGCCTGCTGCGCTTCTTCACCTTTTACCCGTCGATGCAAAAAGCCCTGGCGGTGGGCAACCAGGTGCGGGTGCGTGGGGAAATTCGCGGCGGTTTTGCCGGGCTGACCATGATGCACCCGGTGGTCAAACCCGCCGGCGGTGAGCTGGCCACCGCCCTCACGCCGGTCTACCCCACGGTGGCCGGGTTACCACAAGCCTACCTGCGCCGCGCCGTACAAGCCGGGTTGACCCGGGCCGAGTTGTCAGACACCGTGCCCGCCGAATATTTGGAAGAAATTGGCCTCCATCGCTTATGGAATATGCGCAAGGCGCTCTCATTTTTGCATCACCCGACACCCGACGTGTCGCTGGCCGCACTGGAAGACCACAGCCACCCGGCCTGGCAGCGCCTCAAAGCCGAGGAACTGCTGGCGCAGCAACTCTCGCAACTGCAATCGCGCCGGGAGCGGGCGCGATTGCGGGCTCCGGTGCTGGCCGCCACACCGCTGCTGACCCAGCGCCTGATGGCCGCGTTGCCGTTTCAACTCACCGCCGCCCAGACCCGGGTGGTGGCCGAGATCAGCCAAGACATCGCCCGCCCCGTGCCCATGCACCGACTGTTGCAGGGCGACGTGGGCGCAGGCAAAACCGTGGTAGCGGCACTGGCCGCAGTGGCGTGTATCGATGCCGGTTGGCAGTGCGCGCTGATGGCCCCGACCGAAATCCTGGCCACCCAGCACTTTGCCAAACTGGTCGGCTGGTTACACCCGCTGGGCATCACCGTGGCCTGGCTCACCGGCAGCCAAAAGGCCAAAGAACGGCGCGAGATGCTGGCGCTGATCGCCAGCGGCCAGGCGCAACTGGTGGTCGGCACCCATGCGCTGATTCAGGACAAGGTGCAGTTCAAAAACCTGGCGCTGGCCGTGATCGACGAGCAGCACCGCTTTGGCGTGGCGCAGCGCCTGGCCTTGCGCAGCAAGCTGGTGGATGAGCTGGAGCCGCACCTGTTGATGATGACCGCTACCCCGATTCCGCGCACGCTGGCGATGAGCTACTACGCCGATCTGGATGTCTCCACCATCGACGAGCTGCCGCCGGGGCGCACCCCGATCATCACCAAAGTGGTCAACGATGCCCGGCGCGACGAGGTGATTGCCCGCATCCGTGGGCAAATTGAGCAGGGTCGACAAATTTACTGGGTTTGCCCGCTGATTGAAGAAAGCGAGGCGCTGGACCTGACCAACGCCACCGAGACCCACGCCCAGCTCAGCGCGGCCTTGCCCAGCGTGATGGTGGGGCTGCTGCACTCGCGCATGCCGGTGCCGGAGAAAAAGGCGGTGATGAGCCTGTTCAGCGCCGGCCAAATGGGTGTGCTGGTCAGCACCACGGTGATCGAAGTTGGGGTCGATGTGCCCAACGCCTCGCTGATGGTGATTGAACACGCCGAACGCTTTGGCCTGAGCCAACTGCACCAGTTGCGCGGCCGGGTCGGGCGCGGCGCAGCGGCCTCGGCCTGCGTGCTGCTCTATTCCACCGGAGACGCACCGCGCCTGGGTGAGACGGCACGCGAACGGTTGAAAGCCATGGCCGAGACCAACGACGGCTTCGAGATCGCCCGGCGCGACCTGGAAATTCGCGGCCCCGGCGAATTCATGGGGGCACGCCAGTCGGGTGATGCGATGTTGCGTTTTGCCGACGTGATTGAGGATGCCCACCTGCTCGACTGGGCCCGTCGCCTGGCCCCGCAGATGCTCGACCAGCACCCGGCGCTGGCTGAGCAGCATGTGTTGCGCTGGCTGGGAGGCAAGGCGGAATTTTTGAAGGCGTGAGGGGGCAGATACACGCCATGCACAGGCGTGCTGCCAATCGGCGTATGCTCAAGACCACCATGCCGCGCCTGACCCAAGCCCCCAATCTCGCCATCGCCACCTTGTGGGCCGATGCGCTCAAGGGTGAAGGGATTGCCACCAGCGTGCAGCGTCAGTATTTGAGCAGCGTGGCCGGTGAGCTGCCGCCCGATCAGTGCCTGCCCGAGGTGTGGATTCAGGACGCCGCGCAGGAGGTGCGGGCGCGTGAACTGCTGTACCACCTGCAACATGTGCCGCAGCGGCGCTGGCGCTGCAGTTGTGGCGAGCTGGTGGAAGGTGGCTTTGAGCAATGCTGGGCCTGCGCCGCGTGGATGCCGCGCTGAGACCACGCGACTCAGTGAGCGGTTTTGTAATGCTCGCGCCGCCGCGCCTCTGACACAAACTCGTCCAGATCAGGGTCCATGGCATTCCGTGCCGACACCAGGCCCAGGGTGTGGCCGTTTTCTACCACCGGGGCATGGCGCACGCCGTGTTCTTGCATCTTCACCAAGGCGTAGCCAAATGAATCATTCGGGCCTACGCTCATCGGCTCGGTGGTCATGGCGCTGCGCACCAAGGTGAATTGGGGGTCTAGCCCTTGGCCCAGCACGCGAAAAACAATGTCCCGCTCGGTCAGCACACCGGCCAGCTGGCCGTGCTCAATCACCCAGGCCACCCCAACATGTTTGCCCGCCATCAGCTGGGCCGCCTGGCTGATGGTTTGCTCGGGTGCAACGGTGATGAATTTGTTGCGATCCATGACACTTTTGACGGGTAGATCAAACATGGGACACCTCCATGAACGAATGCTAGCCGCCGTGGGGGTGGGGGCTTTGATGCGCATCAACACAAAGCACAATCCCAAATAATCCATTAGGCGGCACTTCGTGCCTGCATGATGCCTGGCGGACGATTTGCGGCCATTTTGCCCGTCCGCTCGTCGTCCATAGCTACGGCTATGGACTCCTCGCAGCCAGCCAAACTGCCTCGCAACTCGTCTCGCCATGCACTCATGCCCTAATGGATTGTTTGGGATCCTGCCGGGCAGGCTCTGGGTGAAAATAGCGCCATGACCCTGACTGAACTCAAATACATCGTGGCGGTGGCCCGTGAGCGCCACTTTGGCAAGGCGGCTGAAGCCTGTTACGTGTCGCAGCCGACCTTGTCGGTGGCGATCAAGAAGCTTGAAGAAGAACTGGACGTGAAGCTCTTTGAGCGCAGTGCCAATGAAGTCAGCGTGACCGCGCTGGGTGAAGAAATTGTGCGCCAGGCGCAAAGTGTGCTGGAGCAGGCGGCCGCCATCAAGGAAATTGCCAAACGCGGCAAAGACCCGCTGGGTGGTGCGCTCACTTTGGGCATCATCTACACCATTGGGCCGTATCTGTTGCCTGACCTGGTGCGCCAGATGATCACCCGCACGCCGCAAATGCCCTTGATGCTGCAGGAAAACTTCACCGTCAAGCTGCTGGAGATGCTGCGCACCGGCGAGATTGATTGCGCCATTCTGGCCGAGCCTTTTCCTGATGCCGGGCTGGCGATTGCGCCGTTGTATGACGAGCCCTTCATGGCAGCCGTGCCGTTTCACCACCCCCTGGCGGCCAAGGCGCAACTCACCAGCGAAGAGCTGAAGAACGAAACCATGCTGCTGCTGGGCAGCGGCCATTGCTTTCGCGACCATGTGCTGGAGGTCTGCCCCGAATTTGCCCGCTTTTCCAGCAACACCGAGGGCATTCGTCGCAGCTTTGAGGGCTCGTCACTGGAGACCATCAAACACATGGTGGCCGCCGGCATGGGGGTCACCCTGGTGCCGCGCCTGAGCGTGCCCAAGGAAGCTTTTGCCGCCAAGCGCAAGCGAGATGAAGACCCCTATGTGAAATACCTGCCGATTGCCGACAAAGATGGCGGCGCACCCCCCACCCGCCGCATTGTGCTGGCCTGGCGGCGCAGCTTTACCCGCTACGAAGCCATTGCCGCCCTGCGCAACGCGGTCTACGCCTGCGAGTTGCCGGGTGTGACGCGCTTGTCATGAACAACTAGAACTGGAATCGGGCATGAATTGGGGTCAAAAACTGAATCTCTACCTGGCGCTGATCCGCTGGGATCGGCCTGCGGGCTGGCTGCTGCTGCTGTGGCCCACGCTGGGGGCGCTGTGGGTGGCGGCGGGCGGCTTTCCGGGCTGGCATTTGCTGAGTGTGTTTGTGCTGGGCACGATCCTGATGCGCAGCGCCGGCTGCTGCATCAACGACGTGGCCGACCGCGAGTTTGATAAACACGTCAAGCGCACCGCGCAGCGCCCGGTGACCACCGGGCGGGTCTCGGTGAAAGAGGCGCTGGCTGTGGGCGCGGTGCTGGCGCTGCTGGCTTTTGTGCTGGTGCTGAGTACCAATGCGCTCACCATTGGCTTGTCATTCGCGGCGCTGGCGGTCACCCTGGCCTACCCGTATGCCAAGCGTTTTGTGTCGATGCCGCAAGCCGTGCTGGGGGTGGCCTTTGGCATGGGCATCCCCATGGCCTTTGCCGCTGTGCGTGGTGAAGTGCCCGCGCTGGCCTGGGTGCTGGCTTTGGGCAACCTGTGCTGGGTGCTGGCTTACGACACCGAATACGCCATGGTGGATCGGGACGATGACCTGCGCCTGGGAATGAAAACCTCAGCCATTACGCTGGGCACGTGGGATGTGCCGGTGGTCATGCTGTGTTACCTGTTATTTATAAGCATTTGGGCTGTAGCACTTATCAATCATGCGCAGGTAGCTATTTTTGTCATAGCGTTGTTGGTGGCGCTTGGGCAGGTGGCCTGGCACTTCACGCTGATCCGTTCACGCACGCGGGAAGGTTGTTTCAAAGCCTTTCGGCTCAATCACTGGCTGGGGTTGACGGTGTTTGCGGGGATTGTGGTCAGTTTTGCGGCCAAATAAGCCGCCATGGGGCGAATTTTGTAAGTCAAATCTGCCTCTGGCCCTTGTTGAATAAGCGCAAACAGCTTCTGTTTTGATAGCGTTTGTGTCCACTCTTGGGTTGATGGTATTGGTCAACATGGCCGCCATGGCATCAAAAAACCGCCTGGGCAGGCGGTTTGGGGGCAAAGCCGGGTTTACAGGGCCTTGGCTTTCTTGGGTTTTCTGGCTTTTTTCCTGGCGCTGGTCTTGCCGCTGGCTTTGGCCTTGCTGCTGGCCTTCGCTTTGGCTTGGGCTTTTGCCTTGGCTTTGGCACGGGGTTTGGCCTGCGCCTTTTTCTTGACCGGCTTGGGGGCGGCTGCGGCTGGGCTGTCAAACTGGGGCGTGGTCTGTGCGCTGGCTGTGAAGCTGGTGGCGCTCAGGGTCAGGGCCAGCAAGGAGGCGCAAGCCAGGGCGGAAATCGATTTTTTCATGGTGCTGGATCAATTCAATGGGGAAAACAGATGCGGGCTTCAGGCCGCTCCAAACTCGTCGCCGAGTTCTTTGGCACGTTCGCGGGCGGCGTACATGGCATCAATGAACAGGGCACGCATGTCATTGTCTTCCATGCTGGAGATGGCGGCAAAGGTGGTGCCACCTTTGGAGGTGACGCGCTGGCGCAGCACCTGGGGTGATTCGTCAGAGGCTTGGGCCAGTGCGCTGGCCCCGGCCCCGGCGGTGGTCATCGCTTCCATGAAATAAAACACGTAAGCCGGGCCCGAGCCAGACAGGGCGGTGACCACATCGAGCTGGTTTTCTGCGTCCAGCCAGAGCGATTGGCCGGTGGTGGCGATAACCTGGTCGATGCGGGCCTTGTCTTGCGCCGTGACGCTGGCGCGGGCAAACAGGCCGCTGATGCCCTGGCCGATGAGTGCCGGGGTGTTGGGCATGGCGCGTACCACGCGCTCAGTGCCGAGCCAGGTGGCAATGCTGTCGCTGCGAATACCGGCGGCTACGCTCAGGTGCAAGGCGTTCCCGGTGTGGGGGGCGACCGCCTGAGCGGCTTCCTTGAAGGTTTGCGGTTTGACGGCCCAGACCACCAGATCGGCCTTGGCCAGAAAATCCCCGGCCTGGGGTTGGGCGGTGATGCCAAAACTGGTTTGCAGCTTGGTTTGGGCTTCAGCAAACGGCTCAAGCACGTCAATGTGCGCCGGGGCGAGGCCTTGTTTGATCAGGCCGCCGATGATGGCGCTGGCCATGTTGCCCCCGCCGATGAATGCAATGTGTTCGCTCATGTTGGGAATTCAGCTCAGGGGCTGTTCAAGCGTTGTAGAAGTCTTGAGTCTAATCAAATGCGTTGACGGTTTGCTGTCAGCCTGGGTTCACGCACCGGGTTTCAGCACGGTCTGGCGTACCGCATGTTCCCATTGCGCCATGCGCTCCTGCGCCTGGGCCGGTGGCATTTGCGGCAGAAAGCGCTTTTCGGCTTGCCACAGGGCGCTGAGCTGCTCCTTATTTTGATAGACACCGGTGGCCAGGCCAGCCAGGTAGGCCGCGCCCAGGGCAGTGGTTTCGATCACGGCGGGGCGAATCACCGGAATGCCGAGCAGATCGGCCTGGAATTGCATCAGCAAATCATTCACGCAGGCCCCGCCATCCACCCGCAGTTCGGCCACCGCCACGCCACCTGCGGCAACGGCATCGCGGCTCATGGCTTGCAGCAGGGCGGCACTTTGGAAGGCAATACTTTCCAGCGCGGCGCGGGCGATGTGGGCCAGGGTGCTGCCACGGCTCAGGCCCAGGATGGAGCCACGGGCATCGGGCTGCCAGTAGGGTGCGCCCAGGCCGGTGAAGGCGGGGACCACCATCACGCCACCGGCATCGGGCACGCTTTCGGCCAGGGTCTGGACTGCGCTGCTGCTGGGAATGGCGTTCAGGCCGTCGCGCAGCCACTGCACCACCGCGCCGCCAACAAACACGCTGCCTTCGATGGCGAATTCGGGTTGCGCCGTGGTTTGCGCCGCGCTGGTGGTGATCAGGCCGTTGGTGGAGGTCTGGAAGCTGGGGCCGGTGTGCATCAGCATGAAGCAGCCGGTGCCGTAGGTGTTTTTGACCATGCCGGGGGTGAAGCAGGCTTGGCCGAACAGGGCGCTTTGCTGGTCACCGGCGACACCGCCGATGGCGATGGCGTGGCCCAGCAAGTCGGGGCTGACCTCGCCGTACAGGGCGCTGGAGGGTTTGACGCTGGGCAGCAGGCCGGCCGGGATGTCCAGCGCATGCAGCAGTTCGGCATCCCACTGGTTGCGGTGCACGTTGAACAGCATGGTGCGTGAGGCGTTGCTGACATCGGTGGCGTGCACCTGGCCATGGGTGAGCTGCCAGATCAGCCAGCTGTCGATGGTGCCAAAGGCCAGTTCGCCGTGCTCGGCCTGCTGGCGTGCGCCGGGCACGTGGTCCAGCAGCCATTTGAGTTTGGTGCCGGAGAAGTAGGCATCGACCAGCAAGCCGGTTTTGGCCTGGATGGTCTCGGTCAGCCCGCGTGCCCGTAGCTCGGCGCAAGTGGGTTCGCCGCGGCGGTCTTGCCAGACGATCGCGTGGTGAATGGGCTGGCCGGTCAAGCGGTTCCACACCACGGTGGTTTCGCGCTGGTTGGTGATGCCCAGGGCGGACACGTCACGCGCTGAAATGCCGGCTTTGGCCAGGGCCTCACGGGCGGTGGCGAGCTGGGTGCGCCAGATTTCCAGCGCATCGTGTTCGACCCAGCCGGACTGGGGGTAGTGTTGCGTGAGTTCTTGCTGCGCCTGGGCCACCACTTGGCCTTGGGTGTTGAAGACGATGCTGCGTGAGCTGGACGTGCCCTGATCCAGGGCGAGTAAATAGGTCATGGGGCTACCTCAAAACGAACTTGTGCATCGGCCAGCAGGGCCGGGAACGGGGTGGGGGGCGTGGCATCGGTGAACAGGCGGTCAATCTGGCTCAGGCGGGCGACTTCGACCATGGCCGGGCGGTTGAATTTGCTGCTGTCGGCAGCCAGCCAGACCTCCCGCGCGTGGGAGATGATGGTTTGCGAGACCTTGACTTCGCGAAAGTCGAAGTCGCGCAGCGAACCGTCGGACTCAATGGCCGAGATGCCGATGATGGCAATGTCGACCTTGAACTGGCGAATGAAGTCCACCGCCGCTTCACCGACGATGCCCTGGTCGCGCCCACGCACCACGCCGCCAACCACGATCACCTCGCACTTGGGGTTGGCGCTGAGGATGGTGGCCACATTCAGGTTGTTGGTGATCACCCGCAGGCCGCTGTGGTGCAGCAGGGCGCGGGCCACGGCTTCGGTGGTGGTGCCGATGTTCAGGATCAGTGAGCAGTCATTGGGTACGGCGGCAGCCACCGCGCTGGCGATGCGGCTTTTGCCCTCGGCATGCAGGTCTTTGCGCTGCTGGTGGGCAATGTTTTCCACGGTGGAGCTGGGCACACGCACGCCGCCGTGAAAGCGGGTGAGCAGGCCTTCGTCGGCCATGCGCTGCACATCGCGGCGCACGGTTTGCAGGGTCACACCGAGCTGCTCGGCGAGTTGCTCGACCGTCATGGAGCCTTGGCGTTGCACTTCGGTGAGCAGGGTGAGTTGTCTGGGGTTGGGTTGCATGGGTCGATTGTGTTCTGAATGAACTGGGAGTCACTTTAAAACGAATCAAAAGGAATCTGTATAGGGTAAATACCGATAAAAAAGGAATAAAAACGAACAATAATTCGGCAACGAAAGTTCGATTTCATCGGTAATTTACAAAAGCAAAGGTTGAGTGATGCATTTGACGCTGGACAGCATTGGTAAAAAAGTCGGTCGCCAGACCTGGCTTTACCCCATGAGTTTGCAGCCCTGCAGTGGTGCGGTAACCGTGTTGCTGGGGGCGACCAAGGCCGGCAAGACCAGCCTGATGCGCATCATGGCCGGGCTGGATGCGCCCACCGAGGGGAATGTGCTGGTGAACGGGCAAAGTGTGCTGGGTGTGCCGGTGCGCCAGCGCAATGTGTCGATGGTGTACCAGCAGTTCATCAACTACCCGTCACTGAAGGTGCGCGACAACATAGCTTCGCCCTTGAAGCTCAGTGGTGAGAAAAACGTGGATCAGCGGGTCGATGCGCTGGCTAAAAAATTGCACATCGAGATGTTTCTGGATCGTTATCCGGCAGAACTCTCAGGCGGGCAGCAGCAGCGCGTGGCGCTGGCCCGTGCCCTGGCCAAGGGGGCTCCGTTGATGCTGCTGGATGAGCCGCTGGTGAACCTGGATTACAAGCTGCGCGAGGAGTTGCGCGATGAGCTGACCGCTTTGTTTGCCGAAGGCAACTCCACCGTGATTTATGCCACCACCGAGCCCGGTGAAGCGCTGTTGCTGGGCGGCTATACCGCCGTGCTGGACTGCGGTGAGTTGCTGCAATACGGCCCAACTGCTGAGGTGTTTCATAAGCCGAAGTCTTTGCGTGTGGCGCGGGCTTTCAGTGACCCGCCGATGAATTTGCTGGGTGCGACCCCTGCAGAAGGTGGGGTGCAGTTGAACGCTGGCCCGGTGCTGAAGCTGGCATTGCCCGAGCACCTGTCGCGCCAGATGACGGTGGGCATGCGGGCCAGTGCACTGCATGTGCAGCCGCACGATGGGGACGTGGCCTTGCCCGGTGTGGTGGAACTGGCTGAAATATCGGGCTCGGACACCTTTGTTCATGTGGCCACCGGCGTGGGCGAAGTGGTGGCGCAATTGACCGGGGTGCATTACTTTGACCTGGGTGCGCCGGTGACCCTGTACGTCAACCCGACGCAGGTGTATGTGTTTGACCAAGACGGGATGCTGCTGGCCTACCCGGTGCGCGGTGGGGGGCGCTGACATGGCACGTATTGAACTTGATCTGGCGCACGCCTACAAACCCAACCCCAGGCAGGACAGCGACTATGCGCTGTTGCCCCTGAAGATGACGTTTGACGATGGCGGTGCGTATGCGCTGCTGGGGCCGTCGGGCTGCGGCAAGACGACCTTGCTCAACATCATGTCGGGCTTGTTGACCCCTTCTCAGGGCAGTGTGCGTTTTGATGGCGCAGATGTGACCCGGGCCACACCACAGGTGCGCAACATTGCGCAGGTGTTTCAGTTTCCGGTGATTTACGACACCATGACGGTGGCTGAGAACCTGGCGTTTCCCTTGCGCAACCGCAAGGTGCCGCAAGCACAGATTGACAAGCGGGTGGGGGTGATTGCCGAGATTCTGGAGATGAGTGGCCAGCTCAACCAGCGGGCGGCCAATCTGGCGGCCGACGAAAAACAAAAGATTTCGCTTGGGCGCGGTTTGGTTCGCCCCGATGTGTCGGCGGTGTTGTTTGATGAGCCGCTGACGGTGATTGACCCGCACTTGAAGTGGCAACTGCGGCGCAAGATCAAGCAGATCCACCACGAGCTGAAGCTGACCATGATTTACGTGACGCATGACCAGGTGGAGGCGCTGACCTTTGCCGACCATGTGGTGGTGATGACGCGGGGGCGGGCGGTGCAAGTGGGGTCGGCGGCGGAATTGTTTGAGCGGCCGAGTCATACCTTTGTCGGGCATTTCATTGGCTCGCCGGGCATGAATTTTCTGAACGTGGAGGCCGATCACAACGGGCTTCAGGTGGCTGATGCGGCATGGCCTCTGGGCGCTGCCAAGACCTTACCAGCGGGGGCACTCAAGCTGGGGGTGCGGCCCGAGTATGTGAGCCTGGTGTCGCCCGACACGGCGGGGGCTTTGCCGATGACGGTGGCGCAAGTGCAGGATGTGGGCACCCACGTGATGCTGAGTGCGCACTTTGCGGGGCAGACCGTCAAGGCACGTTTGTCACCGAATGCTGCGCAGATGAGCGTGGGCGACACGGTGTGGTTGCAGGTGATGACGGAGCACACCTGCTTTTACAAAAACGAGGAGATCGTGGCATGAGTACAACGACCAAGCCGGTGAACCAGAAGGCCTGGTTCCTGATTTTGCCGGTGCTGTTGTGTGTGGCCTTTTCAGCGATATTGCCGCTGATGACGGTGGTGAACTATTCGGTACAAGACATCATTTCGCCCGAGCGGCGGGTGTTTGTCGGCACGGAATGGTTCGCCGCCATCATGCGGGATGAAGAACTGCACGGGGCCTTGTTGCGGCAGTTGACTTTTTCGTTTTCGGTGCTGGCGGTGGAGTTGCCGCTGGGGATTTTGCTGGCGCTGTCGATGCCGTCGCAGGGCTGGAAGTCTTCTGCCGTGCTGGTGATTGTGTCCTTGTCGCTGTTGATTCCTTGGAATGTGGTGGGCACGATCTGGCAGATTTTTGGCCGCACAGATATTGGCTTGATGGGCGCGGCGCTGCAAGGGCTGGGCATTGAATACAGCTACACCGGCAACGCCACGCATGCCTGGTTGACGGTGTTGCTGATGGATGTGTGGCATTGGACACCGTTGGTGGGCTTGCTGGGCTATGCCGGGCTGCGCTCCATCCCCGATGCCTATTACCAGGCTGCCAGCATTGACGGGGCCAGCAAGTGGGCGGTGTTCTGGTATGTGCAGCTGCCCAAGATGCGGGGGGTGTTGATGATTGCGGTGCTGCTGCGCTTCATGGACAGCTTCATGATTTACACCGAGCCGTTTGTGTTGACGGGCGGCGGGCCGGGCAACTCAACCACCTTCTTGTCGCAGTTCTTGACCCTCAAGGCGGTGGGGCAGTTTGACGTGGGGCCGGCGGCGGCGTTTTCGTTGATCTACTTTCTGATCATCTTGTTGCTGAGTTTCATTTTGTACAACTGGATGCAGCGTGTGGGCACGCAGGAAAAGGAGGGTGGACATGAATAAGCCCAAGTTTCAAAAGCGCACGCTGTTCCTGCTGGCCTACCTTGTATTTGCCTTGCTGCCGGTGTACTGGATGATCAACATGTCGTTCAAGACGAACGAAGACATCTTGTCGAGCTTTTCGCTGTTGCCGCAGCACTTCACCTGGGCCAATTACAAGACCATTCTGACCGATGCGTCGTGGTATTCGGGCTATATCAACAGCCTGATTTATGTCGGCATCAATACGCTGATTTCGATCACCGTGGCCTTGCCTGCGGCCTATGCGTTCTCGCGCTACAGCTTTCTGGGTGACAAACATGTGTTTTTCTGGCTGCTGACCAACCGCATGACCCCGCCCGCAGTGTTTCTGCTGCCATTTTTTCAGCTCTATTCCACCGTGGGGCTGCTCGATACGCACCTGGCCGTGGCGATGGCGCATTTGCTGTTCAACGTGCCGCTGGCGGTCTGGATTTTGGAGGGTTTCATGAGCGGCATTCCACGGGAAATTGATGAAACCGCTTACATCGACGGGTATTCGTTCCCGGTGTTTTTTGCCAAGATATTTTTGCCCTTGATCAAGGCTGGTGTGGGTGTGGCGGCGTTCTTCTGCTTCATGTTCAGCTGGGTGGAGTTGCTGCTGGCGCGAACCCTGACCAGTGTGAATGCGAAGCCGATTGTGGCCATCATGACACGCACCGTGTCGGCCTCTGGCATGGACTGGGCCACCTTGGCGGCAGCGGGTGTTCTGACGATTGTGCCGGGGGCGATAGTGATCTGGTTTGTGCGCAATTACATCGCCAAGGGCTTCGCCATGGGGCGGGTGTGATGGGCATTGCCAACAACAGCCAAAAAGGAGTTGTGAATGTTTGAATGGATGGCCTGGACGACACCTGTCGCCGTATTTTTCAGTTGTATTGGCTTGATGCTGCTTGCCATGACGGTGTGGGAGATCAAGTCACCCACCAGCCTGCGCCGGGGTTTTTTGCCGATGGAGACCACGCGGGGAGACCGTTTGTTTATTGGGCTGCTGAGCGCGGCCTATGTGAATCTGGCCTTTGTTGGTATCAGCGGGCGCTTGATGGTGTGGCTGTCTCTGGAGGCCGATCCGTCGATCTGGTTCAGTTTTGTGGCTTCCATGGCGTTGCTGGTGCTGATCATGCGCAAGGGCTAAGGATTGAGTGAACAGGAATCGGCTTGATGTCCCCTGGAGCCGAAACAGCCTTTGAATCAGGGGACATACACACAAGAGGAGCTTGAATATGAAATTGCGGTATAGCGCTTTGGCAGTGGCTGTGGCCTGCTGCGCAATGTCCAGTCAGGGGTGGGCCGACGAGGCTGCAGCCAAGAAGTGGATTGACAGTGAGTTTCAGAAGTGGATTGACAGTGAGTTTCAGCCATCGACCTTGTCAAAAGACAAGCAGGCAGCAGAGATGAAGTGGTTCATTGATGCCGCCAAAAAGCTCAAGGCTCAAGGGGTGAATGAAATCTCTGTGGTGTCCGAAACCATCACCACACACGAGTACGAGTCCAAGACGCTGGCCAAGGCGTTTACCGAGATCACTGGTATCACCGTCAAGCACGATCTGATCCAGGAAGGCGATGTGGTGGAGAAGCTGCAAACCTCCATGCAATCAGGCAAGTCGATTTACGACGGCTGGATTTCTGACTCTGACCTGATCGGTACCCACTACCGTTACGGAAAAATCATGAACCTGACGGATTACATGGCGGGCAAGGGCAAGGAGTTCACCAATCCGGGCATTGACATCAAGGATTACATTGGTACCAGCTTCACCACCGCACCCGACAAAAAGCTCTACCAGTTGCCAGACCAGCAGTTTGCCAACCTGTACTGGTTCCGGGCGGATTTGTTTGCCCGCCAGGATCTGAAAGACAAGTTCAAGGCCAAGTATGGCTACGACCTGGGTGTGCCGCTGAACTGGAGCGCTTACGAGGATATTGCCGCGTTCTTCAGCGAAGATGTGAAAACCATCGACGGCAAGCCGATTTATGGGCACATGGATTACGGCAAGAAAGACCCGTCGCTGGGCTGGCGCTTCACCGATGCGTGGCTGTCGATGGCGGGTACGGCTGACATTGGTATTCCGAACGGCTTGCCGGTGGATGAGTGGGGCATTCGCGTGGGGGCGGACAAGTGCACACCGGTCGGAGCATCGGTATCACGTGGTGGCGCAACCAACTCGCCAGCAGCCGTCTACGCATTGACCAAGTACGTGGACTGGATGAAAAAGTACGCGCCGAAAGAAGCCACAGGCATGACCTTTGGTGAAGCTGGCCCCGTGCCTGCGCAAGGACAGATTGCTCAGCAAATCTTCTGGTACACCGCGTTTACCGCAGACATGGTCAAGCCGGGCTTGCCGGTGGTGAATGCAGATGGCACACCGAAGTGGCGCATGGCCCCTGGTCCGAATGGCCCGTACTGGAAGCAAGGTATGCAAAACGGCTACCAGGACGTGGGTTCATGGACCTTCTTCAAGGATCACGATGCCAACAAGACGGCTGCCGCCTGGCTGTACGCGCAGTTTGTGACCGCCAAGACGGTGTCGCTGAAGAAGACCATGGTGGGCTTGACCCCGATTCGTGAATCCGACATTCAGAGCAAGGCCATGACCGATATGGCTCCCAAGCTGGGTGGCCTGGTGGAGTTCTATCGCAGCCCGGCCCGCGTGGCCTGGACTCCGACCGGGACCAACGTGCCGGACTATCCGAAGCTGGCACAGCTCTGGTGGAAGAACGTGGCCGTGGCGGTGACGGGTGAGAAAACACCCCAGCAAGCCATGGACAACCTGGCCGATGAAATGGATCAGGTGATGAGCCGTCTGGAGCGTGCGGGTATGGCCAATTGCCCGCCCAAGCTCAACCCCAAGGGCGATCCCAACAAGTACCTGAGCGACAAAGGTGCGCCCTGGAAGAAGCTGGCGAACGAAAAGCCCAAGGGTGAGACGATTGCTTACGACACGCTGTTGAATGCGTGGAAGAACGGCAAAGTCCGCTAACGAGCGAATTGGAATTTGAATTGTTCCAAAGAGTGGCCGTGTGAGCAAAATTGCCACACGGCATTTTGGATGCTATTGATTGGCATTGTGTGAATATCAGCAAGTTTTTGCTGGAGAGCGAAAGTGTTTGACATATGGCTACCCAGAACCAGCCTTTATTGACCCATCGTGCGGAACTGATGGCACGTTTGGCTGAGCCGTGCCGGTATGACATTGCTGTGGTGGGTGGTGGTGCCACTGGCTTGGGTATCGCTTTGGATGCCGCCGCACGCGGCTTGCGTGTGGTGTTGGTTGAGTCGCATGATTTTGCCAAGGGCACCTCGTCGCGCTCTACCAAGCTGGTGCACGGCGGGGTGCGCTATTTGGCGCAAGGCAATGTCGCTTTGGTGCGAGAGGCGTTGCAAGAGCGCACGCTGATCTTGAATAACGCACCGCACCTGGCCCAGCCTCTGTCTTTTGTGATGCCGGCCTACCACTGGTGGGAAGCCCCGTTTTATGGCATCGGTTTGAAAATGTACGATGTATTGGCGGGTCGTGCCGGGCTGGGTCGTACCGAGTTTTTGTCATGCAAGGAGACCTTGACGCAATTGCCAATGGTGCAGTCAGCAGGCCTTAAAGGCGGTGTCAAGTATTGGGATGGGCAGTTCAATGACGCGCGATTTGCCTTGGCTTTGGCGCGTACCGCTGCATTGCACGGGGCGCTGTTGTTGAACTATTGCCGTGCCAAGAGTTTGCTTCATGAGGCGGGGCGGGTGGCTGGGCTGTTGTGTGAAGATCAACTGACCGGGCAGGTGACCAAAATTGAGTGTGGGTGTGTGGTGAATGCCACGGGCGTATGGGTCGATGAGTTACGTGGGCAGGATGCGCATGCCATTGGCGGCGAAGTGGAGCGGCAAACACAACCGATGGTGGCCCCCAGCCAGGGGGTGCATATGGTTGTTGATCGGGAATTTTTGGGTGGTGATTGTGCTTTGATGGTGCCAAAGACTGCGGATGGGCGGGTGCTGTTCGCTGTGCCGTGGTTGGGGAAGGTGATTTTGGGGACAACCGATACACCACGGCAGGATTTAAGCCGCGAGCCTGAACCGTTTGCGGAGGAGGTTGAATTCATTTTGAGTGAGTCGGCAGGATGACGAAGGTGAGAACACGAAGGGCTTGAGTCGTGAACACACCATTTTGATCAGTCGCAGTGGGCTTGTCACGGTGACCGGTGGCAAATGGACGACTTACCGTGCAATGGCTGAAGATGTGCTGGCGCAGTGCGCCGAGCAGGCGCTGATCAAGCCGACAGAGAGGGGTATTACCAAACACCTGCGTCTGGTGGGGGCGGGCTCGATAGGTGCATCAACGGTTTCCCTTCATGAGCCGGAGGGGCTGCATTCCTATGGCGAAGAGCAACCGCTGGTGGGTTCATTGCCTGGGGCGGAAAATTGGCTGTGCCCCGGCTTGTCGGAAGGAATGGTTCGCTTTGCCGCCCGTCATGAGTATGCCGTGACCGTAGAGGATGTGCTGGGTAGGCGATCCAGGTTGTTGTTTCTTGATGCTCGTCTGGCGAGGCGTTTGGCTGGTCGGGTTGCTGAAATTCTGCGAGAAGAAACCGGTTTAGACCCAGCTCAGCAAGATTTTGAGCAACTTTCGATGCAGTATTTTTTAAAATCCTAATAAAAAGCTTGCGGTAGCTAAATTCTTGCTGCATAATTCAAGGCTTCGCGTTAAAAACGAAGTGTCTGCCCAAAGCTAACAATGTGAGTGGTTCATGTTGGGTGCAACGGGCCCAAGACTGACTGATGTGAAAGCTTGCATTGTGTGGGCTGGATTTTTCAGTACAAGTTGGGAATTAAACAAATGATCCAAACCGAATCTCGACTCGAAGTCGCCGATAACACCGGTGCGAAGTCCGTTCTGTGCATTAAGGTGCTGGGCGGATCGAAGCGTCGCTACGCCAGTGTGGGCGACATTATTAAAGTAAGTATCAAAGAGGCTGCTCCACGCGGTCGCGTCAAAAAAGGCGATGTCTACAGTGCTGTGGTGGTTCGTACTGCCAAGGGTATTCGTCGCAGTGATGGCTCTTTGGTGAAGTTTGATGGCAATGCGGCAGTGCTGCTGAATGCCAAGCTTGAGCCTATTGGCACTCGCATCTTTGGACCGGTGACGCGTGAATTGCGTACTGAAAAGTTCATGAAGATCGTGTCTTTGGCCCCTGAAGTTTTGTAAGGACATCACATGAACAAGATTCGCAAAGGCGACGATGTCGTTGTGCTCACTGGGCGTGATAAAGGTAAGCGCGGCAAAGTCACGCTGCGCAAAGATGATTCTCACCTCGTTGTTGAGGGTGTGAATATCGTAAAAAAACATACCAAGCCAAATCCGATGAAGGGTGAGGCGGGTGGTATTGTTGAAAAGACCATGCCGATTCATCAGTCCAATGTGGCGATTTTTAATGTCGCAACGGGTAAGGCTGATCGTGTGGGTATCAAATTGCTGGCTGATGGCAAGCGCGTTCGCGTTTACAAGTCAAGCGGCGAAGAAATCAAGGTGGCATAAACATGGCTCGTCTGCAAGAAATCTACCGTGAAAAACTGGCTCCTGAGTTGATTGCCAAATTTGGCTACAAGTCAGCAATGGAAGTGCCTCGTTTGAGCAAAATCACACTGAACATGGGTGTGAGTGAAGCAGTGGCTGATAAAAAGGTCATGGATCACGCTGTGGGTGATTTGACCAAGATTGCGGGTCAAAAACCTGTGGTGACTATGTCGAAGAAGGCGATTGCGGGTTTCAAAATTCGCGAAGGCCAGGCGATTGGTTGCATGGTGACTTTGCGTGGTGCACGGATGTATGAGTTTCTGGATCGTTTCGTGACAGTTGCTCTGCCTCGTGTGCGTGACTTCCGGGGTATCTCTGGTCGTTCGTTTGATGGCCGTGGCAACTACAACATTGGTGTCAAAGAGCAAATTATTTTCCCTGAAATTGAGTACGACAAAGTGGATGCTTTGCGCGGCCTCAATATCAGTATCACGACAACGGCCAAGACTGATGATGAGTGCAAAGCACTTCTCGCTGGTTTCCGTTTCCCCTTCAAGAACTGAGGTGATCTGTGGCTAAGATGGCTTTAATCGAGCGCGAGCTCAAAAGAGACAAACTGGTTGCCAAATACGCAAAAAAACATGCGGAATTGAAGGCGATTGCAACTGATGCGAAGCGTAGCGATGAAGAGCGTGCAGCAGCACGTCTTGGGTTGCAGATGCTGCCGCGCAATGCAAATCCGACACGTCAACGCAACCGCTGTGCGATCACGGGTCGTCCACGCGGCACCTTTGCTCACTTCGGTCTGGCGCGCGCAAAGATTCGTGAAATGGCTTTTGCCGGTGAAATTCCTGGCATCGTCAAGGCAAGCTGGTAATCGGCAGGAGATATAGATATGAGTATGAGTGATCCGATCGCCGACCTGCTGACACGCATTCGTAATGCGCAGATGGTTGCAAAAACGTCTGTTCGTGTACCTTCATCCAAAGTGAAGGTTGCGATTACCCAAGTCTTGAAGGACGAAGGTTATATCGATGGCTTCAAAGTAAATACAGTCGACGGTAAGTCAGAGCTGGAAATTGCTTTGAAGTACTACGCTGGACGACCGGTGATTGAGCGCATTGAGCGTGTAAGTCGCCCGGGCTTGCGTGTCTACCGTGGCAGTGATGCTATTCCACAAGTTCAAAACGGCCTTGGTGTGGCAATTGTCACAACACCCAAGGGTGTAATGACTGATCGCAAGGCGCGCGCCACCGGTGTTGGTGGTGAAGTGCTCTGCTACGTCGCCTAATACGTGGCATTGAGGAGAAACTAAAGATGTCCCGTATAGCAAAGATGCCCGTCACTATTCCGGCAGGAGTAGAAGTCAAGATGGATGCGCAAAGCCTGAGCGTTAAAGGTGCTGGTGGTAATTTGTCACTTGCTCAAAATGCAATGGTCAAGATCACCAATGAGGCTGGTAAGCTCAGTTTCGCTGCTGCAAATGATTCGCGCGCAGCAGATGCCATGACTGGAACGTTGCGCCAACTGGTCAACAACATGGTCATTGGTGTGACCAAAGGATTTGAAAAGAAGTTGACATTGATTGGTGTGGGCTACAAAGTCCAAGCCACAGGCAACAAATTGAATCTGACTGTTGGTTATTCGCATCCGGTAGATAAGGTGATGCCTGAAGGCATCACCGTGGCCACCCCTACGCCTACTGAGGTTGTGATCAAGGGTGCTGACCGCCAGCGTGTAGGTCAGGTTGCTGCTGAAATTCGTGCGATTCGTCCACCTGAGCCCTACAAAGGCAAGGGCATTCGTTATGCGGATGAAAAAGTCGCGATCAAAGAAACTAAGAAGAAATAAGGATCTGCATCATGTTGAGCAAAAAAGAGCAGCGTCTTCGCAGAGCCCGTCAAACTCGAATTCGCATTGCCAATCAAGGCGTAGCGCGGTTGACGGTGAATCGTACAAATTTGCACATCTACGCCAGCGTAATTTCTGGCGATGGCGGCAAGGTTTTGGCAACTGCATCTACCGCAGAGGCAGAAATTCGCCAGTCACTGGGTGGTTCTGGCAAGGGTGGCAATATTGCCGCAGCCCAAGTCATTGGTAAGCGTTTGGCTGAAAAGGCAAAAGCTGTGGGTGTTGAAAAAGTAGCGTTTGATCGTGCAGGGTTTGCGTACCATGGCCGCGTGAAAGCGCTGGCTGATGCAGCACGTGAAGCTGGCTTGCAGTTCTAAGCAGATCGGAAATTAAGATGGCTAAAGTACAAGCAAAAATGCAAGGTAAGGCTGAAGGGCCTGAAGATGGTCTGCGCGAAAAAATGATCGCGATCAACCGAGTCACCAAAGTGGTGAAAGGTGGTCGGATCTTGGGTTTTGCGGCATTGACTGTGGTGGGCGATGGTGATGGTACCGTGGGTATGGGCAAAGGAAAATCGAAAGAAGTTCCTGCGGCTGTACAAAAAGCCATGGAAGAAGCCCGTCGCAACATGTCCAAAGTTTCACTTAAAAATGGCTCGATTCACCACAAGGTGATTGGTCATCACGGTGCAGCTTCTGTCATGATGGCTCCTGCGCCCAAGGGCACAGGCATCATTGCTGGTGGCCCAATGCGCGCAGTGTTTGAAGTGATTGGCATTACCGACATTGTGGCCAAAAGCCATGGCTCATCGAATCCGTACAACATGGTTCGTGCGACCTTGGATGCACTGTCTCATGCAACGACACCTTCTGACGTTGCTGCTAAACGTGGCAAAACTGTAGAAGAATTGTTCGCTTAATCGGAGTTTGTAGTTATGACAACGCAAAAGAAAGTCACAGTGAAGCTGGTGCGCAGCCCAATTGGGTGTGCAGAGTCTCACCGTGCAACCGTTCGTGGTTTGGGCTTGCGCAAAATGCACAGTACGAGTGAATTGGTTGATACGCCAGAAGTGCGTGGGATGATCAACAAGATCAGCTATCTGGTTAAAGTGCTTTAAGGGGTAAACAATGGAACTTAACTGCATCAAGCCGGCTGACGGCGCAAAGCATTACAAACGCCGAGTTGGGCGTGGTATTGGTTCAGGTCTCGGAAAAACAGCAGGACGCGGACACAAAGGTCAAAAATCACGTGCTGGTGGTTACCACAAGGTAGGCTTTGAAGGTGGACAAATGCCAATGCAGCGTCGTTTACCAAAACGAGGCTTTAAATCTGCATTGTTGAAATTTAATGCTGAAATCACGCTAGGCGCACTGGACCTGCTTGAAACGACTGATATTAATATCGTTGTATTGAAACAGGCGGGTTTGGTTGGTGAAATGGCCAAAGTGGTCAAAGTGATCAAAACCGGTAATGTAACTAAAGCTTACAAACTGAGTGGTGTTGGTGCTACTGAAGCAGCCAAGGCAGCTATTTTGGCTGCTGGCGGCAGCTTAGATTAAACCAAATTAGAAAGTTTGTAAGTGGTAACCTCCAGTTCAGCTTTGCCAGTAAAAACAGACAAGTATGGTGATCTTCGCCGTCGTCTTGTCTTTTTATTACTTGCACTTGTGGTTTATCGCGTTGGTGCACATATTCCAGTTCCTGGTATTGACGCAAATCAGTTGCAGCAATTTTTCAAAGGACAACAAGGCGGCATCCTTGGGATGTTTAATATGTTTTCTGGAGGTGCACTGTCCAGATTCACGATCTTTGCTCTAGGCATCATGCCGTACATTTCTGCATCGATCATCATGCAGTTATTAGGTTATGTCTTGCCAGCATTTGAGCAATTAAAAAAAGAAGGTGAAGCTGGTCGGAGAAAAATCACGCAATACACAAGGTATGGAACCCTTGGTTTGGCGTTATTTCAATCGCTTGGGATTGCTGTGGCTCTCGAAAGCTCTGCTGGATTGGTGATTGCACCAGGATTCGGTTTCCGAATGACAGCGGTTGTAACACTTACAGCAGGAACCTTGTTTTTGATGTGGTTAGGTGAGCAGATTACTGAACGTGGTTTGGGTAATGGCATATCAATACTGATTTTTGCAGGAATTGCAGCGGGTTTACCAAGTGCTGTCGGTGGCTTGCTAGAACTGGTTCGTACAGGTGCAATGAGTATCATTGTTTCTTTATTAATCGTTGTTTTGGTGGCCTTAGTTACTTATTTTGTTGTTTTTGTTGAACGAGGACAACGGAAAATATTGGTGAATTACGCACGTCGCCAAGTGGGGAATAAGGTTTACGGTGGTCAGTCTTCACATTTGCCATTGAAGCTGAACATGGCTGGTGTGATTCCTCCTATCTTTGCTTCGTCAATTATTCTGCTTCCCTCAACAGTAGTTGGCTGGTTCAGTGCAGGTGATTCAATGCGCTGGTTGAAGGATATTGCTGGATCATTGACACCTGGACAGCCAATATATGTCATGTTGTATGCTGCTGCGATTATTTTCTTTTGTTTCTTCTATACGGCTTTAGTTTTTAATAGCAAAGAAACTGCAGAAAATCTTAAAAAGAGTGGGGCATTTGTACCAGGAATTCGCCCGGGTGATCATACCGCAAAGTACATTGACAAGATTTTGTTGAGATTGACCTTTATAGGTGCTATTTATATTACCTTGGTATGTTTGTTGCCTGAATTTTTGATATTGAAATACAACGTACCATTTTATTTTGGTGGCACTTCCTTGCTGATTATTGTTGTTGTGACAATGGATTTTATGGCTCAAGTTCAAAATTACTTGATGTCTCAACAGTATGAGTCTTTGCTGAAAAAAGCTAACTTTAAGGCTTCTTGAGGTAAAACATGGCTAAAGATGATGTCATTCAGATGCAAGGTGAAATTGTTGAAAATTTACCTAATGCGACTTTCAGAGTTAAACTCGAAAATGGACATATTGTCTTAGGGCATATTTCTGGAAAAATGCGAATGCATTACATCAGAATTTTGCCAGGAGACAAGGTTACAGTAGAGTTGACACCTTACGACCTGAGTCGAGCACGTATTGTGTTTCGAGCTAAGTAGATAAATTGTTTAAGTATTGTTTAGGAGAACGCAATGAAAGTTTCGGCTTCGGTAAAAAAGATTTGCCGCAATTGCAAAATCATTCGACGTAAAGGTGTTGTGCGTGTGATCTGTACAGATCCACGGCACAAACAACGTCAAGGTTGAGCGCAAGAGTAATAGAGGACCAAAATGGCACGTATCGCTGGTATTAATATTCCCCCGCAAAAACATTCTGAAATTGGCTTAACCGCTATTTTTGGTATTGGTCGTAGTCGCGCACGTAAGATCTGTGAATCTTGCGGAATTGATTACTCCAAAAAAATCAAAGATCTCACGGATCTCGAGCTAGAAAAGGTTCGTGACGAAGTTGGTAAATTCACAATTGAGGGTGACCTCCGTCGTGAAACAACAATGAATATCAAACGCTTGATGGACATTGGCTGTTACCGTGGTTTTCGCCATCGTCGCGGTTTGCCCTTGCGGGGTCAGCGTACACGCACAAATGCACGCACGCGAAAAGGTCCACGCAAAGCGGCGGCATCCCTCAAGAAATAACTGATACTGAAAGATCATTATGGCTAAAGCACCCGCAAATAACGCTGCACAACGTGTTCGCAAGAAAGTTCGTAAAAACGTAGCTGATGGCATTGCTCACGTTCACGCTTCTTTTAACAATACCATTATTACGATTACTGATCGCCAAGGTAATTCTTTGTCTTGGGCATCTTCTGGTGGTCAAGGTTTCAAAGGTTCACGTAAATCAACCCCATTTGCTGCTCAAGTAGCCTCTGAAGTTGCTGGCCGTGTTGCAATCGAGCAAGGTATCAAAAATCTCGATGTTGAAATCAAAGGACCTGGACCAGGCAGAGAGTCGTCGGTTCGTGCTTTGGCAGCTCTTGGCATTCGTATCAATATGATTTCTGATGTTACCCCTGTGCCTCACAATGGGTGCCGTCCTCAAAAGCGTCGTCGTATTTAAATTTATTAAGCCCACCGCCATAAATTTTGATTTATGGCTCCCGCACAAAATGCGGAAGATGAATAAAGGAAACTAAAGTGGCACGTTACTTAGGCCCTAAAGCCAAACTTTCCCGTCGCGAGGGAACAGACTTGTTTTTGAAGAGCGCACGTCGTTCAATTGGAGACAAGGCGAAATTCGACTCCAAACCTGGACAACACGGTCGAACTTCTGGTGCGCGTACATCTGATTATGGCGTTCAACTGCGTGAGAAACAAAAGGTCAAACGCATGTATGGCATTCTCGAAAAGCAGTTTCGTCGGTATTTTGAAGAAGCCGATCGCCGCAAAGGAAATACAGGTGCAAACCTCTTGGGTATTCTTGAGTGTCGCTTGGATAACGTCGTTTATCGTATGGGATTTGGATCAACTCGTGCCGAAGCACGTCAGTTGGTTTCACATAAAGCAGTGCTTGTGAATGGCAAGTCTGTCAATATTCCTTCTTTTATGGTGAAAGCAGGAGATGTACTTGCAATTCGCGAGAAGTCTGCCAAGCAAAATCGCATTGTCGAAGCCTTGCAGTTAGCGCAACAAGTAGGTATGCCAGCTTGGGTGGATGTCAATTCAGATAAAGCTGAAGGTGTATTCAAAGCTGTTCCTGATCGTGATCAGTTTGCCGCTGATGTGAATGAGTCTCTGATCGTTGAGTTGTATTCACGTTAATATAACTCACTGGTTTATATTTTGCAAAGAAGGCCTTCGTTGGCCTTCATGCGTTAGTCAGCCTTACCGATGTAACGAATCGGGGGTATTGAGAGGAATTATTCATGCAAACTAGTTTACTGAAGCCAAAAACAATTTATGTTGAGCAACTCTCGGCAAATCGGGCAAAAGTTGTTTTGGAACCTTTTGAGCGTGGCTATGGGCATACGCTTGGAAATGCACTGCGCCGCGTTCTTTTGTCATCGATGCCTGGTTATGCGCCGACAGAGGTAACGATAGCAGGTGTACTTCACGAATATTCATCCATTGATGGTGTCCATGAAGATGTGGTTAACATTCTTCTGAATTTGAAGGGTGTCGTCTTTAAGCTTCACAATCGTGAAGAAGTGACCTTGAGTTTACGCAAAGATACTGAAGGTGTCGTTTCAGCTGCAGATATTCAAACACCGCATGATGTTGAAATCATCAATCCTGAGCATGTCATTGCCAACTTGTCACATGGTGGCAAGCTTGATATGCAAATTAAGGTAGAGAAAGGCCGTGGATACGTGCCAGGATCGGTTCGCCGTCATGGTGATGAACCAAGCAAATCCATTGGACGAATCATATTGGATGCTTCTTACTCACCTGTCAAGCGTGTAAGTTATACCGTTGAAAGCGCCCGTGTTGAGCAGCGTACAGATTTGGACAAGCTAATTGTCGATATTGAAACCAATGGTGCAATCACGGCAGAAGATGCCGTGCGTGCTTCTGCCAAAATTTTGGTTGAGCAATTAGCAGTATTTGCTCAACTTGAGGGTGGTGAAGTAGATACTATTATTTCTTCATCATCAAGATCAAGTTCTCAATTTGATCCAGTGCTTTTGCGCCCAGTTGACGAGTTGGAACTCACTGTTCGATCTGCAAATTGTCTCAAAGCTGAAAATATTTACTATATTGGTGATTTGATTCAACGTACAGAAAATGAATTGTTGAAAACACCCAATCTGGGGCGTAAATCACTCAATGAAATCAAGGAAGTTTTGGCCTCTCGTGGTTTGACTCTTGGTATGAAGCTGGAGAGCTGGCCTCCTGCTGCACTCGAAAAACGTTAATTAGCTGAATAGGCTTTTAACCATTGACAGTACCTTATACGGCTGTTTTAATCAAATAAACTAAGGAATTATTATGCGTCACGGGCTGGGTTTACGGAAATTAAATCGTACATCGTCTCATAGATTGGCAATGCTACGTAACATGATGAATTCATTGATTCAGCATGAGGTAATTAAAACGACAGTACCAAAAGCCAAAGAACTTCGTCGCGTCATTGAGCCGATGATTACTTTGGCTAAAGAAGCCACAGTTGCGAACCGCCGTTTGGCTTTTGATCGCTTGCGTGATCGTGACAATGTCGTGAAGCTTTTTAACGAGTTAGGTCCGCGTTTTAAGGCTCGTCCGGGTGGCTACACACGTATTCTGAAAATGGGTTTCCGTGTTGGTGACAATGCACCTATGGCACTCGTTGAGTTTGTCGAGCGTTCGGCAGCAGAAGAAAAAACGACTGAAGCTCAAATCGCTTCTGAATAAGTTACAATATCAATATCGCGCGATGGAGCAGTCTGGTAGCTCGTTGGGCTCATAACCCAAAGGTCGGAGGTTCAAATCCTTCTCGCGCAACCAATAGATATGGGGCTTTCCCCGTAAGTAAACGCCCACTAACAGTGGGCGTTTTGCTTTGTAGCCCAAAAATAGCCCATCCGTAGCCCATCTGTAGCCCGCGGATTTTGTCAAAACGCTGTAACGACCATTGGGCTATAGATCATCGGGTGGCTCGATAGCGACCATTGGGTCGTTAGTTTGTCTTTCGGATCAAAAGAATTCGCTCGCAGCAGACGAATCCCGGTTCTGCAATCGGGATATCGTCACGATTGGACTGGCACCACCATCGTTTACAGAGGCCGTTCCCTGATCAATCCATGGCATGTTGAAAAACTCATAGATTGGATGCCAGTCCTCACCCCGTCGAACGAGTAGAGCTGGGTTTGGAAAATAATGACCGTTTTGGATTCTGGTCCACAACCTACGCGAAGGTTTGTATTCGCTTTCGACTTCACCTCTGGCGAGGACCTGATTAACGTAGCTGCGTTTACGCCGAATTTCATTCCATAAATGGACAGGAAGGGAATTAAGAACAACATGCAACTGCTCGGCGAAAAACCCTTGAGCAAACTTCCAGGGTGGTTGGTCACGGTAACAGCAGCGTGTCCATTGTGTTTTTAACCCGGCAATCATCAGACTGAACACCCAGTATTCCCCTTGATGTCTCTCAAGGCGAACCAGTCTGGAGTCGACTTGCACGTCAATCGTGGATGGAGCGATCAAGTCAAACAAGGGGCCTATTGCAGTTTTGCCGAAGTCAGGCTCTTCCAGCGCACGGTTTAGCGCGTGCTGCCAAGGGGTGTGCCCAAAGTCATCAACAGCCTGTGGATTCGCGCCACGCTCAATAAGCACTTCAACCAATGGCTGGTTGCCAGCACGGGCTGCCAGCATCAAAGGTGTGGCTCCAACCAAGGTCAGGTGATCAATGCCATACACATCGCACTGCCGAAGGATTTCCTTGAAATTCTTGATAACGTAGGGTTGCAAATGTCGGTGTCGTATGGCGATCACCGCTCGGTGCGCCAACGTTGTTTGCTGCTCGTACTCAGCATCATGAAAGCCCAGTCTGGCATGGGGTCCAATCCAGCCGAACTCACCATCGGGCGCAAGGCTACGTGCTGGCAGAAAATTGATTTTGGCCAGCTTCTCAATCCAGGCCTGCTGGCCGTGCCAAAGTGCATAGTCCAGCAATGCCTGACGCGGCTTGGAACTAGGGTTGCCACGGTCAAGCGCTTTGGTGCCGAAATCCACCATTATGGTCTGAGACCAGGGTGTCCATGGGACTGGCTTGAACTGAAGAATGGTGTCGCGAATCAGCTGGGCTTGCTCCTGCTTACCCTGGAGTTCAAGCTTACGAGCCTCTTGAGCCCACTGCTCTTTGCTGGAGACTTGGCCCACTACCAATTGTGCGTCGGAGACATTGAGTCCCAGCAAAGCAAACAGCTGATGCGAAGTCTCTGATTCGACAAAAGTCAGACTCTGTACCGCTCTGGTCATCGCCACATACAGTGAATTGACGTAGAACTTGTAGAGCTCCAGGGACTTATCAGATTTGTCTCTTGCCCGCCGATAGTTCAGTTCTTGATAGTTGACATCCTTGGCGCTGACGCCGTCGCAAACCTCGGAGAATGCACTACGTTGACCGGATACGATGTTGAAGAGGATGACGTGTGGATATTCAAGGCCTTTGGCCTCGTGGACTGAAAAAACCAATGGCGTACGAAAGCTTGCTCTGGCGGCGGCTTTGTCTTCATCCCGAAGCACAATCACCGCGTGTTTCACGGATACCCGTGTGACGGTGTCAAGTTGCTTGGTTATCGCATCCTTAAACGGCATCAGTCGAACTTCGCCAGCTTCACCAGAAGAGCAGTGAACCAGAAAGTTACTTTCTCTGTCGACTGAACCAAAGCGTGCTTGCTTGATTTTGAGCAGGGAATTAGCAAGCAGAGTCACCGCCGTCGTGTTCCGAAAATTCGCTTGCAAAATATGCAGGGCTTGGCGCTGTGCCACATCACCAGCCAACCCGTTCCAGAAAAGACTCCTGACCGCAGCCCAGGAGAAAAAGTTGGGGTGCACAATCTGATTGGAGTCCCCGCACAGCAGAAATTGACTCGGATCTTTGAGGCAGGCAAGCACTAATGTGAGCATGACCATCGTCAGATCTTGAACTTCATCGACAGGTTCAAGTCAAACTGACCAGATTCATTGAGCCATTTGCAATAACGCAAGTAGAGGTTGTGGGCCGCCTCGCGTTCTGATGGGGGTAGCAGGCTTTGTCGCCGCCCCAGGGTCAAATAATCTTGAAGAGTCAGTGGTCCCTCGGGCTGCGCGCTGATGACACCTCGAAACTCTTCAAACAGCGCGTGGGCATCTATCTCACCAAAACCCTTGAGGGCGGTACGGTTGCGATCAACCCAACCGCTGAAAGTGCCAAAACAGATTTCTCGCCCTTTAGGAATCTGTAAAGTTTCAAGAAATTCCCGGTAGCTCAGAAACTCCGGTTCCTGATCTGGATTCTCATATCCGTGATGGTCATAAAGGGCGCGAGCTGATTGCGCCAAGTAGGCTGACTGCGTGACATAGAGTACTTTGCCCGGAGCTTCGCGCATCTTGGACAGGGTAATGGCGGTCTTTCCAGAGCCAGCAGAACCGACCAGGATCATGGGTGCCATAAGGCGACGAACTGCATCTTGTTCATCGTCAAACACAATCGGTTTGTCCAGCAGTTCAAACTCGACCCGACTGGCGTGAAGCCAACGCAAGGTCAAGGTCTCGTTTCTTGGTAAATCAAGTGTCGCAGCTATCGGTTCGAGTTCAATCTTGGACTCATCAACGTGCGCTCCACGCAAAAAACGTGACTTGTCATAGGCATGGTTTTCGATAACTTCCAGTGCAAGGCAAACGGTTTCATCGCCGTATTTGGCGAATTGCAACAATAGGCGATTACTGTGGTCGAGCTTGGCCCGGTAGTAATTCCTTACATGGAGCTTCTTGACATCTGGGCTTTTGAAATCACCAGCTTCAATTGACTTGCGTATCTTGGCAAAAGAAACCTTGACGCGGCGCAGGTCAAGGTCTTTGTACTGGAGTAGTCGCATTGTCAGACAGAAATGAACAAATGATGATTGCTCAATTGTGACTACCTTCGCAGGAGGGAGAACGCAGAAATAGCACTGACATCAATTCTTGTGGCTGCACAAGAAGTAGGAAGACGGTTTTGGCGACCATCAACTCTGAACCTTTGCATTCGATCCGAAAAACTTGGGCGGAACAGGCCAAAATGACCGGCAATGAGATGCCCGAAACTTGCCCTTCATAGTGATCCGCTTTGTGCCCTTAGCCGATGATGATTTTCTCAAAATGCCTGCCCGATACCTGCCGTTGAACTGAACAAGTGATGGTCACCGAATTGACGGTGGACTAAACCGCTCGCGCGGTACCCTTCGATCAGCGGTATTGGTAATGTGGAGGTGTAGGCGTGTCGAAGTTGTGAATTGAGGCAATTGGCCTCGTTCACAACAGGAGTACAGCCATGCAAACATCGACACCAAGCGGATCCCCACTGCGTCAACGCATGATTGAGGACATGCGCATGCGCAAGCTGGCAGAGAAGACCCAGATTGCCTACATCCGCGCCGTACGCAAATTGGCGGCCTACCTCAAACGCTCGCCCGACACCGCCACCGTGGAGGAGCTGCGACGTTTTCAACTGCACCTGGTCGATCAGGGCACCTCGCCTGTGACGCTCAACGCCACCCTCACCGGGCTGAAGTTCTTCTTTGACATCACCCTGGACCGTGCCGAACTGATGGCCAAGATGCAGCCAGTGCGGGTACCGCGTACCCTGCCTGTGGTGCTCAGCCGCGATGAAGTCGCACGCCTGATTGCCGCCGCACCCAACCTCAAATCCCAGACGGCTCTGTCGATTGCATATGGCACAGGCCTGCGCGCCAGCGAGGTCATCGCACTGAAGGTCAGCGACATCGACAGTGAACGCATGATGCTGCGCGTGGAGCAAGGCAAGGGCCACAAGGATCGCTACGCCATGCTCTCGCCCATATTGCCGGAGAGGCTGCGTTGCTGGTGGCGACTGGGTCACGCCCAAGGCAAGATCTTGCCCGGTGGCTGGCTGTTCCCTGGCCTCAATCCGATGGATCCTGTGACCACACGCCAGCTCAACCGAGCCATCCACGCTGCAGCTGAGACGGCCAAGATCGACAAGCGCGTCTCCATGCACACGCTCAGGCACAGTTTTGCCACCCATCTGCTGGAACAAAAAGTCGACATACGGGTGATCCAGGTCATGCTCGGGCACAAGAAGCTGGAGACGACGGCACTTTACACACAGGTAGCCACCGAACTTCTGCGCGAAGTGATCAACCCGCTGGAGACCCTAGAACCCGCGTAGGGATTCGCCGTGGGGCACCTCGCTTTGGAGGTTGCCGACATCTTTCGTACCCATGGCCCGGCTTGGCGTCAAAACCAGCAGGGACACCTCAGCCTGGGTCAGCTCAAAGTCATGTCGGCCATTGAGCAGTGCCGCAGCGCGGCACTGGGAGGACACGTGTTGCACTGTGATGGCTGCGGGCACGACCAAGTTGCCTACAACTCATGCCGTAACCGCCATTGCCCCAAGTGCCAGGACAGTGCGGCCAAGCGTTGGCTGCAAGATCGTCAGGCTGACTTGCTGCCAGTGGACTACTACCACGTGGTCTTCACCTTGCCCGCACCCATCAGCGCCATCGCGTACTACAACAAGGCGGTGATCTACCGGTTGTTGTTTGAGGTGGCCGCTGAGACCTTGAGCACCATCGCGGCAGATCCCAAGCATCTGGGCGCGCAGATTGCAGTGACTTTGGTACTGCACACCTGGGGCTCGGCTCTGACGCACCATCCGCATGTCCATGGCATCGCGTCGGGTGGCGGTCTTTCACCAGATGGTCAGCGTTGGGTGGCCTGCAAGCCGGGATTCTTTCTGCCGGTGCGGGTGCTCTCCAGGTTGTTTCGCAGACGGTTCCTGGAGGAGCTTGGGGCGGCATACCGTGCGGGTGAGTTGCAGTTCTTTGGTGAGTACGCCGAGTTGGCCGATGCCAAGACCTTTGCCAAATGGCTCGCTCCAATGAGCAAGTGCGAATGGGTGGTGTATGCCAAGCGCCCGTTTGCAGGCCCGGCGGCGGTGCTGGCCTATCTGTCGCGCTATACCCACCGGGTGGCTATCTCCAACTCGCGATTGATTTCGATGGATGAGGCAGGGGTGACGTTTCGCTGGAAGGATTACCGTGCCAAAGGTAAAACGCGCCACAAGACCATGACGCTGGAGCCACAGGAGTTCATGCGCCGCTTTCTTTTGCACGTGTTGCCCAGCGGCTTTCACCGCATCCGCCACTATGGGCTGATCGCCAACAACGTTCGCAAGGAGAAGTTGGCCCTGGCTCGTGAACTGCTGCAGGTGGCGCCTGTTGCCGTAGTCGACCAGACGGTCACCGACGCGTGCGCTGAGCCGGTGCGACCAAGCTTTGTCTGCACGCACTGTGGTGCGCCGATGATCATCGTCCAGACGTTTCTGCGCACACAGGCCATTCGTGCGCCGCCTACCGCACAGGGTCCACCATGAGCGCCAAAACTTGGAGGTGCTTCAACTGTGAGCTGGCTGTGCACTCGCCGCAGGCAGTTTGGGCAAGTGCGGCCATGTGCTGCAAAACCACTGCTGATCGCATCACCGGCATCAAACAAATCTGGCCTGTCAGTTGCAATGTGTGTTACTTCAGGGGTCTGGCCGCCAGCGTAATGGTCATGCCTCCAATGTCAAACCACACTGTGGCTCTTCAAATCCCCATAGCTGCATAGTTCACTCCAGCAACTGCGGTACTCCCCGCGGTTTCCTCCCTCGGGGCTTGTACGACGCCTGCCCTGCATGCACTGTTGGGCCACCCGCGTTCGCGGTCACGGGCAGGCATCCTACAACCCTAAACTATAGCGGTCCTACAGGTAACCGCCAGTGCGTCGCCTGATACATTCAGATTTCTTGAGAAATAGCGTTTGAAATTCCCATACTTTGGAAACTGTCCCATGATTCTCGTCGGCCAATATGACAGACCCGTCACCCGCCGTGTCGCTATTGCGCTGCATCACTACCACATACCCTTCACCCGCGACACCCGCTCGATCTTTGGCAATGCGGCAGCGGTCGGGAAGATCAGCCCCCTAACCCGCATCCCAGCCCTCGTCCTCGACGACGGCGAGGTTTTGATCGACAGCGCCGCCATCCTTGAGCATCTCGACGAACAGGCGGGCGATGCGGCGCTGATCCCCGCATCTGGCCCCGCACGCCGGATAGTTCTCCAGATGACGGTACTGGCTCAAGGCACCCTCGAAAAGGTCGCGGCTGTGGTGTACGAGAGGCACTTCCATTCCTCCGAACATCGAAGTACCGACTGGCTTGGCCGCTGCCTTGGCCAGGCCCACGCTGGTCTCGACGAACTGACCCGCCGCGTTGCCACACCCTATGCCTGCGGGGCAACGCTCACCCATGCCGATGTCATGATCACCACGCTGATCTGGTACATGCAGGACAGGATGGATGAAGTGCTGTCACCCACCGCCCACGCCACTCTAATCACCTTGGCTCAACACTGTGAAACCCTGCCCGCCTTCCGCGCCGCCGCCCTGAGCGATTTCGAGAAGATGCCGCGCAGCACTGATGAATTAAAACGGTAAAGACTGCTGTGAAATGCGGTGTATGCCAACTAGCAGCCCACCATCTTCCAAACGTAAGCATCAAAAGTTACTCCACCCCGATTCACACCGATATGACGACAAAGAAGTACTTACACAGACCAAAGGCGAGTCACCCTATCGGAGACCGGGCCGCCAAGCAGATCGAAGATGTTTGCGAAGAACATGGCTGGGCAGTTCAGGTCGTTCAGCGAGACTACGGCGAAGATCTTCTGATCCAGCCTGTTGGCGCGGATGACGCAGTAGAACACTTTCGTCTTTGGATCCAATCCAAAGGTACCGACAACCTATCAAAGCACAGGCTCAAAAACGGCAATTACTCTTTCTCCGTCTCATTTGCGCACGCTTATAAATGGTTACGTTCAGCGGACCTCTGCATCGTTGTACTCTGGGATACAAGTAAGAAGGAAGGTGTTTATGCCATTCCAAGTAGCGATATTGACGAGGAGTGGCTGTATACGAAAGAACCAAGTGTCATTACCCTGACATTCCCTAAGTCCAATGTCTTTAGCAAGAGTGAACTTGATAAAATTTCATGGCATTGCCGACTGCATCACTACGAAACCTTGATAAGCAGTGCAAAAGTCCAAACTGATGAAGATGACGATAGGATCGTCCTGTTGTGGTCCAGAGTCTTAGATTTTTTGAAAGCACTCGGCATATTCGAGCATCAATCTGACATAGGTCTTCGAGTAAATCAACAATTTCTCGATCGCGTTAAAGTTGGACTATTCAAACTGTCACAGAGTGAGCCTGATACAGATTCCTCCGAGCACCTTCGCGTAGCCATGATGCTGACACTCATAATTCATTTTGAGGAAACTACAGGTCTCGGCGGAATGCCCACCTTCTTAGCAAAGTCCTGCGAAGAGTTCTTAACGTCAGCTCTACCCGCACTGCGAAAGCACGGAATAGTTTGAGGTGCGCTGTTTTCGCCGAATGTGATGCCTAAGCCTTCCTTCAAGCGGAGCGCCAACGGCAGGCCTGATGGACTGGGCTGGCGCATTTTCGCCAGCCCAAGCCTGGCGCCCGCTTAAATCTATGTTAAGCCTGCTTTTGAGTGGACTCCACGGAGCGCGGCATTTGACCGCTTCCAGCCTACAGCCGGCATTGACTTTGGAAACCGGGCTGCACGGCCTTCTCCGGCAGGAACAGGCTGAATGCGGGTGCTCGCGACAGTCCGTTGTCCGGTGGTTCAGTTCAACCCCGTTCAGCAGCCGGTCATGGCCTACGGCATAGTGCCCAAACCGGACCTTGCAACGATTGAACTAAGCCCCAGATATCCTCAATGTCACACCGGGGCAAGCCATGGTGGGAACACACGTATTAGCCGCTCCGCATAGCGCCTGCAGTTCTGGCACGTTGTCAAATGACAATTCGATTAGTATTTGTGGAACGGGGCATTGATTCCCTTTGCCCTTTTTTGAATGAAGTCTTTGACAAGGTTCGCATTAAACCAATGCGGGTTGAGTTCCTCCGACACACTTCGTCCGTTGACTCGGCCGGTCAAACCCAAAGTAATTGCCTCGATCAGTGTGGACTTGCCGGATTCGTTGGCGCCGACTATGAGGTTGAACTTTTGGTTCACATCGACAGACAGGTTTTTGTGCAGCCGATATCCCTGTACCTTTATCTTATTTAGCATTTGAGCCTTTCGAGGCGATGGTATCTCGGACACTTCCAACGTTTTTATTGTCTACTTCGCCTATCGGGACGTCAGGACCTTCAGGTTATGAAGAATCTGCGCCTGCAACTGGTGCGCTCCAATCCCGAGTGCGTCGGCCATCATGTCCACGGTGGTACGAACGTCTTTGGGTCGAGCCCGCGCGGATCCCTCAGAAACAAATGGTCCGTCGGTTTCGGTCAGAAGTCGATCAAGCGGCATTGTGCGAACGATGCCAATGGCTTTTGGCGAGATAAGCATCTCCGCATTGATAGAGAAGTAACATCCCATCTCAGCGGCTCGACGGGCTTCCGTCACGGTACCCGTGAACCAGTGGAGGACTGCTGTGCCCCGATCCGGTGGCAGATTCGCTTCAAGGTGCTTGAGGACTTTTCCGACGGTTCGAACGCTGTGGATGGTCAATATCTTCCGGCCTTGCTCTGCACACATCTGCAGGATGCGTGCGAATACTCGCTCCTGTTCTGCGAAGGAGGAGTAAAACTTCGGTCCGGCATCCAAGCCGATTTCGCCGACATATCGTGCCGTGGGAAGCAGACTTTCAAACAGGCTCAACTCCCCTGCGCGTTCACGGACGAGTTGAGGGTGAAGGCCCAGCGCAACACGGACGCAGGATGAATTTGTTGCCAGTTCGCTGTTGCGCATCCAAGCTTTTGGAGTAGTGGTGACGGCGAGCGTGGCGACGCACTCCTGATCACACTCCTTTATCAGCGCCTCGTGATCAGGATACAGATCTACGTGACAATGAAAATCCACCCACTGAGGACGCGTAGTCATGACCTAGCTCAGCGGCACCGACACCACGCCATCCAACAGGGCTTGTACCTCACGCATCCCGGTGACATACACGGCCTGGTATTGGTCCAAGTCCTGTGGGTGATCGCTTAGGGGACCTGGCTGAAAAATATCTCGACGAGCCCTTGACGGCTTCGCGGCTAGGCGCGCCAAGGCCAGCTGGAAAGCCCGGATATGCTCGCCTTCGGCTTTGTTGCAGTCGAACGGTCGCGCGTGAAGGTCGTCGATCGTATACGGTGTATCGTCGGCCACTCCAAGCCCATTTAACAGTGAGGCACGCCGGATAAGGCAGGGAACGCAATGTCCACAATGCTGCAGTTTGCGCATTTCCACGACAGGATGGAACCGGTATTTCGCCGGCCCGGAGCACGACATGGTGTTCTTGGCATGTTGGGCTAGGAAGTCTTGACTCCGGCATTCGGCAACCATCTGCCCCTTCGTCTTATGTCGGTAGCGGTTGTGAAGCTTTGAATTCAACCCAAGATTGTGGAGCAACTCGTTGAACCTGGCCATGTAATACGGATGGGTGGTCCGGGTGCTCAGTGCGCCCAGTCGCAGCGGGTCAAGCGGCACATTCAGTGAAATGAGGCCATTTTCTGGCACGTGGATGATTACTTCGCTGTTGATCGCACTTGCCGCAACGCTTGCCAGGGCGAAGAAAAGAAAGGAGCGACCCCTCAGTGTGTCTTCGATGCCAGAGGACTGCAAGGTCACGTGATCAAACCCGACGTTCGCTTTCAAATGGCGAAACTCGAGCAGATTAAAGTGCGCGACCAGATGCCCCATACAGTAGTTTTGGTGTTTGCTGGTCATCGTGTCCCACCAATGGCTGACAAACAGCGGCTGCTTCTCCTCAGAGAGCAGATCGACCGCGCCGATAAAGCTGTCGAGGCCACCCGAGAATAAGCAGACGCTGTCCGGTGCGAACATTGGGAGTTCTTCCGTGGGAACAGCCAGGTCACCGAGTCCGTCCGGCCGTGCCCTGAAATGAATTGCCCAGCGATCGCCCGTAAGGAACTGGAGCGTCTTTGAAAGCAGTTGTGCCTGCGCGCTCCAAAGCTGCTCGTTGCTCACTGGTACATGAAGTTCAATCTCTCGGGTCCAATGATCCTGGCTCGTTGCCATCCTGGAGATTCGCGTATCAGCAGCGGTCAGTGCGGAGGCGATGATCGCCAGATCGATGGAGACTTCGGATGGCACAAGGCCCCAGCCAGCCAACTGCTGTAGTGTGTGACCCAGTCCAAATTTGAGATTTCCACCATCGTCAATGAACTGGACATCTGATCGCAGTGTGTCCTGCCGGCTGGGTTGAACCGCAACGGCATCGCCGATGCCGAGACGGCAGACAATCGTGTGGTGGCTCATTCAGCGTTCTCCCCGGCTGCCTTGACGAGCCCAAATGCGGCCTCGTAGATCGAATTTACCTTGGCGTCTGTGTTCACGGCCGCAATAGCTTCAGCGGCTCCGAGTTGCTCACCGAGCTGATTGCGAGTGCATCCGACGATGAAGTCGTGGAGTTGCTCTTGGAGGTGGATCACTTGATTGACATCATCCGGTACCGTCACCATTCGCGCTGCGATGTCGCTCATGATTCGGCCCTCGACTGAGCGGACAACAAAGTCCAGAAAGAACTCTTTGAGCTGACTTGGGGTCAGTTGATCAAAATTCTCGACTCCGGCTTCGATTTGGTCGCCGATAGCTTCCATGAGTGCCTGTCGGGCGATGGCCTCGTCTATAGGCCCGCCCGGCGGGCAGAGGATGTCAGTCAGTCCGAGGAATACCCTTTCTGCCGACTGGCCCACCAAGTTTGTCAGGCCCCGACTTTGGAGCGCTGCCGCAAAACCCACTCTCTGTGCGTCTCGGACCAGACCAAGTAGTTTGCCGCCAACCGATTTTGACGCACCCATGCGCCGGGCAGCCTTACCGCTTCCCCCTGAGCTGGTTACATGGCCACTCAACGCTCGGCCGAGGGAACTTGAGCTGCCGGTTTTGGCGAACCTTGTGAATCGACTTTTCGCGCCCGTGAATTTCGAGTTGCCCTGAGTATCCGGCTGACCAGGTTGTTGCTCGGCATCGGTCGCGTCTGGCGCAGCGGGGTCTTGAGCTGGCGTGCCGACTGGATGTTCGGGACTGCTAGGCGCCGCCTCAACTTCCGCGCCATCGTCAATCCATGACGGAACTAGTCCGCTTGCTGGACCACCGTATGATTTGGAGGTACCCATAATGTCAACCTTTGGGGATTGTCCGCATCTGAGTCACAGCACTCTTCAGCAAGGTGTTTTCAGATTGCCCCTGCCACGAGTCCAATACTTGGTCAAACTCCGGTTTGACCGATTCGTCCTTGATCAAACTTCCAAAATAGCTGGCCGCCCAGACTCCCAGCTTTGGGGTTGGAAGTTCTTTCAAGAGTGAGACGAGGCGACGTTGCAGGCTTGCATGATGCGTCACTAGGAGCATGAGCCCTTGAACGCCGGGCGGTTCACGCAAAAAGCTCTCTGACAAGAGGGTTCTCGCACGAAGCAATTCAAAAGTCTGCTCTGCATCAGGGCCGGCAAGCTTGCTGACCTCGGGCGTCAAGGTCATTACGGATGCCTTTGGACCCAGCAGCTTATCCACCAAGCTCTCCAGGTGACTAGCAGCGCCAAAACCACCCAAGTAGCCTCGCTTGTCACGTGTTGCAAAAACATAGGGCCGCAGGTCAAGGCATCCCAATGCGGGGGCAATTGCCGCCCATGATTTGATCCATTCACTCCTGGACCAGTCATCAAATTCCGGCTCGTTCGGCTCGGGCGAAGGCGCCGATTTGCCCTTATCGGGCTTCTCTTTTTCAGCAACTTGAGGTGTTGCTTTCGGGGCCTCGAGTTGAGCAAGTGCCTTGACTTTTCCGTCTGTGCTCGCGACCGCCAGACGGGCGAACTGGGCATACAGTTCAGGGGAGAAACTTTCTGCGAGCATTACCTTCGCCAGTGCAGGCAACAAGATGTCAGCGTCGAACTGTCGCTCCTTCGCAATGGCGGAGCGCAGTGCGAGTGAATTAAGGAAGCGCTTGATCTGACGCGGGTTTCCGCGTGTACCCTCCGTGAGGATGCGACTCGTGTGGCGGCTGATGATTGCAGCACGACGCACTTCGTCTGGCATCTCTGTGCCCTCTAGGTATTTGGCTATTGCGGCGTCGTCCAAGCCATTGCTTTGCCATGGGCGACGCAACTCTTCCTGAGCGCCTTTCAGCAGCTTTTTAAAGGCGGCATGATCGGCGCCCAGATCAGACTCAACTTGAAGTAACAGGACGTAGATCTGGGTCTCAGTAGGCCCTAGCGCTGGTATTCGGAAGGGGACTTGTATCAGTTTTTCCAGATAGCTTCGGGCGTAGGTGACGCTCCCCGTGCCCGCCGGGAGATCTGGAAAGTGCTTCTTGACCGCATATTCGATCATCACCTCGTCTGCCCCGATGACAAATGCTGTGTTCGGGACGAAAAGGAAGAGTCGAATGGCCTCCAGTGTTGCGATTGCAGTTTCTGGCAGGCATCGGTCAAGGTCATCGACGATCACGACTAGACGATCAATGTCTGCCGCCTCAACCAACTCTTCAAACTCCTCGCGGAACCGATGCATTTGTTTTGGGACGCTGTCCTGTTCCTGCTTGCCCTCCTTGAGCAGATCCTTTGCCTGTTCGGCGAAAGCCTTCGCGTCGTCCAGTGAGAGAGTGTCTTCAGGTTTAGCCAGGGAGCCCTTGACACCGTCTATGACAGACTGAATTTGATCAAAGGTGGGAATACCCGTGAACGCTGTAAACGCGAAGCCGCCCGTCTTCTTGGCCACCTTCAGCCAATCGATGCGCTTCAAGACCTTGGCGGCTGCATCTTGTACCTTTTTAGAGGTTGGTCGCTTTCTGCGTAATTCTTCGACAATCGTTTCGATAACGACGGTCTTCGCATCAGCGAACCCTTCAAAAGTCCAGCCGTTAAACCACACACACAGGGTACTTTCGTCCCTCTCAAACGCTGCCGCGGTCATCTTGAGGACGCTGGACTTGCCAGCTCCCCAGTCTCCGTGGACACCGACAGTGATCGGCACCTTCGGTCTGGCCTTGATCAGGTTGACGACCGTGCGGGCAACCGCCTCATGGTAGAGAAGATCGACCTCTGTTTCTTGGTCGTTATAGAACATGCGCCTCCCCGTGTTTTTGTTTGATTATTAGCGCGGCAACGCAGCAGCGTCGTCAATAAGACAAATCGAGCTCCCAAGGACCTGCAAAAGTTCAGTTTAAGTTGGGAAGAGATTTGTGAAATGTCAACCTAGCTTTCATCTGTCGTGCACCATGGATTGAAATAACTGATGCAAAGGCCGATTGTCAGCTGCTCATAGTGTACCGGTCGTTTAGGCCCTAAATAGGCCAATACCCGCTATGGCACGTATGAGTCGCTGGCTTCTGTCTGGTTTCGAGCAGGTCCACATGGGAAATTGCGACATCCAGATAGCCGCCATTCGTGTGTGTCGGCAACTGGCCATCAAGAGCCAACGACCATCTCAAATTGCTTGCCAGATACCCGACGTTGGAATTGACGTTAAATCGGGATGCACCGAACCGGCCCGTCGTGGCCAGGAAATGGGTGCCCATACCTGCCTGACTATCGCACAGCTCGAATGAGGCGTGGGACTAAACCGCTCGCGACGTACCCTTTGATCAGCGGTTTAGGTTAGTCGGCGGTGTCGGCGTGTCGATGTTGTGACTTGAGGCAATTGGCATCGTTCACAACAGGAGTACAGCCTTGGAAAGATCGACACCCAGCGGATCACCACTGCGTCAACGCATGATTGAGGACACGCGGAAGCGCAAGCTCATGCCCAAGACGCGAGAGCCCTACCTGCGAGAGGTTCGCAAGTTCGCAAAGTTTCTGGGCAAGTCCCCTGACGCTGCCACCGACGAAGACCTGCGCCGCTTTCAACTGCATCTGATCGATCAAGGCACTTCACCCATCACGCTTAACGCCACCATCGTGAGTGTGATAACCAAATTTGATGGCCTGCTGGTCACGTTGTGTGATGGGTGATGCGGCAAATATTTACAGCAAAACGGTACCGGTATCGCTACGGGTGCCGTTTTGGTGTTGGGCGTGAAGTTCAAATCACTGTCACTTAAATTAGGCGCGCGATTGCCTGACCACGTTGCTGGAAAGACAGGCGAAAGCTGAACTATTTGACTTTACCTTCTGACGATGTCACGCGTTCAAGAAGTTCTGGTAAATCAATCTGGAAGTACTCGCAGAGTTGATCCAACACTTCCAACTCCACACGTTCGGTAGTTTCGTAATAGAGGCGAGTGAGGGTTCCACGATTAATGTCGGTGTCCCTAGCTACATCGCTGATCTTTAGCTTACGTTCTCCAAGTAAACGAGCGAAATGGCACCGGATCATGTTGTAAAAATAATAAAAATGATCTGCAGCGGGTAAAAATGGCTTGCAAACGATCTTAATTGCTGCATAATTACCTCCAGGAGATCAAAATATGTGAAAACACAGAAATTTGTTCTTCAATTCTATCGTTTAACTTTAAGGAGATCTAGACATGCAAGCAGTTTCTGATGTTTTCGGTGAGAAGACCTATCTGACGACAGACGAACTTTCAGTCCGAATCAAGTATGACGTTCGCACCATTCGCGAACGCATGAAAGACAGTGTGCTTATCGAGGGCATACACTATTTTCGGCCCTTCGGAGGTCGCAAGATCTTGTACATCTGGGAGTCGATCGAGCGGGACATGCATGGGAGTGTTTCAGTTCGCCCCTGCGCAATGGTCGGTATCCCCATGGCCAACGGGAGCATGCTCCATGCCTAATATTCGAGTTCACAAACCTAACGGGGCTTTGTTCTTTGACTTTCGCTACAACGACGAGCGGTGTCGTGAGTACACCTTGCTCCCCGACACCCCCGTCAACCGCAAAAAGCTGCAAAAGGTACTCGACAAGATCGAATCCGAAATTGCCGATGGCAGCTTTGTTTACGCCAGCTACTTCCCCAACAGCAAGGCGCTCAAGCGACTGGCCAAAGCAAGCAATACGGGTGGGGGACTGACGGTCACAGCCCAAGCCGTCGATGCGACAGTACAAGCAGCTGCAGCGCCAGTGGTGCAAGTCGGCCCCAAGTTTGGCGACTTCGCCACCCAATGGTTCGACGAGCGCTCAATCGAATGGCGGCGCAGCCACATCAAGTCGCTGCTCTCCACCCTCAACGGTCATCTGATGCCCCACTTCGGGGGCAAGGTGGTCGGCAGCATCACCAAATCTGAAGTTCTTGAATTTCGCGCTCAACTCGCCAAAGTAAAAGGTCGCGGAACCAAGGAAGGTTTATCACCCAAGCGGATCAATGAAATCATGGGTCTGCTGCGCCAGATATTGAACGAAGCCGCCGACCGATTCGAGTTTACGTCACCCATGCTCAACATCAAAAAACTGCGTCAACGCAAAACCGATGTCGAACCGTTTTCATTTGGTGACGTGCAACGTATCCTGGCCACCACCCGAGTCGACTACAAGAACTACTTCACCACCCGGTTCCTCACAGGCATGCGCACCGGTGAAGTCCACGGCCTCAAATGGAAATACGTCGACTTTGACCTGCGCATCATCCGGGTACGTGAAACCTTTGTCCTGGGTGAAGACGAATACACCAAGACCGATGGCAGCCAACGTGACATCCAGATGAGCCAACCCGTCTTCGAGGCCCTCAAAAGCCAGTGGGAGGCCACAGGCAAAGTCTCTGAGTATGTGTTTTGCAATATGGTGGGTGAACCCGTAGACAACAAAAACTTCTCTGACCGCGTCTGGTACCCCCTGCTGCGTCACCTGGGCCTCAAAGCCCGACGCCCTTACCAGATGCGTCACACCGCAGCCACCCTGTGGCTGGCCAGTGGTGAAGCACCGGAATGGATTGCCCGCCAACTCGGACACACCAGCACCGAAATGCTGTTTCGGGTGTATTCCCGCTACGTGCCCAACTTGACCCGACAAGACGGCTCGGCCATGGAACGCCTGCTGGCCAGCCAGATGTCTCAGGGGGCACTGATCCAGCAAAAGCAACCCGGCTCGGACCTCGCCATCTTCGTCCCAGCCCAGGAAGTGGCGCCCATGGCGCAACCCAAAGCACGCGGTGTGCATGGGCGAGCTTCGCCACCGGGCGTTTATCAGACGGTCCAGCCGCACCCATCACCCGGGCAACTGACCTAGCGACAAGCCCCAGGACCCAAGGGGCAGCCAACCCAAGCGACCTCAAGGTCTGAGACCTGCAAAAAGCTGCAGTGCCCAGGCCCGGGGGAGAGGTTTGCCCAAAAAACCTCAGTCATCCAGAAATTCTTCATTCGAGCGCCGAACGTCAACCCAAAAGGAATCGTCATGAAACACGCAACCAACACCATCAGTAACAACCACAGCAACGTCCAACATGTCCGTCGCTTCATTGAGATCACCATCGGTACCGATCCCCAGACCCTGGTGGATCAGGCCGTGGCCGATGTCCGTCATGACGGACTGCGCCGTGTGCTTGAACTCTGCTGCTCAGCCACTGAAGTCCGCCAAGTCCTGACGAGCCTCTCGTCTTCCACCCCAGGTTACGTCGTCTCTCCGATCCAGACCTTACGCCGTGCGGCAGAGACGGCCAGGCTGTGGTGGGCATTTGGTGCGCAAGAGGGTGAAGTGCTGTATGTCTCCACCTTCATCCAGGGCTGCCAGGACCTGCTGGCTGCCAGCAGCGATGGCTTGGAGAGTGCCCAGGACCGAATGTTTGCCATCATCCGTCCCGCCTTGTTCAAGCTCGATGAGCACCATCCCCGCCAAGCCTGGCTGCTGCGCCAATCGTTGGGCCGGGGCAATGTCGATGAGGAAGACGAGCAAGAAGTCCCACGCCTGCGGGAGTCAGTCAGGCGGGCATTGCTTGCCAGTCGCCAGCCGGGTCGCCACGGCATCCAAGCCGATGCCCACAACTGAGCGCCAAGAGTGACACCAGGAGAGACACCTTGAAGGACACCTACAAATTCGCATTGGCGCCAGCCAGTCTGGCGCTTGGCCACCTGACCGGCCACAGTTACCGCCATCAACAGGTCATCGACCCCTGGCCCAAGCCCGTCTATGCCATCCACACCCATGGATGGCAGGTCATTGACGTGCCCAGTGCATTGGTCAAGGCCCTGGGCCGAACCAGGCTGCAAAAGACCAGGGCGGCTCAGGTGCTGCTGTGTGCCCATTTCGAGACCGAGCAGGCCATCTACCAGCTTCATGTGGACACCCGGGTCCAGCTGGCACTGCACGACTGAGAAACGACAAGCTGAAGCCCTTGAGCTTCGCTCACCAAGCAAAGGAATCCCCATGTTAGAAAACCCTCTGTGCCCCGATGTTGGAATCGACATCGAGACCAATGTTGAAACTGATGTCGAGCCCGGCAAATCCCCACTGCCAGCTAAAACCGTCAAAGCGGATGAACCGGATGAACC
>VIKI01000035.1:0-4173 GCA_008080595.1 Comamonadaceae bacterium
TTAGAATACCGGCCTGTCACGCCGGGGGTCGCGGGTTCGAGTCCCGTCCGCTCCGCCAAAAAATGGTCAAGCCGCTGTAAATGTTTAATTTGCAGCGGCTTTTCTATTTGTTGGGTGTATGCGCGGCATTAGATCGTGATCTGATCAAATGATGGCTTCCAAAAAACTGGAATCCTAACTGCTATACTCGACAGTCTTGAGCAAAATGTTTTGTATCAAGTTCATCCGCAAACCGGCTTAATCAAGGTGTGTTGCGCTGTTTTGAAGTTTTACAAAATAGCCTAACAAACGAGCCGGATTTTAGACTTAACCTTTGGAGTTATACATGGCAGTTACTATGCGCGAAATGCTGGAAGCAGGTGTTCATTTTGGACACCAAACCCGCTTCTGGAATCCGAAAATGGCCCCCTTTATTTTTGGCCATCGGAACAAAATTCACATCATCAATCTGGAAAAATCCTTGCCGATGTTCCAGGAGGCAGCCAAATTTGTTCGTCAAATTTCCGCAAACCGCGGCACTGTATTGATGGTCGGTACCAAGCGCCAAGCTCGCGAAACCATTGCGCAAGAAGCGCAGCGCGCAGGTGTGCCCTATGTCGATCAGCGTTGGCTGGGTGGTATGTTGACCAATTTCAAAACGGTCAAGACCTCCATCAAACGCCTCAAGGACATGAAAATTCAGCAAGAAGCTGGATTGGACAGCATGAGCAAAAAAGAGCAGCTGATGTTTGCTCGTGAGTTGGAAAAACTGGAAAAAGACATTGGTGGCATTCAGGATATGGCTGTTTTGCCAGATGCTATTTTTGTGATTGATGTGGGTTACCACAAAATTGCCATCGCTGAAGCTCGCAAACTGGGCATTCCGCTGATTGCAGTGGTGGACTCCAATCATTCACCTGAAGGTGTTGATTACGTCATTCCTGGTAATGACGACTCATCCAAGGCGGTGACTTTGTATGCACGTGGGATTGCAGATGCGATTCTGGAAGGTCGTGCGAATGCTGTCGAAGACGTGGTCAAGGCGGTTGCTGCTGAAAATGCGGATGAATTTGTGGAAGTCAATGAGGCAGTTGCCTGAGTTGTCGTACACCCCAAAAAAGGGGGCTTTGTTGCCCCCTTTTTTTAATCAAATTTTGAAATAATTGAACTGAATCTGGAGAATACAAATGGCTGCAATTACCGCAAGCATGGTGGCTGAACTTCGTGGCAAGACTGATGCGCCCATGATGGAGTGCAAACGTGCCTTGACAGAGGCTGATGGTGACATGGTCAAGGCTGAAGAACTGTTGCGAGTTAAATTGGGAAGCAAGGCCGGCAAGGCTGCTGGTCGTATTACCGCAGAAGGAGTTGTGGTCAGTAGTTTTAATGATGATGTTGGTGCGTTGATGGAAGTCAATTGCGAGACTGACTTCGTTACCAAGAACGATAGTTTCCTGGCTTTGGCGAATGCAGCGGTTGAGCTGGTCGCCAAAAATGCTCCGGCTGATTTGGATGCATTGGGTGCTTTGCCCTATTCCCAAGATGGCTTTGGCCCAACGCTGGAAGATGTGCGCAAGGGTTTGATTGGCAAAATTGGCGAAAACATGAGTTTCCGTCGTTTTAAACGCTTTGCATCGGGGGCTAAGCTGGCTTCATATCTGCACGGTACCCGCATTGGCGTGGTAGTGGAGTTTGAAGGTGATGCCACTGCGGCTAAAGATGTGGCCATGCACGTGGCTGCAATGAAACCTGTAGCCTTGTCGAGTGATGATGTGCCCGCAGAGTTGGTTGCCCGTGAACGCTCTGTTGCTGCTGCCAAAGCGGCTGAAGATGCAGCAGTGGCCACTGCTGCAGGCAAGCCGGTTCAATCTGCTGAAATTGTTGCCAAGCGGATTGAAGGTGGTGTGCAAAAGTACTTGAAGGAAGTTTCTCTGTTCAATCAGTCGTTTGTCAAAAATGACAAACAAACTGTTGAGCAAATGCTCAAAGCTACGGCCACTACTGTGAAGGCATTCACGCTGTATGTGGTGGGTGAAGGCATTGAGAAAAAAGTGGATGACTTTGCCGCTGAGGTGGCTGCGCAAGTTGCTGCAGCCCAGCAGTCTGCTTAATTCATTCGACGAGCCCCCTTTATTTCACTTCATTTCCTCAGGAGCATGACATGACGACTTCCAAGCCCGCGTACAAGCGAATTTTGCTGAAGTTGTCAGGTGAAGCCCTGATGGGAGATGATCAGTTCGGCATCAACCGTGACACCATCGTTCGGATGGTGGATGAAGTGGTTGCAGTCACCCGTCTTGGTGTAGTCGCAGTGGTGATTGGGGGGGGGAACATCTTTCGGGGTGTCGCTGGTGGGTCAGTTGGGATGGATCGTGCCACCGCTGATTACATGGGCATGTTGGCGACGGTGATGAACTCTTTGGCGCTGGGTGACACCATGAACAAGGCTGGACTGACTGCACGTGTGATGTCTGCCATTGCCATTGAGCAAGTGGTTGAACCTTATGTTCGCCCCAAGGCCTTGCAGTATCTGGAAGAAGGTAAGGTGGTGATTTTCGCTGCCGGAACTGGCAACCCCTTTTTCACCACCGACACTGCAGCAGCTTTGCGCGGAGCCGAGATTGGTGCACAAATTGTGCTGAAGGCCACCAAAGTAGACGGTGTGTACTCGGCCGATCCCAAGAAAGATCCAACGGCAACGCGTTACAGCAAAATTTCGTTTGATGAAGCCATTTCTCAAAATTTGGGCATCATGGATGCAACCGCATTTGCGTTGTGTCGGGATCAAAAATTGCCAGTGAAGGTGTTTTCGATCTTCAAGCATGGGGCTCTCAAGCGTGTAGTGATGGGTGAAGATGAAGGAACTCTGGTGTACGCCTGAGCGTCTCAAAATTCTGTTTTCAGAGTTGAATTGAACGTTGTGTAAGGGGAATTTATGCCGATTGTTGATATCAAAAAAAATGCTGAAACCAAGATGGATCTGTCGATCGAATCTTTTAAGCATAACCTGACAAAAATTAGAACGGGCCGTGCCAACCCCGCGATTCTTGACACCGTGCATGTGGACTATTACGGTTCTTTGGTACCGATCAGCCAAGTGGCCAACGTGTCATTGCTTGATTCCCGCACGATCAGCGTGCAACCTTGGGAAAAGGGGATGGGCGCCAAGATTGAAAAAGCCATTCGTGACAGTGATTTGGGTGTCAATCCATCATCGATGGGGGATTTGATCCGTGTCCCGATGCCGTTGATGTCGGAGGAGCGTCGCAAGGAGCTTACCAAACTGGTTCGCAATGAAGGTGAGGCTGCAAAAGTGGCTGTGCGCAACCTTCGACGGGATGCTAATGAGGCCGTGAAAAAACTGGTGAAAGACAAATTGGCTTCCGAAGACGAGCAAAAACGTTGTGAAACTGACATTCAGAAAGTGACCGACAAACACATTGTTGCCATAGATCAACTTGTGGCAGCGAAAGAGCATGACATCATGGCGGTTTAATCCGGCATGAGCACTCCTTTCGTTCCTTATCACATTGCCATCGTCATGGATGGCAATGGTCGTTGGGCCAACAAGCGCTATTTGCCACGTATCGCCGGGCACAAACAAGGTGTTGATTCACTCAAGCGATGCGCCAAAGCTTGTGACACACGTGGTGTGCGGGTTTTGACTGTTTTTGCTTTTTCATCTGAAAACTGGCAGCGTCCCACGGATGAAGTGTCTGGCCTCATGGATTTGTTTGCCATAGCGCTGGCTCGGGAAGTACCGCAACTTAAAGCCGATGGCGTTCAGCTGCGCTTTATCGGTGAACGACAAGGCTTGTCTGCCAGAGTACTCAAAGGTATTGAACAGGCTGAGTCCACCACTGCATCCAACAATCGTCTGATTTTGAATGTGTGTTTCAACTATGGTGGGCGTTGGGACATTGTTCAGGCCGCTGCGAAATTAAATGCCCAGGGCCTAGCTGTCACTGAGCAGAATTTCAGTCAAGCCATGGCCTTGGCTCATGTACCTGACCCCGATTTGGTGATTCGCACCGGTGGCGAACTGCGCATCAGCAATTTCTTGCTTTGGCAATCGGCCTATGCTGAGTTTGAGTTCACCGATACCCTATGGCCTGATTTTGATGAAGCTGCATTGGATGCAGCTATTGCCGCTTATGCAGGGCGTGAAAGGCGATTTGGCAAAACCTCAGATCA
>VIKI01000035.1:4189-19596 GCA_008080595.1 Comamonadaceae bacterium
AAGTTAACCCCGTCAATTCTGCGGATTCCCTGAGCTGAAACGCACGATGCTGAAACAACGAGTCATCACTGCTGTGCTACTTTTAGCGGTTTTGCTACCGGCCTTGTTTTACCGTGAGCCTTGGCCGTTTTGTCTTTTGGCGCTTGCGTTTATTGCGGCGGCTGCGTGGGAGTGGGCCAAAGCCAACGACTGGGGCCAAACTGCATCAGTGCTTGCCGGTATGGGGTGTAGCGGGGTATGCGCATTGATGTGGTGGGCCGGTTGGTTGCAGCAAAGCATGCCACGACTATGGCTTGTGGTTGGTATCACATGGGTGTTGGGCGGAGCTTGGATACTGAAAGCGGGTGTCTCTGCCTGGTCTCATCATTCACAGACAGTGCGTTTGTTAGCTGGGGTTTTGGCTCTGGCTTTGACTTGGCTGGCCATTGGTCAAGCCAAGGTGATTGGCTTCAATTTTTTATTGTCGGTGCTTGCGCTGGTTTGGACTGCCGACATTGCGGCCTATTTTTCCGGGCGTGCATGGGGCGGACGCTGGAGCCGTAGCAAGCTGGCGGTAACCATCAGCCCGGGAAAAAGCTGGGAGGGGGTCTGGGGCGGCATGCTTGGTGTCATGGTATTGGCCTTGTTTTGGCGTTATATGGATCAATCTACCGGGGCTCAAGTGCCGAGCCTGTACACCCACATGGGGCAACACAGTTGGGTGATTTTGATGCTGTCCGCTGTATTCCTTTCGGCCATGAGTGTGGTGGGGGATTTGATTGAGTCTCTGGTCAAGCGCAGTGCTGGTATCAAGGACAGCAGCAATTTGTTGCCCGGCCATGGTGGTGTGCTGGACCGGGTTGATGCGTTGCTCCCCACACTTCCGCTGGCCATGATGTTGTATTCCTTGTGAGGTTCCCATGATCCAGCAAAACCGTCTGAATCAACAGCGAGTTGCAATTTTGGGGTCAACCGGCTCCATTGGGGTTAGTACGTTGGAGGTGATAGCGCTTCATCCTGAGAGATTTGAAGTGTTTGCACTCAGCGCTTCAACGCAAATTGACAAATTGCTCGCCCAATGTGTTCAATTTAGACCCACATTTGCGGTGATGGTCAGTGAGCCACATGGTCGTGAGTTGGCGCTCAAGTGCGCCAATCTGGGCTTATCAACCCAGGTTTTGTATGGTGCGGAAGCGCTCACGGAAATAGCTCAACATGAGCAGGTTGATGTGGTCATGGCTGCCATTGTGGGAGCGGCCGGTTTGGCTTCATGCTTGGCCGCTGCCCGATCCGGTAAACGCTTGCTGCTTGCCAACAAAGAGGCGCTGGTGGTGGGGGGGGACTTTTTTTTGCAGGCGGTTGCAAAGGGTGGGGCCAAGCTGTTGCCGATTGACAGTGAGCACTCCGCTGTATTTCAATCCCTGCCAGACGATGCACAAACGTGGTCGGCCCAGATTGACAAAATTATTCTGACCGCTTCAGGTGGCCCGTTTCGTCGCCGGGATCCTGCAACATTTGCAGACATCACACCTGAGCAGGCTTGTGCACACCCCAATTGGGTCATGGGCAGAAAAATTTCGGTGGATTCAGCCACCATGATGAACAAGGCGCTGGAAGTTATTGAGGCGCGGTATTTGTTTGGGGTGAAACCCCGTCAGATTGAAGTGGTGATCCATCCCCAGAGTGTGATTCATTCCATGGTGCAGTACCGTGACAACTCGGTGATTGCCCAGTTGGGAACCCCGGACATGAAAGTTCCCATCGCCTTTGGTTTGTCATGGCCATCAAGAATGACCTCCGGGGCCAGTGCACTGGATTTCAAAACCATGGGTGATTTGTCATTTGAATCGGTGCACGCTCATGGGCACGCAGAACGTTTTCCGGGTTTGAAATTGGCCTGGTCGGTGCTTGAAGCCGCGCCTGGCAGCACAGCGGTATTGAATGCTGCCAATGAGATTGCGGTTGAGGCGTTTCTGACTCGGCGCATTCGATTTGATCAGATTCATGCGGTGAATCTGGAAACCTTGGCTGCTTTGAGTCCTCATCCACCTCAATCACTGGAAGACTTGTTGTCACTTGACCAGTTGTCACGTCAATGCGCCAGTGATGCAGTAGCACGCTTGAGCCGCTGATGGTGTTTGGGTTTCATTGACTATGCTGACCTTGCCTGCTTTCATTTTGGCGATTGCGTTGTTGATTGCCGTTCATGAATATGGTCACTACCGCATGGCATTGGCTTGTGGTGTGCAAGTGTTGCGGTTTTCTTTGGGTTTTGGCAAACCGATTTACCGCTGGAAGATGCAACATTCCGACACTGAGTTTGTTCTCGCCCTTTTCCCTCTCGGTGGGTACGTCAAGATGCTTGATGAGCGTGAGGCCCCGGTGGCGGCCGAGCTTCGGCATCGGGCATTCAATACACAAACTTTGAGTCGTCGTGCGGCGATTGTGGCGGCCGGGCCATTGGCCAATCTTGCTTTGGCTGTACTGCTTTATGCCAGTGTCAACTGGTTAGGTGTTGAACTACCCGCGCCAGTTTTGAGCCGACCGGAGCCCCAAACTCTGGCAAATCAAGCGGGTTTGATGGGCGGTGAGCGTGTGCTTCGAGCTGGATTTGTGGGGCAAGCGTTGTTACCCATTCAGTCGTTTGAAGACTTGCGCTGGGCCTTGACCCGTGGCAGCCTGCAGGCCGAAGATGTTCACCTGGTGGTTCATCCTGCGAATTCCAAAGATGAGCGCGATGTGATCTTGCACCTGTCCTCGCTTCCTCAGGCCGAAGTGGATGCACAGATGTTTGCCAGGATGGGCATCCTGGGCCCATTCAGTCGCCCCACGATTGGCTCCTTGCTGGCCGACGGTGCGGCCAAACAGGCCGGACTGAAGGAGGGTGATGAGGTCATCAGCGTCAATGATCAGCCCATGGTGGATGGTCAGCAATTACGCCAATGGATACGACAATCCGGGGCCAAGGGTGTGGCTGAGCCACAGGTATGGAAAATCTTGAGAAACGACCAGATCCAGCGTCTTTCTGTGACACCTCAGGTCGTTACAGAGGGGGGGCAGTCGATGGGGCGCATCGGGGCCTATGTAGGGGCACGTCCTGAGATGCTGGTGGTCAGTTACGGGCTGTTGGATGGTGTGGCACAGGCGGTTGAGAAAACCTGGGAGGTCTCTGCCTTGACGCTCAAAATGATGGGCAAGATGCTCATCGGCCAAGCGTCTGTCAAAAATATCAGTGGTCCATTGACTATTGCGGATTACGCTGGTAAGTCTGCGAGTATGGGGCTCACTCAATACTTGGTATTTTTGGCCTTGATCAGTGTGAGTTTGGGTGTTTTGAACTTGTTGCCATTGCCGGTTTTGGATGGTGGACACCTGATGTATTATCTTTGGGAGGCAGCGATTGGCAAACCTGTCTCTGATGTGTGGATGGAGCGGCTTCAGCAAGGTGGCATGGCTGTTTTGATGCTCATGATGTCCATCGCTGTGTTCAATGACATTTCCCGTCTATTCGCTTTTTGAGTCTGGATACGTTGGATATCCGCTCGTTTATTGGTTTTAAAAAATGCAATTTGATCGCTTCCATTTAAAGACACTCTCCAAGCTTGTCGCGCTGACATTGCTGGCACAGTCAGCTTGGGCTGTGGATCCATTTACAGTGCGCGATATCCGCATTGAAGGCTTGCAACGTGTTGAGCCTGGCACTGTATTTGTGTCACTGCCGGTTCGAGTTGGGGACACGTACAACGATGACAAAGGCTCTGCTGCCATTCGCTCTCTGTTTGGCTTGGGATTGTTCAAAGATGTGCGCATCGAGGTTAATGGCGATGTGCTGGTGGTGGTGGTCGAGGAGCGGCCTACCGTCGCCAATGTTGAGTTTGTCGGTACCAAAGAGTTCGATAAAGATGTGTTGGTCAAGTCATTGCGTGATGTCGGTTTGTCCGATGGTCGTCCTTTTGACAAAGCTCAGCTTGACCGTGCCGAGCAAGAGCTCAAGCGACAATACATCAATCGCAGTCTGTATGCCGCTCAGGTGGTGACCACGGTGACACCGATAGAGCGTAACCGTGTCAACCTGACCTTTACCGTGACCGAAGGTGAGCCCGCCAAAATCAGCGAAATTCGCATTGTGGGCAACAAGGTGTTTGACGAGTCGACCCTTCGAAAATTGTTTGATCTGGACACTGGTGGCTGGCTGAGCTGGTACACCAAATCCAACCGTTATTCACGTGCCAAACTCAATGCCGATATTGAGACCTTGCGTTCGTACTACCTGACCAGGGGTTACCTTGAGTTTCAGGTGGATTCAACACAAGTCAGCATCTTGCCCAATAAAACCGACATCGGTATCACCATCAATGTGTCAGAGGGTGAGCGATTTGTCGTCTCCAGCGTCAAGCTGGCGGGTAACTATCTGGGCAAAGACGATGAATTCAAATCCTTGGTGGCGATTCGGCCGGGGCAAGCCTTTAATGCAGATGAAGTTGCCAAGACCACCAAAGCATTTACGGACTATTTCGGCAACTTCGGTTATGCCTTTGCCCGAGTAGAGTCCAAGCCTGAGATTGATCGCACCAATAACACGGTCGCTCTGGTCCTCCAGGCCAACCCTTCACGGCGCGCCTATGTGCGCCATATCAATGTGGCGGGGAACACCCGGACACGCGACGTGGTTGTGCGCCGAGAATTTCGCCAACTCGAAGCCTCTTGGTATGACGGCGACAAAATCCGTTTGTCTCGTGACCGGGTGGATCGTCTGGGTTACTTTGGTGAAGTGGGCATTGAAACCCAAGAGGTTCCTGGTTCACCAGATCAGGTGGATTTGACCATCAACGTCACCGAAAAACCCACAGGCAGCTTGAGCTTGGGGGCTGGTTTTTCCAGCGGTGATGGCTTGGGCTTGTCGTTTGGTTTGAAGCAGGAAAATGCGTTTGGCTCTGGTAATTCGCTGGGTGTGCAATTGAATACCAGCAAAATCAACCGGGTGATTGTGTTCAATACGACAGACCCTTATTTCACGGAAGATGGTGTCTCCCGCACCTATGATGTTTATCATAAGACCAGCAGTCCTTACCAGGATCAAAACTATTACAAGCTTGTGACCTCTGGTTTGGGGGTGCGTTTTGGCGTGCCCTTTACCGAAATTGACACGGTGTTTTTTGGTGCGGGGCTTGAGCGAACCACCATTGTTCCGGGCACTTTGTTGCCTACTTCGTACCAAACCTATGCCAATGAATATGGCTATACCAGCAAAGCAATGCCGATTACGGCAGGTTGGGCACGAGACAGTCGTGACAGTTCATTGGCACCGACGCAAGGCAATTTTCAACGGGTGAATGGTGAATGGTCTTTTGCGGGTGATGCCAAGTACCTTCGTACCACCTACCAATTTCAGCAATATTATCCTTTGACCAAACAATACACGGCGGCCTTTAATGCCGAGGTCGGAGTTGGGAAGGCTTCTGGGGGCCGCTCATTCCCCGTCTTCAAAAGCTTTTATGGCGGTGGTCTTGGCTCGGTTCGTGGTTTTGAGCAAGGTGGATTGGGTCCGAAAGACGTGAGTGGAACGGTGATTGGTGGTTCTCGCAAATTGAATGTCAACATGGAAATCTTGGCACCATTCCCTGGTGCCGGGAATGATCGTACTTTGCGTATGTACGGTTTTTTTGATGTGGGTATGGTGGGTGGGCCCGATGGTGGCTTGGCCATCAATGCCGATGCCAATAACTTGCGTTCGTCCATGGGTGTAGGTATCAGCTGGATTTCTCCAGTGGGTCCGTTGCGATTGGCTTTTGCCAAACCCCTTCGCAAGTTTGACGGCGATAGAATCCAAAGCATGCAATTTCAAATTGGGACCAGTTTCTGATGAATCATTTATTTCGTTATTTTTGTGTTCTGGCCGCGTTTGGCGTTTACCTGTCTGCCGCTCAGGCGCAGGAGGCACACCTGGGGTTTGTCAGCACCGACAGGGTGTTAAAGGAAGCCAGCACCGCCAAAGCGGCTCAAACCAAGCTTGAACAGGAATTTTCCAAGCGCGAAAAAGAACTCGTGGATTTGGGGGCCAACATCAAGACCATGGCCGATAAATTTGAGCGTGAAGCGCCCACCTTGCCCGAAACGCAGCGTCAAACACGCCAAAAGCAGTTGCTGGAGCAAGATCGTGACTTTCAGAGAAAGCGGCGCGAATTTCAGGAAGATTTGAACGCACGCAAAAACGAAGAACTTCAAATCGTCATCCAACGGGCCAACAAGGTCATCAAGGACATTGCTGTGGCTGAAAAATACGACTTCATTTTTCAAGATGCTGTCTATGTGAATCCGAAGCTTGACATCACAGACAAGGTCATCAAGGCCCTCAATACACCGGCTGCCAAGTAAGCGCCATTCAAAGGCTGTTGGTGCGTGTCCATGCGTTTGTCATTGATTGTTGAGGCCCTGGGCGGAGAATTGCATGGAGATCCCACCCTTTTGATCGAAGGCCTTGCTCCTCTTGAAACTGCCCGCATTGGGCAGTTGAGCTTTCTAAGTCACCCCAAATACCAGCGCCAACTGGCTACCACCCAAGCTTCTTGTGTGATTGTCAGTCCGGCTTTCAAGTCGCAAGCCAGTGTGCGCGGAACCTGCATCGTCACCGATCAACCGTATGTGTACTACGCCCGGCTGACGCAACTCTGGAAGAAAAGTTTGCCTGCGTACGACAAACCAGCCTGTCATCCGAGTGCAGTGATTGACCCGATGGCCATGATTCACCCCAGTGCCCGCATCGGGGCTCTGTGCGTCATTGAGGCCGGTGCTGTCATCGGTGCAGATACAGAACTCAAATCGCGCGTCACGGTGTCTGAAAACTGTGTGATTGGTGAGCGCTGCATCCTGCATCCTGGTGTGGTGATTGGGGCCGATGGTTTCGGTTTTGCCCCCAATGCCGGGGTATGGGAAAAAATTGAGCAACTCGGCGCAGTGCGGATTGGCAATGATGTTGAAATTGGTGCCAACACCTGTATTGACCGTGGAGCCCTGGAAGATACCGTGATCGAAGATGGTGTCAAGCTCGACAACCTGGTGCAGATTGGCCATAACGTGCACGTCGGCCGACATACCGCCATGGCGGGTTGTGCCGGGGTGGCTGGCAGTGCCCACATCGGTGCACATTGCACGGTTGGGGGCGGGGCCATAGTGCTGGGTCATTTGACACTGGCTGACGGGGTCAACATCTCGGCAGCCAGCGTGGCGACCCGCTCCATCCATCAGCCAGGTCATTACACCGGCATGTTCCCCTTGGATGACAACGCCGCCTGGGAAAAAAATGCGGTCTCGTTAAAACATCTGGCTCAATTGCGTGAACGTGTGCGGACGCTTGAAGCTCAACTGACTGAATTGAAACATTAAAACAAAAGGACATCGTTGTATGGACATCTACAAAATTCTCACCAAACTTCCGCATCGCTATCCCTTTTTGCTGGTTGATCGTGTACTGGAAATTGACAAGGGTAAAACCATCAAAGCGTTGAAAAATGTCACCATCAACGAGCCGTTCTTCCAAGGCCATTTTCCCTATCGTCCGGTGATGCCTGGGGTTTTGATGCTTGAAGCCTTGGCGCAAGCGGCGGCCTTGCTGGCTTTTGATGCCATGGACTCGGCTGCCACTGACGACACGGTCTATTACTTTGCTGGCATGGAAGGCGTGCGCTTCAAACGACCGGTTGAACCGGGTGACCAGTTGATCCTTGAGGTTAACTTGTTGCGCATGAAAGCCGGTATTTTCAAGTTCCAGTCACGTGCCTTGGTGGATGGTGAACTGGCGGTAGAAGCCGAGCTTACTTGTGCTATCCGCAAAATTGCCTGAGGTCGGGGCTTTGACAAAAATTCACGCCACCGCCCTGGTTGACCCCGCTGCTGAACTTGACAGTTCGGTCACGGTCGGGCCGTATACCGTCATTGGCCCCCACGTCAAAATTGGCGCAGGTACCACGGTGGGGCCGCACTGTGTGATTGAAGGCCATACCACCATCGGGCAAGACAACCGGATCTTCCAATTCACCTCGCTTGGGGCCATTCCGCAAGATAAAAAATACGCAGGTGAGCCGTGCGAATTGATCATCGGTGATCGCAACACCATCCGCGAGTTTTGCACCTTCAACATTGGCTCACCTGGCGATGTGGGTGTCACCCGTGTCGGTAATGACAACTGGCTGATGGCCTATGTCCATCTGGCCCATGATTGTCAGGTGGGGAATCAAACCATTTTTGCCAACAATTCACAGTTGGCTGGGCATGTGCATGTCGGTGATTGGGCCATTTTGGGTGGATTTACCGTGGTGCACCAGTTCGTGCGGATTGGCGCACACAGCATGACCGCCATGTGCACCTTGTTGTTTGCCGACCTGCCGCCTTTTGTGATGTGCCAAGGCCAGCCTGCTGCGGCGCGATCGATGAATTTTGAAGGCTTGCGCCGACGTGGCTTCTCGGCAGAGCGCATCAGTGCGGTCAAAGCCATGCACAAAGCCCTCTACCGTGACGACCTGACCTTGCAGGTGGCCTGTGAGCGCATCGCTGAGTTGAGTGAAAGCAGCCCTGAGTGTGCACCCGATGTTCAGATGATGCTCTCGTTTTTAGAGCAATCTTCGCCACAGCGCGGCATTGTTCGCTAAACCTTGGCTGGCTCCATGAAGTTTGCTGCCCTGGTCACTGGTGAAACCTCTGGCGATTTGCTTGCAGGCTTGTTGCTTGACGGGCTCAAGCCACAATGGCCAGGCTTGAGTTCAGCCGGGATTGGCGGCCCCCAGATGGCCAAGCGTGGTTTTCAGGCTTGGTGGGCGCACGACAAACTATCGGTTCATGGCTTTGGCTGGGAGGTGTTGCGGCGCTACCGCGAGATCGTCGGGATTCGCCGCCAGCTCAAGGCGCGTTTGTTACAGCAGCAGCCGGATATTTTTATTGGTGTGGATGCACCGGATTTCAACCTTGATCTGGAAGCCGACCTGAAAGCCCAAGGCATCAAGACGGTGCATTTCGTCTGCCCTTCGATTTGGGCCTGGAGGCCCGAGCGGGTGGAGAAAATCAAACGCAGTGTTGACCATGTGCTGTGTATTTTTCCGTTTGAACCAGCATTGTTGGCGCGGCACGGCATTGCCTCGACCTATGTGGGGCATCCGCTGGCGCAGGTGATTCCCATGCTGCCCGATCGGGCTGCGGCTCGCGCCAAACTGGGTTTGTCGGCGCAAGACCAGGTGGTGGCGATTTTGCCGGGCAGCCGGGAATCCGAGATTAGGCATCTGGCGTTAAGGTTTTTTCAGGCTGCAGCCCTTATAAAACATGCGCTACCAGCTATTAAATTCATAGTTCCCGCCATTCCTTCACTGCAAGGCAAGATCGAGGAAGCGGCTCGTGCCAGTGGGCTGGGTGATGCCTTGCAAGTGATTGAGGGGCGGTCGCATACTGCGCTGGCCGCTTGTGATGTCACCCTGATCGCCAGTGGCACCGCCACACTGGAAGCCGCCTTGTTCAAGCGCCCCATGGTGATTGCCTACCACATGGGGGCGCTCTCCTGGCACATCATGCGGCGCAAAAAACTACAGCCCTGGGTTGGTCTGCCCAATATTTTGTGCCGTGACTTTGTTGTGCCTGAGCTGTTGCAGGATGCCGCGACCCCTCAAGCCCTGGCACAAGAAGTTTTGCGCTGGCTTGCCGCAATCACCGCAGAGCCTGAGAAAATCGCGGCTCTTGAACAACGATTTACCGCGCTGCACCATGAGTTGCAGCGTGACACTCCTAAGCTTGCAGCCCATGCCATCGCGCAACTCCTCCAAAACTAAGCTGACCACCGGCAAGTCAACTGTCACACGCACTCGGCGAAAAGGCGTGGTGTTGCAGGCCAGCATGCAGCAAGTGGCTCTGCATTGGAGTGTCAATGGCTTGATCGCCGGCGTTGATGAGGCTGGGCGCGGCCCGTTGGCTGGGCCGGTAGTGGCAGCGGCCGTGATTCTGGATGATTTGAATCCCATCAAAGGCCTGGCCGACTCGAAAAAACTTACTGCGCGCAAACGTGAGCTCTTGTTTGACGAAATTCGGGCCAAAGCACTGTGTTGTTCGGTGGCTCAGGCCAGTGTGCAGGAAATCGATGAATTGAACATTTTGCAGGCCACCTTGCTCGCCATGCGCCGTGCCGTCCAAGGTTTGCGTTTGGCTCCCAAGCTGGTTCTCGTCGATGGCAATCGCTTGCCTGTCTTGCCGATGCGGGCCGAGGCCGTGGTCAAGGGGGATGCCTTGGTGGCCGCTATTTCGGCCGCATCCATTTTGGCCAAGGTCACGCGCGACCGTTGGTGTGAAGACTACGACCAGCAGTTCCCTGCTTACGGCTTTGCCAAGCACAAGGGTTACGGCACGGCGGCACATCTGGCGGCCTTGAGTGCGCAGGGAGCCTGCCCGGAGCATCGCACCAGTTTCCGGCCTGTGGCCGACGTGTTGACCAAAGGCTCGGCATGAATACCCCGTTGTGGATCAGTTCGCGTGACAACGCCTTCGTCAAGGAGCTGAAGAAACTCGCCCATGGCAGCACCGAATACCGCAAACAGCATCGCGTCTGGGCCGAAGGGGATCACTTGGTGCGTGCCGCCATGGCGCGGGGTCAACAAGCTGCAATGGGGGTGTTTTCAGAGTCATTTTGGCCTCTAGCGCCTATGGAGTATGCGCAAGCAGCTATAAAAAACATAGTAATCTCGGATGCACTTTATGACTCGGTGAGTGCTCTGGAATCACCCTCCCGGATGGGTTTTGTGTTTGATCTGGCTCAGATGCCTGCCATCCAGTCAGGTGTCGCCACGGTGGTGCTGGATCGTCTGCAGGATGCTGGCAATGTGGGGGCGATTTTGCGCAGTGCCTCGGCCTTTGGTTTTAAGCAAATCATTGCCCTCAAAGGCAGTGCTGCACTCTGGTCGCCCAAAGTCTTGCGTGCTGGCATGGGGGCACACTGGGGCTTGCAACTGGTTGAAGGGGTTGATCTGTCTTGTCTTTCTCAACTCCAAATCCCACTGTTGGTCACCAGTTCTCACCGTGGGCATTATTTGCATCAGACGTTAGCGCGAGGCGAGCTGCCCATGCCCTGTGCCTGGGCGATGGGGCATGAAGGGCAGGGCGTTTGTGCCGAGCTGGAGGCGCTTGCCAGCCAGCATGTGCGGATTGCCCAACCAGGGGGTGAAGAATCCTTGAATGTGGCCACCGCTGCGGCCATTTGCTTGCACGCCAGTGCCACCGCGCACTTGGCTTAAGGCTGTTCCAGGGTTCCCCCTAGGCTATAATTTGGGGCAATTTCGCACCCGCGTACGCTCACTGCAGCAGTCCTTGCCCAATCCCATTTAGTCGCTACTTCAGGAAGCAATTCCTGCGTGCTTGGGCGTACCCGTAACCATTTCGGAGAACCCAGTGCTTTTGTCTCTCAAGGGAAATACCCCACCAGCCATTTTGGCGCTCGCAGACGGCACGGTCTATCAAGGCAATTCCATTGGAGCCACGGGCTCCACGGTTGGTGAGGTGGTGTTCAACACCTCCATGACCGGCTACCAGGAAATCCTCACAGACCCGAGCTATTGCCAGCAAATTGTCACCCTCACTTACCCCCATATTGGCAACTACGGTGTCAATACACAAGATGTCGAGTCTGATCGGATCCATGCCGCCGGTCTCATCATCAAAAACCTCCCCCTGCTGGCTTCCAATTTCCGCTCAGGCCAGCCCTTGGATGCCTATCTGCGAGAGCAAGGCACGGTGGCGATTGCCAATATAGACACCCGCCAGTTGACGCGCCAATTACGCACCCAGGGTGCTCAGAACGGTTGTATTTTGGCTCTGGCTGACGGTGAAGTCGTGACCCAGGCGGTGATGGATCGGGCGGTGGCTTTGGCTCAATCTGCGCCCAGCATGTCAGGCCTGGATCTGGCTCAGGTGGTGAGTGCCAAGGCCGGCTATTCATGGACACAAACCGAGTGGTCGCTGTTCAATCCTGAGCAGGATGGGCATCCTGGTTATGGTGAGCAAACCGCCCCGCGTTTTCATGTGGTGGCGTATGACTTTGGTGTCAAGAAAAACATTTTGCGCATGTTGGCGCAGCGTGGCTGCAAGGTCACGGTTGTACCAGCCCAAACGTCTGCGGCAGAAGTGCTCAAGCACCAGCCCGATGGCATTTTCCTGAGCAATGGCCCCGGTGACCCTGAGCCTTGTGACTACGCGATTGCGGCGGCAACCGAGCTGATTGAATCCGGTATTCCAACTTTTGGCATTTGCCTGGGCCACCAGATCATGGCCTTGGCCAGCGGGGCCAAAACCTTCAAGATGAAATTTGGTCACCATGGGGCCAACCATCCGGTCAAAGACCTGGATACCGGCCGGGTCAGCATCACCAGCCAAAACCATGGTTTTGCGGTGGATGAAAAAACCCTGCCGGCCAACTTGCGTGCCACCCATGTCAGCCTGTTTGACGGCACTTTGCAAGGTTTGGCCCGCACCGATAAACCGGCGTTTTGCTTCCAGGGACACCCGGAAGCCTCGCCCGGGCCGCATGACATTGGCTACCTGTTTGACCGTTTCATCACGTCGATGGAGTCACGTGGATGAGCTTTTACGGTGTCACCGACCTGTGGACTTACGTGATTGGTGCCTTTGGCATCATCTTGTTGCCTGGGCCGAATTCACTCTATGTGTTGTCGGTGGCGACCGCACGCGGTGTGCGGGCCGGGTTTCAGGGGGCTTACGGCGTGTTTGTGGGTGACACCATTTTGCTCATCTGCACGGGCTTGGGTGCGGCGGGTGTTTTGCGCACCTACCCGGCCATGTTCATGGTGGTCAAGTACTTTGGCGCCGCTTACCTGACGTGGGTCGGGTTGAATTTGCTGCGCTCGGCCCTCAAGGGCTGGCGTGCACCCACTGATGTCGTGGAAGTTGTGGCCAAGACCAGCAACCCAGCAGCATCAACGGCTGTGGCCAGCACCGCCCATCTGCAACAACCGTTTCGGCGTGCTCTTGTGATCAGCCTGCTCAATCCGAAAGCGATTTTGTTTTTGCTGTCGTTTTTTGTGCAGTTCATTGACCCCGGCTACGCGCAACCTGAAGTGCCATTTTTGATTTTGAGCGTCATCTTGATGACCTTCAGCGCCTTGTACTTGTCCGCACTGATTTTTGCCGGGGCCAGGTTGGCGCAAGGCTTTGCCCGACGCAAGAAGCTGTCGGCCAGTTTGTCTGGCATGGTGGGTGGTTTGTTCATGTGGTTTGGAACCAAATTGGCCACCGCCAGCCTGAATTAAAGATTCATTTGAAATTGCAGCCTTGTGCTGCTTGTAAAACTAGAGAGCAGTTCTTCAACATGCCAAAACGTACCGACATTCAAAGCATTCTCATCATTGGCGCGGGCCCGATCATCATTGGTCAAGCCTGCGAGTTTGATTATTCTGGCGTGCAAGCTTGTAAAGCCTTGCGCGAAGAGGGCTACAAAGTCATTTTGATCAACAGCAATCCGGCCACCATCATGACCGATCCGGCCACGGCGGATGTGACCTACATTGAGCCCATCACCTGGAAGACGGTTGAAAAAATCATTGCCAAAGAGCGCCCAGATGCCATCCTGCCTACCATGGGTGGCCAGACTGCGCTGAACTGTGCGCTGGATTTGTGGCACAACGGTGTGCTGGCCAAATACACCGGTGCAGCGACCGGCAAACCGGTGGAATTGATCGGGGCCAAGCCCGAGGCCATCGACAAGGCCGAAGACCGCCTCAAATTCAAAGATGCCATGACCAAAATTGGTCTGGGCTCCGCCCGCTCAGGCATTGCGCACAGCATGGACGAAGCCTGGAGCGTGCAAAAAACCGTGGGCTTCCCGACCGTGATTCGCCCCAGCTTCACGTTGGGTGGCACGGGTGGCGGTATCGCCTACAACCCGGAAGAGTTTGAGGTGATCTGCAAGCGCGGCCTGGAAGCCTCGCCCACCAATGAGCTGCTGATTGAAGAATCCCTGTTGGGCTGGAAAGAGTATGAGATGGAAGTGGTGCGCGACACCGCTGACAACTGCATCATCGTTTGCTCGATTGAAAATCTGGATCCGATGGGGGTACACACCGGCGACTCCATCACCGTGGCTCCGGCGCAGACCCTCACCGACAAGGAATACCAGATTCTGCGCAACGCCTCTTTGGCCGTGTTGCGTGAAATTGGTGTGGACACCGGTGGCTCCAACGTGCAGTTCTCCATCAATCCCAAAGATGGGCGCATGGTGGTGATTGAGATGAATCCACGGGTCAGCCGCTCGTCTGCCCTGGCTTCCAAGGCCACGGGATTCCCGATTGCCAAGGTGGCGGCCAAATTGGCGGTGGGATACACGCTGGATGAACTCAAAAACGAGATTACCGGTGGTGCGACCCCGGCCAGTTTTGAGCCCAGCATTGACTACGTGGTCACCAAGGTGCCGCGTTTTGCATTTGAAAAATTCCCTGCGGCTGACAGTCGCTTGACCACCCAGATGAAATCCGTCGGCGAGGTGATGGCCATGGGCCGTACCTTCCAGGAGTCCTTCCAGAAGGCCTTGCGTGGTCTGGAAGTGGGCGTGGATGGCATGAACGAGAAAACCCAGGATCGTGAGGTGCTGGAGCGCGAATTGGGTGCCCCTGGGCCGGATCGCATCTGGTATGTAGGCGATGCCTTCGCTGCCGGTTGGAGCGTGGATGAGGTTTTCGAGATCACCAAGATCGACCGCTGGTTCTTGGTGCAAATTGAACAAATTGTTCAGATTGAGCTGGAAATCGAACGCCTGCCACAGCCCGCCATTGGCACGGCGCTGGACGCGATTGATGCGGCCACGCTGCGAGCGCTCAAGCAAAAAGGTTTTTCAGATCGCCGTCTGGCCAAACAATTCAAGACCACCGATGTCGCGGTGCGTGCCCGTCGCCATGCTTTGGGGGTTCGCCCGGTCTACAAGCGTGTGGATACCTGCGCCGCAGAATTTGCCACCAACACCGCCTACCTTTATTCCACCTATGAGGCGGAGGGTTCGGAGTGTGAATCGGCCCCTTCCGACAAAAAGAAAATCATGGTGCTCGGTGGTGGCCCCAATCGCATTGGCCAGGGCATTGAGTTTGACTATTGCTGCGTGCATGCGGCACTGGCCATGCGCGAAGACGGTTACGAGACCATCATGGTCAACTGCAACCCGGAAACCGTGTCGACCGATTACGACACCTCCGACCGCCTTTACTTCGAGCCCTTGACGCTGGAAGACGTGCTGGAAATTGTCGACAAAGAGAAGCCTTACGGTGTGATCGTTCAATACGGCGGTCAAACCCCCCTGAAGTTGGCGCTTGATCTGGAAGCCAATGGCGTGCCGATCATCGGCCCCAGCCCCGACATGATTGATGCGGCCGAAGACCGTGAACGCTTCCAGAAGCTGCTGC
>VIKI01000280.1 GCA_008080595.1 Comamonadaceae bacterium
TTCAGAAGCGCTTCGATTTTGTCCACCGCTTTGGGCTGCAGGCTCATGGTCAGCGGCAGGTTGTCCATGGAGGCGGTGTACCCCTTGCGGTGCACCTGCAAGTGGCCGAGCATGCTGTCGGTGATGGAGCCCACCATGGTTTGTTTGAACGAGCCCGCAGCGGCCACAAACAGCAGCAGCGCCACCACGCCCAGCGTGATCAGCAAGGCCGTCAGCAGGGTGCGGCGCTGGTAGCGCAACAGGTTGCGCAGGGCGAGTTTCAGGGTTGAGCTCATGCCAGCGCTCCTTGCACAAGGCGACCGTCTTCCAGCGTGAAGGTTTGTTCGGCTTCATGCATGATTTTGGGGTCGTGGGTGGAGAAAATGAAACTGGTGCCAAAGTCGTCGCGCATGGTTTTCATCAGGTTCAGCACTTTGTAGGCGGTGTCGTGGTCGAGGTTGGCGGTGGGCTCGTCGGCCAGCACCAGCTTGGGCTCACCCACCAGCGCACGGGCCACGGCCACCCGCTGCTTTTGCCCGCCCGAGAGTTGGTCGGGCCGCTTGTGCGCCTGCTCGGTCATGCCTACGGCGGCAATCATCTGGTTGACCCGCTCACGGCGCTTGGCCTCGCTCCAGCCACGCACCATCAGCAGCGGGTACTCGATGTTTTCATAGGCGCTGAGCACCGGCACCAGGTTGAAGTCCTGAAACACAAAGCCCAGGTGCTCACCCCGAAAGATCAGGTTGAGCAGGGTCGATTTGCCACTGCCGGAGGGGCCGACAAAGGCGGCAAACGCGCCCTCGCCAATCTCAAAGCTGAGGCCTTTGAGGGCCGGCACGTCCTGGTCACCCATGCGGTAGCTTTTGGTGATGTTTTGGGCTTGGATCAGTGGCATTTTTTTCTTTCAGGGTAGCGTTGATGCATGCTGCGTTCGCTGAACATCCCTGGGTCTACTTGAAAAAGCCGCGCGCTTTCATAACATCACAGCTGTTTTGCCGTGGGGTGTTCAGAGTGACACCTTTTTCCTGGGCGCGTGTTTGCATCGTGGCGTGCTGCTCGGCCTGCATGGTCTTGCATTCGTCATAGGTTTTGACGGTGCGCATTTTGTTTTGAATGGCGGTACGTTCTTCGGCAGTCATCAGCGTCCAGCCGGGGGTGTTGGTCTTGTCAAAACGCATGCCACGCATGCCGCCCGCACCTGGGCCCATCTGGCCTGGGCCGACACCCATGCCGGCACCCGCAGCCGGGCCGCTTTGAGCCAATACCGATGCCGACAACGCTGCAAGCAATGCAGTGGAGCGATAGTCTTGAAGAAGGTTGACGTTTTCATGATGAAACTCCTTGGGTTGAACGGTCATGGGGTGCTGGTCTTGCCTGCATCCCTGAGCCCCATTGGAACGTGCTTGTGTCAATGCCATGTTGCCCTAAAGGCTTGATTTGCATCACCATGTTGCGGCCTACCCTTGCGTTACAGTGCGTTACAAAACTCGCAGAGCTGAGCACTTTGCGGCTGCCGGGTATGGTTGTAGGCTTGTCCCAATATGGCAAATTTTGGAGAGGTATGGATAACAAAGACTGCATCCTGATCGTCGATGACGAGCCTGAAATCCGCCGCCTGTTGGTGGACTACCTGGCACGTAATGGCTTTGAGGCCGTGGCCGCGCGTGATGGCCGCGAGATGTGGCACATGTTGCAGCAGCATGCAGTTGACTTGCTGGTGCTGGACCTGATGTTGCCCGACACCGATGGCTTGACGTTGTGCCGTGACCTGCGCGCCAAATCCAGCTTGCCGGTCATCATGCTGACCGCACGGGGAGAGGAAACGGATCGCATTGTGGGCATTGAAATGGGCGCAGATGACTACCTGGTCAAGCCCTTCAATCCACGCGAATTGCTGGCCCGCATCAAGTCCATCTTGCGCCGTACCCGTGCCCTGCCGCCCAATCTGAGGCCTGAGCCGGTACGCTGCCTGGGGTTTGCCGGTTGGTGTCTCGATACGGCTGAGCGGCTGCTGACCGCACCAGACGGTGTGGCGACACCCCTTTCAGGCGGCGAATTCCGGCTGCTGCGCATCTTGCTGGAGCATCCCAACCGTGTCGTCACCCGTGATCAGTTGATTGAGATGATTCATGGCCGTGAGGCCGAGGCCTACGACCGCGCCATTGACGTGCAGGTCAGCCGCCTGCGCCTGCGCCTGCGCGACGACAGTCGAGAGCCGCAATTGATCAAAACCGTGCGCGGTGAAGGTTATGTGCTGGCCGCCAGCGTACAAGGGCGTGCCACATGCAGTTGAATTGGCGCACCTTGTCATCGAGCCTGTATGCGCGAGTGGCACTGATTTTGCTGGCCGGTTTGCTGGTGGCGCAGGGTGTTAGCCTGTGGTTGCAATGGGGTGAGCGGGCGGCTGTGGTCACCCAGGCGCGTGGTCTCCATGTGCTTGATCGTGTGGCTGAAACGGTGCGCCTGCTTGAAGCCAGTGCGGCCAGCCAGCGCGAGGCGGTATTGGCAGCTCTGCGCCAGGGCGGTGTTCGTGTGGCATTGATCGCACCTGATCAGGTTTACCCGAATGTGCCGCGTGGATTATTTCAGAGCATGCTGGCCGAGCGCCTGGGCAGTGAGCGGGAAGTGCGCACCCCGTTTGCCGGGCAGGGCATGCACAGGGGTGCAGACTCGCAGCGTGCCGGTTCGGCACGAAATGTTGATCTGCGCCTGCGTGACGGCCAGTGGGTCCGCCTGACCCTGGACAGCGTTGGCGGTGACTCCCCTCCGGCGTTGAACAACATGCTCATCGTTGAGCTGCTGGTGTCCTTGGTTCTGGTGATTGTGGTCGTGATGCTGGCTGTGCGCCAGGCTACCCGACCCTTGCAGCAATTGGCTCAAGCTGCAGACACATTGGGGCGCGACCTTGATGCGCCACCGATGGCTGAAGTGGGCTCGGTTGAAACCCGTCGCGCCGCACAAGCCTTTAACCGCATGCAGGCCAAAATCAAAGCTCTGGTGAATGAGCGTTCCCGGGCGCTGGCCGCGGTGTCGCATGACCTGCGCACGCCCCTGACGCGCCTGCGCCTGCGTGCTGAGCTGATTGATGATGAGGCCTTGCGCGACCAGATGTCAGATGATTTGGCGCAGATGGCTGCCATGATTGATACCACCCTGGACTATCTGCGTGGCATGCAAAGGCAAGAGCCGGTGCGGGCCATTGACATCAATGCCATGCTGGAGAGCATGGCGGAAGATGCCCGTGTACTGGGGCGCAACTTTCAGATCACCGGTCAGGCCCAAAAACCGCTCCATGGCAGGTTGTCAGCACTGCGCCGGGCACTGCAAAACCTGATCGATAACGCCTTCAAATATGGCCACGGTGCACACATCCGCCTGGAAGACGGCGCTTTACAGTTGTCTATCACGGTCGAGGACGATGGCCCTGGCATTGCCCTTAAGCATCTGGAAGAAGTCACTGAGCCCTACTACCGTGTTGACAGTGCTCGCAGCCAGACCGGTGACGGGGTTGGGTTGGGTTTGTCGATTGTCAAAGACATTGCCCTGCTGCACCATGGCGAGCTGCTGCTGGTCAATCGGCCTCAGGGCGGATTGGCGGCAACGCTGGTCTTGCCACGCAGCTGATTCAATCAAATAACTCACAACTATTCCGGCTTAGATTGAATGTGCTGTTGAGCGCTGGCTGGCGTGCTGCAAAACAAATTCAGCAACGGCATCCACATCTGCCAAGTGAAGTTGTGACAAGCCGGGTGTGACGGCCACTGCTTCAGGTGTGTTGGGTGGTTGGTCGCTGGCAATGGCCACAATACCTGGCCAATCGGGCCACAGCGTGGCTTGGCCCTCGGATTCGCGCCAGACTTCCAGCTTCGGAAAGTGACCATGTTTGAAGCCCTCAACCAGCACCAGATCGCAATGCTGCATGTGATTCAGCAGCTCGTCCAGCGATGGCTCGGGTGCACCGCGCAACTCGTGCATCAGCGCCCAGCGCTCATTACCCAACAGCAACACTTCCTGGCAACCTGACTCGCGCAGACGGTAAGAGTCTTTGCCGGGGCGGTCAATGTCGATGTTTTTATGGCTGTGCTTGATCAGCGACACCACCAGACCACGCGATGCCAAGGCCGGTATCAAGCGCTCCAGCAGAGTCGTTTTACCCATGCCGGAGTGCCCGGCAATGCCAAACAGTTTCATCTCTGGCCTCCTTTGCGCATCAAAGCGCAGTAAAGAACCCAATCCCCACCAGGGTCAGCAGCGTCAAGCCACAAGCA
>VIKI01000281.1 GCA_008080595.1 Comamonadaceae bacterium
ATGAAGGCATCTGAGGGCGTGCCGTCTTCGTTGCTGAAAATGTTTTTGCCGGTGGCTTTGTTCAAAATACTTTGGTGCACATGCATGGCGCTGCCAGGCTCTCCGGCAATGGGTTTGGCCATGAAGGTGGCGTACATGTCGTGGCGCAGGGCGGATTCACGCACAGTGCGTTTGAAGAAAAACACTTCATCGGCCAGGCCCAGCGGCTCGGAGTGAAAGAAGTTGATCTCCATCTGGCCGGCCCCGATTTCGTGAATCAGGGTGTCCACATTGAGTTCCATCTTGTCTGAGTAGTCGTAGATTTCTTCAAACAAGGGGTCGAATTCGTTCACCGCGTCAATGCTGTAGGCCTGGCGCGAAGTTTCGGCCCGGCCACTGCGGCCAATCGGGGGGCGCAGCAAGGTGTTGGGGTCGGTGTTGCGGGCGGTCAGGTAAAACTCCAGCTCGGGGGCCACAATGGGCTGCAAACCGTCGGCGGCGAACAGGTCGCAGACCCGGCGCAACACGGTGCGCGGAGCAAACGGCACCAGGTTGCCAAGATGGTCAAAACAGTCGTGAATCACTTGTGCAGTGGGGTCGGTGGCCCAGGGCACGATGCGCACGGTAGACGGGTCCGGGCGCAGTTGCATGTCTTTGTCGGTGGGGTCAATCACGTCGTAATAGGGCCCACTTTCGGGAAACTCACCGGTGACCCCCATGGCCACCACCGATTGTGGCAAGCGCATGCCACGGTCTTCGGTGAATTTGACACGCGGCAAGATTTTGCCGCGGGCCACACCGGTCAAGTCGGGTACCAGGCACTCTACTTCGGTGACACGTCGATCATTGAGCCATTGCTCCAGATCGTTGAAATTCATTGATTTTTTATCGTTCATAAATACTCCTGAATCAAACATTGGCGGAAACACCGTGTTTGTTCATGGCCCATTGTGGCGGGTGAATTGGTTCACAATCAGGGCCATTTAATGCAAACACATGGTGCCACTTAGGCACCACTCAAAGCCATGCCTGTCCACCCGCCGTGGATCCAATCCAGGTGAAGGCACTGCCTTCAGATGACCGCTTGAGCGCAAAACTGAGCCCGTCCTTGCTCTCAAAACTGACACCATCCAAAGCGGCACCCACAATACGGCCATCAGGCAATTGACTCAAACCGGTGACGGAACTGGTGCTGTCGGTCTTCAGGTTCTGCCAAGTCTTGCCCTGATCCTCGCTGCGCAAGAGGGTGCCACGCAAGCCCCCCACCAGCAGAGCGCCATCGCGGGTCAGGATGCCAGCCCACAGGCTGCCTTTGTAGCCGGTATCCAGCACCGACCATGACCGGCCTGCATCGACTGATCGCAAGATTTTTCCGCGCTCGGCACTGGCAAATAATTCCCCTGCAGTACCGGCAAACAGGTGATACAGGTTAAGGTCAAAACGGCGTGCCCCGGTGGTCGCTGGTGGCTCGGCCTGCAGCCAGGTCTTGCCGCCGTCCTGGGTGGAAAGAATCAGCGACCACAGCCCGACCGCCACGCCGTGCTGCTTGTCCATGAAATGAACGTCCAGCAGGGGTTGGTCAGTGCGGATGTCCGAGCGCTGCACCGTCCAGTGCTCGCCACCATCGGTGGTGTTCAAGATGACACCCCAATGGCCCACCGCCCACCCCAGATGCTCATTGACAAAGCTCACACCGGTCAGCGTGCTGGATACGGGAACCTGCTGCGCCTGACGGTAGTGCGCACCACCGTCATCAGACAACAACACGGTGGCGCGCTCCCCCACCGCAACAATGCGTTGACCGGCGAATGCGGCAGCGAGCATCAGCGACTTGGCCGCTTCGCTGCGGCCATCCGCAGCATGGATGGCCAGTGCAGGCCGAGCGGCAGGCGTGACGGGCTGAGCGCTGGCGTGTGTCAAACACCACGCCAACAGGGCAAATACAAATTGGATTCTCAACATGACAACACTCGCAATATTCAGTGAGAGAACAGGCCACCGCCCCGGTTGTGGCCACGCCGGGGGAACCAGCGGGTCAGCAAAACAGCCAATGCCGGCAAAGAGGTCATGGCCATCAACAGGTTGGCAAGAAACATGAAGGACAGCAGTTTGCCCATGTCGGCCTGGAACTTCAGCGGCGAAAACATCCAGGTGGCGACACCAATCGACAAGGTGATCGCGGTGAAGATGGTGGCCATGCCGACTTCGCGCATCGAGCTGTCAAGTGCGTTGGCCATGGTCTTGCCCACCGCCAGATGCACCTGCAAGCGGCTGTAGATGTACAGCGCATAGTCCACACCAATCCCTGCGGCCAAGACCATGACTGGCAAAGTGGCCACGGTCAAGCCGATGTTTTCAACTTTCATGAACCAGTAGCCAATGAAGGTGCCAACGGTCAGCGGCAGGCAACAGGCAATGACCGCGCGCCAATCCCGAAAGGCGATCAACACAAACAAGGCGATGGCCAGGTACACATACAAAAGCATGGGCAGCTCACTGTGGTGCACCGTCTGGTTGATGGCCGCCTGAACACCGGCATTGCCGGCCGCCAGCCGCAACGTGAGGCCGCTGTCTTTGGCGCTGTCGGAAAAAGCTTGCGCGGCCTGGATCACGCGGTCAAGGGTTTGCGCCTTATGGTCTGACAGAAAGAGATGCAATGCGGACATGCTGCAGTCTTTGTTCACAAAGCCCCTGATGCGCCCGATCTCGGTGGCCAGCGCCGCATGGTTGGCGGGGTCAATGGGCACCACACCCATCTTCGGATTGCCTTCGTTATAGCCTTCGTTATAGGTTCTCAACATGCTGCCAAACGACACGGCGGACACCACGCCAGGGACATCGCGCAAGGCAACGGTGGCACGGTCTACATAGTCGCCGACACCCGGGTTTTCGCATGAACCCGCTGGCGCTTCAACCACCAGACTCATCCAGTCCAGCCCCATGTTGAAGCCTTCGGTGATGGCCAACGCATCACGGTTGTAGCGGGACTGTGCCTTGAGTTCGGGCGCACCCGGCTCAATGCTGCCAACCACCCGATCCCGGCTGAGCCAGGCGGTGGTGGCCAGGGTTGCCAGGGTCAACAACACAACGAACATTGCGTTGCGCGGGTTCGAAATGCGTGACAGCACCGCAATCCAGCTCGCACGGTGCTCTTGCCTGGCCACTGCGCGGGTTGCATAGTCGTGAGAAAAATGACAGTACGAGGCAGAGATCGGCAGCATCACCAGATTGGTGGCAATCTTGAATCCGACACCCAAGGCCGCTGTCACCGCCAGTTCACGAATCATGGGGATGGGGATCAGCAGCAGCGTGATGAAACTGATGAAAGCAATCAGCAATGCCAGCGATCCCGGCACAAAGAGGCCACTGAAACTGTCGCGAGCGGCCTCAACGGTGCTCTGTCCACGCGCCAGCCCCGTGACAATGGTGTTGATCTGCTGGATGCCATGTGAAACACCGATGGCAAACACCAGAAAGGGAACCAGCACCCCCAAGGGGTCCAGGCCATAACCCAGCAGTTTCAAGGCACCAAACTGCCAGACCAGAGAGGTCAGCGAACACAGAATGGGCAGGATGGTCAGGCGCAATGAACGGCAGTACCAATACACGGCAGCAGCGGTCAGCAACAAGGCAATGGCACAGAACTCCAGAACACCTGCGGCACCTGCGGCAATGTCACCGGTCTGCTTGGCAAAACCGATGATCTGGATTTCAAACTTGTCGTCTTCAAACTTGCGGCGCAGTTCACGCTCCAGAATCTCGTTGTAGGCAACGTAGTCGATCTTCTTGCCGTCACCGTCCACCTCGTGCAATTCTCCAGTGATCATGGCCGAGCGTTGATCCCGCGCGACCAGCGAACCCATGTAGCCGCCCTGACTCGTGGACTGCTGAATCTGGGCA
>VIKI01000036.1:0-44670 GCA_008080595.1 Comamonadaceae bacterium
TCGGCATTGGCGTTGAGTTCAATGCGGCCACCGTTATTGACACCGGGTTGGACGGCTGGGGCTGCACCATTGGTGACGGAGCCTGAACGGTTGGTGATGTCAAGTTCCAGGTTGGCATCAAATGCCACGCCAGCTTGTGCGGCACCAGAAGCGGCCAAGGCGGCGGCGACGGCTGCCAAACGAATAGAGGAGAACGGGTATTGTTTTGGTGAAGTCATGGTGAGATGTCCTGGCAAAGAAATTCAATGGCGCAGAGAGTGCTTCTCTGCAGCGAATGCTCTCGAAAAATTTCAAGAACGAGTCAATTTTGTGAATGAATCCGACTGGATATCGCCATGGCCGGGAGGCATTGAAATTCATTACACAGTGATTACAAAATCCAATTTTTTGAATTTCTCTGGGTCTGTTAGGTTGCGGATGATGATTCTTTGTCACGATGTATCAAGGAAAACACTGATACATGAGGGCTCACCTTTGTCTTTGTTACACCACAAAACACAACGGTGAGCGCTGGTGCGGTTTCCCTTAAAATTCAGGCCCCCAAGGAGCGTTGCAGCGGGCCTATTGACCCGCCAGGCTTGGACAGTTCTTTAACGACGCTCACCTGATTCAATTTTTGCCCACAGGTGAGTTCTATGTCCTATGTTGTTCCCCCCATGAAATTGTCTGGCCTGGAGCCTTTGACCATCGGCATCCCCGCCGCAGCCGATGCTGCCCCCAGCGCGACTTTCGTCAACGTCGGTGAACGCACCAACGTGACCGGCTCCAAAGCCTTTGCCCGCATGATTTTGAACGGCGAGTTTGACCAGGCCTTGAGCGTGGCACGCCAGCAGGTGGAAAACGGTGCGCAAATCATCGACATCAACATGGACGAGGCCATGCTCGACAGCCAGGCGGCCATGGTGAAGTTTTTGAACCTGATTGCCTCCGAGCCTGACATTTCGCGGGTTCCAGTCATGATCGATTCCAGCAAATGGAGCGTGATTGAGGCCGGGCTGCGCTGCGTGCAAGGAAAGCCGGTGGTCAACTCGATCAGCATGAAGGAAGGCGAGGATGCCTTCAAGCACCATGCCAAGCTGCTGCGCCGTTACGGGGCTGCTGCCGTGGTGATGGCGTTTGACGAACAAGGCCAGGCTGACACCTATGAGCGCAAGATCCAGATTTGCGAGCGCGCTTACCGCATCCTGGTCGATGAGATTGACTTCCCCGCAGAAGACATCATTTTTGACCCCAACATCTTCGCCATTGCCACCGGCATTGAAGAGCACAACAACTATGCGGTGGATTTCATCGAGGCCACGCGCTGGATCAAGGCCAACCTACCCGGTGCCAAGGTCTCGGGCGGAGTGAGCAATGTGAGCTTCTCGTTCCGGGGCAATGACCCGGTGCGCGAGGCGATCCACACCGTGTTCCTGTACCACGCGATCAAAGCCGGCATGGACATGGGCATCGTCAACGCGGGCATGGTCGGCGTGTACGACGACCTGGAGCCCGAGTTGCGCGAACGGGTCGAAGACGTGGTGCTGAACCGCCGACCGGATGCCGGTGAGCGGCTGGTGGAAATTGCTGAAACGGCCAAGAGTGGCGCGAAGGATGAGTCGAAAAAACTGGAGTGGCGCGGCACGCCCGAGCACCCGGTGGCGGTTGAGGCACGGCTTTCCCACGCCATGGTGCACGGCATCACCGATTTCATCGTGCCCGACACCGAAGAGGCTTACCAGGCCGTTATCGCCAAGGGTGGCCGCCCCTTGCACGTGATTGAAGGCCCGCTGATGGCTGGCATGAGCATCGTCGGTGACCTGTTTGGTCAGGGCAAGATGTTTTTGCCGCAGGTGGTGAAAAGCGCTCGGGTGATGAAGTCCGCCGTGGCGCATCTGATTCCCTACATCGAAGAAGAAAAACGCCGCGATGAGGCCGCCGGGCGCGATGTGGCCACCAAGGGCAAGATCATCATGGCCACCGTCAAGGGCGATGTGCATGACATTGGCAAAAACATCGTCACCGTGGTCTTGCAGTGCAACAACTTTGATGTGGTGAACATGGGCGTGATGGTGCCGGCCCACGAGATTCTGGCGCGCGCCAAGGCCGAGGGGGCCGACATCATTGGCCTGTCGGGCCTGATCACCCCGAGCCTGGAAGAAATGCAGGTTGTGGCCGGCGAGATGCAGAAAGACGACTACTTCCGCCTGCGCAACATGCCACTGATGATTGGTGGGGCCACCACCAGCCGGGTCCACACCGCCGTGAAGATTGCGCCGCATTACGACGGCCCGATTGTGTATGTGCCCGATGCCTCGCGCAGTGTGGGTGTGGCGCAGAGTTTGCTGGGTGAGGGGGCGGCTGCGTTTGTGGCAGAACTCAACACCGACTACGAGCGGGTGCGCCAGCAACACGCCAACAAAAAGCGCACGCCGCTGTGGCCGCTGGCCAAGGCGCGGGCCAACCCCAGCCCGGTGGATTGGGCCAGCTACCAGCCAACCGTTCCCAAGTTCATTGGCCGACGGGTGTTCAAGAACTTTGACCTGGCCGAGATTGCCCAGTACATCGACTGGGGCCCGTTCTTCCAGACCTGGGATCTGGCCGGGCCGTTTCCGGCGATTCTGGACGATGCGGTGGTGGGCACAGAGGCTCAAAAGGTCTATGCCGATGGCCAGGCCATGTTGAAAAAAATCATTGAGGGCCGCTGGTTGACGGCCAATGCGGTGCTCGGCTTGTACCCGGCCAACCGGGTGAATGACGATGACATTGCGCTCTACACCGATGACAGCCGCAGCAGCGTGGCCATGACCTGGTACGGCCTGCGCCAGCAAGCCGCCAAGGAAGAGGTGGATGGTGTGATGCGCCCAAGCCGCTGCCTGGCTGATTTTGTGGCTCCCCATGACGCTATTAAAAACGTAGCTGCTTGCGCAGGTGATACAAGGGCTACAGGTAAAAATGATGTAAAAAACAAGGCGCAGGCCGATTATGTGGGCCTGTTTGCGGTCACAGCCGGTCTGGGCATTGAAAAGAAAGAAGCCCAGTTTTTGGCCGAGCATGACGACTACAGCGCCATCATGCTGAAGGCTCTGGCGGATCGCCTGGCCGAAGCTTTTGCTGAGTGCTTGCACAAAAAAGTGCGCACCGACTTGTGGGCTTACGCCGCCCATGAGGCACTGAGTGCCACCGATCTGCTGGCAGAGAAATACCAGGGCATTCGCCCTGCGCCTGGCTACCCGGCCTGCCCGGATCACAGTGTCAAGAAAGACATGTTTGCCCTGCTGCAATGCGAAGAGATTGGCATGACGCTGACCGAGAGCCTGGCCATGGCCCCGGCGGCCAGTGTCAGCGGCTTTTACCTGGCGCACCCGGCAGCGACCTATTTCAATGTGGGCCAGATCGGCGAAGACCAGTTGCAGGATTTGGCGGCGCGGCGCGGTATGGCTGAACGCGACCTGCAGCGCTTGCTGGCCCCGAATTTGTAGGCATGTATCGTCTCTGCGGTGTGAAGGCTGCGACACGGCGGGCTTTACGCCTTGTTACAGAAAACACGCCCACAGCGGTAGACCCTGGAGGCTTGCCATACGTTGTGGAGGTGTTCACATTTTTTTCGAGGACTTGATTCATGAACACTACTGTTTCTCCAGGCCAAATTTCTGGCAGCAACAAAACCCTGTGGGCCGCTATCGCCGTGATGGGGGTGGCGGTGCTGGCCATGGGGGCGACGCTGATTCGCATCCAAAGCCAACCGACCGAGCCGCGCTTGTCGGTTCTGCCTGCCCTGAGTGCCAGCGCAGCGAATGCGGCCAGTGCGCCAGAGGCGCAAACTTCAGAGCCGCGAACAGCGCCGCAAGCGCGACGACTGCCAAGTCGGCCCATATGGATCAGCCCAGCAGCTCCACAGCGCAGGTCAAGAGCTCTGTTTCTACACAAAATAAGCCTCTGGCCCCCGTCAAGAAAGCGCAAACAGCTACAAATTCTGGAGCAACAGAAATTTTCGAACCCAGCGCCAACCCCAAAGTTGTGCATCCTCAAAACCCGGAACCTGCGGTGGCTCGCCCCCCTGAGCCGATCAAGGTGATGTGTGTCGATTGCGGTACGGTTGAACAGGTGACCCCGGTGGAGGTGCAAGGTACGGGCAGCGGAGCCGGAGCGATTGCCGGTGGTGTGCTCGGTGCCGTGGTGGGCAATCAGGTCGGTGATGGCAATGGCAAGACCCTGGCGACCATTTTGGGTGCGGTGGGTGGCGGCATGGCTGGCAATGCGGTCGAGAAGAAGATGAAGAAAGTGACTCACTACGATGTGAGCGTGCGTATGGAAGACGGCAGCCACCGCATCATTCGGCAAACCGCCCCCGCATCGGTGGGCAGCCAGGTGCGGGTACAGGGTGATGCCTTGCAGCCACGGTAAGTCTGCTGGCATGAAGTGCTAAGCCTGATCCGTCAACGCCAGATGTTGCGCCAGCGCCAATGCCGCCACACCCAGGCCACTCAAAACCAGCAGCAGCCACAAGCCGTGGCTGTAGCCGGCCTGGGGTGACCACATCAGCCCGAGCAACAAGGGCGCACCGGCCCGCGCCAGGGCCAGCGGCAGACCCAAAGCCCCGTTGAGTGTGGCGACATGCTCCCGGCTCACATACTGGGCGATGGCAGTGCCTTTCACAATCGTGAGCATGCCGTTGCCCAGCCCATAAATCAGCACAAACAGCCCGACCACTGCCACTTGCCATGTGCCGGTGTAGGGCGCAAGCAGTAGCGCCAGCAGGCCCAGCGGAATCAGCATCGGGATCAGCCGGTTGACCAGATGCAAGTCCACATGGTGTTCAAAAAAATACAGCAGCAAACGCCCACACACCTGCGCCATGCCAATGGCCGCAGGCAGCAAAATCACCCAGGCTGGAGGCAGGCCGTTTTCGCGCAGCAGGCTCACCATGTGGGCCGGAATGGCGACCGTGACGGACATCAACAAGACGGTGAACAGGCCAATCAATAAAAAAGCTGGGCTGCGCAGCCAATGCCGCAGCGCCAGGCTGGCCGTTGGCACCGTTTCATGCGATTGATGCTTGGGGTGTGATGCCCGTTTGGGGGCGGTTTTCAACGTGACGGCATGCAAGGGGGCGCACACCAGGAGATGCAGCAGGGCCAGACACAGCAGGGTCGTGCGCCATCCCCAGCTGTGCATCAGTGCGGCGATCAGGGGAATAAAAACCGTGCTGGCCAGGCCACCCAAAAAAGTCAGCGTGAAGATGGCGCGGCGAAAGTCGTTTGGAAAACGCCGCGTGACCAGGGCAAACGCAGGCGCATACAGCACGGCGGCCATGGCGATCCCCAAACCTGTCCATGCCAGATACAGTCCAGCCAAACTGGTGACCTGGCTGTGCAGGGCCAGGCAGAGGCCTGCCAGCACAGAGCCGCAGGTCATGACCCGGCGTTCGTGACCCCGGTCAATCCAGCGGCCGACGGGGTAGGCCATCAGCCCCTCGGCCAGCAAGCCGAGGCTGAATGCCAGCGACACCTGGGCGCGGCTCAGACCCAGATCACGCTCCAGCGGCTCCAAGACCACCGAGAACATGTAAAAAATGCTGCCCCAGCTGATCAGCTGTGCCAATGACAGGCGCAGCACCAACTGCGGGTCATAGCTTGAGGTTTTGGGCATGTGCGTAGGGTGGCGGTGGGGGCATCACTGGTCGTGCCGGGTTTGCAGTGCCCGGCGGTATTGCATGGCTTCGGCCACGTGGGTGACCTGCGTCTGGTGTGAGCCGCCCAAGTCGGCAATGGTGCGCGCCACTTTCAAGGCGCGGTGGGTGCTGCGCGCCGACCAGCCTAAGCGGGCGGCGGCAAGGTTGAGGAATTTGGCTGCCGCATCATCGAGCAGCAGGTGTTTGTCCAACTCCTGGCCTTGCAGCGCCTGGTTGGACATGCCTTGGCGTTGGATGGCCTGTTCCCGTGCCGCCACGCAGCGTGTCTGGATGCTGGCACTGCTTTCACCGGGGGGCGCGTTCATCAGCTCGGCGGTGTTGACCGCAGGCACTTCGACATGCAGGTCGATCCGGTCAATCAAGGGGCCACTGAGTTTGCCTTGGTAACGGGCGACCTGGTCGGGGGTGCAGCGGCAGGTTTTTTGCGTGGAGCCCAAATAGCCGCAGGGGCAGGGGTTCATGGCGGCAATCAATTGAAAGCGTGCCGGAAACTCAGCCCGATTGGCCGCCCGTGAGATGGTGATGCGACCGGTTTCCAGCGGCTCACGCAAGGCCTCCAGTGCCGCGCGGGGGAACTCGGGCAGCTCATCCAGAAACAAAATGCCATTGTGAGCCAGCGAAATTTCGCCTGGCCGAGGGGGCGAACCACCTCCGACCAGTGCCACCGCACTGGCCGTGTGGTGCGGGTGGCAGGTCGGGCGCTGTGCCCAGTGTGCCAGTGTGAAACGCCCACCCAGGCTGGCAATGGCCGCACTTTGCAAGGCCTCAACCGTGGTCATGGCGGGTAAAAGGCCGGCAAAACGCTCAGCCAGCATGGATTTGCCAGCCCCTGGCGGCCCCATCAGCAACAGGCTGTGGCCACCGGCGGCGGCAATTTCCAGTGCGCGTTTGGCACCAAGCTGGCCTTTCACATCGGCCATGTCGGGATAACTGGCGGCGCGCAGCTGCGTTTCCGGGGTGATGCGGCTCCAGCCTGGGCCGGGTTCGGTGCTGGCACTTTGGGCGGTTTGGGGCAAAAAGTGCCCAAACACATCCAGCAGATGCTGCGCCCGGTAAACCTGGGCATCGGGTACCAAGGCGGCTTCTTCGGCGCTGCCAGGGGGTAGGACGAGTTGGGTGCTGACATGGTTGGCATGCAAGGCCAAACTCATGGCCAAGGCTCCGCGCACCGCCCGCAATTCGCCTGAGAGGGACAGTTCGCCCGCAAATTCGTAGCCCGCCAGTTGTGCCGCGTCAATTTGTCCACTGGCCGCCAAGATGCCTAGCGCAATGGGCAAGTCAAAACGACCCGAATCCTTGGGCAAGTCAGCCGGAGCCAGATTCACGGTGATGCGCTTGTTGTTGGGAAATTCCAGCCCCGAATTTTGAATGGCTGAGCGCACCCGTTCACGGGCTTCCTTGACTTCCACATCCGCCAAACCGACCAACGTGAAGCTCGGCAAGCCATTGGCCAAATGCACCTCGACCGTGACGGCAGCCGCCTCCAACCCCAACAGGGCGCGACTTTGCACCAATGCCAGACTCATAGAAATTCCTTTTCAAACACCCGCTACTCTACAGCGCTTGCTGTTTATTTATCCATGTGCTGAGCTAAATTGTTAGCACTGTTTTGGTGTGTCTAAATTGGTGCACTCAAGAACAAGCCGGGTTTAAAGTAAGTTCGCCCCAACAGGGGGCTTTGAGGGGCAAGCCTTGCTCAAATACCGGGAATGCCAGGTTGGCACGAACCCTGCTTTGTTAAATCGTCAACTCAACTGTTGGGGGGCTTATGAAGCTTCAAAAACCTGGAATGAATGACGTTTACTTATCCAAGGAGTTCGCATGAAACTTGTTACTGCCATCATCAAACCCTTCAAGCTCGACGAGGTGCGTGAAGCACTCTCCGGCATTGGCGTGCAGGGAATTACCGTGACCGAAGTCAAAGGCTTTGGTCGCCAAAAGGGTCACACCGAGCTGTATCGCGGCGCGGAATATGTGGTCGATTTTTTGCCCAAGGTCAAGGTTGAGGCCGCGATTGCGGACGAACTGGTCGACCAGGTCATTGAAGCCATTGAAGGTGCCGCACGCACCGGCAAGATTGGGGACGGCAAGATTTTTGTCACCCCCGTTGAGCAGGTTATTCGCATCCGCACCGGCGAGACCGGCAAAGAGGCGCTGTAAACGAATCACCAGATAAAAGGTCACTGACATGAAAAAACTACTCGCATCTCTTACCCTGGGCCTGGGCCTGCTGCTAGGCAGCAGTCTTGCCCTGTCTCAAACTCCGGCAGCACCTGCTGCGTCAGAAGCTGCTCCGGCAGCCTCAGCGGTGGCTGCACCCGCTGAGGCCACGGCATCCGCTGCCGCCGCGCCTGCAGCTGCCGCAAGTGAAGCCGCCCCCGCTGCTGCCGCTGCTGCGCCTGCGCCCGTTCCCAATAAAGGTGACACGGCCTGGATGATGGTCTCCACCCTGTTGGTGATCTTGATGACGGTTCCTGGCCTGGCACTGTTCTACGGCGGCTTGGTGCGCAGCAAAAACATGCTGTCAGTGCTGATGCAAGTCATGGTCACCTTCTCGCTGATCGTGGTGTTGTGGTTCATTTATGGCTACAGCCTGGCGTTCACGGAAGGTAATGCTTTCTTTGGCGGGTTTGACCGACTCTTCATGGCGGGCATCTGGGACAACGCGGCAGGCACATTCGTCAACGCCGCGACCTTCAGCAAAGGTGTCTACATTCCTGAAATCGTGTTCGCCGCTTTCCAGGCAACTTTTGCCGGTATCACCGGTGCACTGATCGTCGGTGCATTCGCTGAACGTATGAAGTTCTCTGCCGTGTTGGCCTTCATGGTGCTGTGGTTCACCTTCAGCTACGCTCCGATTGCCCACATGGTCTGGTTCTGGATGGGCCCTGATGCCTACGCTGCCAAAGACGTGGTGGATGCCATGAATGCCAAGGCGGGTTATGTCTGGCAAACCGGTGCGCTGGACTTTGCCGGCGGTACGGTGGTGCACATCAACGCTGCTGTGGCTGGTTTGGTCGGTGCTTACATGGTTGGCAAGCGTATTGGTTACGGCAAGGAATCCATGGCTCCTCACAGCCTGACTTTGACCATGGTGGGTGCATCCCTGCTGTGGGTGGGCTGGTTTGGTTTTAATGCGGGCTCAGCTCTGGAAGCCAACGGTTTTGCGGCTCTGGCCTTCATCAACACCTTTGGTGCGACTGCGGCAGCCGTGTTGGCATGGTGTGTCGGTGAAACGCTGATGCGTGGCAAGGCTTCCATGCTGGGTGCAGCTTCTGGTTGCGTGGCCGGTTTGGTAGCGATCACACCTGCTGCTGGTAACGTGGGTATCGGTGGTGCTTTGGTCATCGGTTTCCTGTCCGGCTTTGCGGGTCTGTGGGGTGTGAATGGTCTGAAGAAGATGCTGGGCGCAGACGACTCACTGGATGTGTTTGGTGTGCACGGTGTGTGTGGCATCTTGGGTGCCATCCTGACCGGCGTGTTCAACAGCCCAGCCCTGGGTGGCCCTGGCTACGTGGCTGACTGGGTCACGGCTTCCATGGTGACTTCTGCTGACTACTCTATTGCTTCACAAGTCTGGGTGCAAACCAAGGCGGTGTTGACCACTGTGATCTGGTCCGGTGTGGTGTCTTTTGTGGCCTACAAGATTGTTGATCTGACCATTGGTCTGCGTGTCTCTGAAGAGAACGAACGCGAAGGTCTGGATGTCACATCACATGGCGAGACCGCTTACGGTCGCTGATCTGGAGAAATCTGCAGGCTAAAGTGGCCTGCAGTTGAACAGGGAGGACGTCTCGAACGTCGTTGCCGCCGAAGTCGCAAGATTTCGGCGGTTTTTTTTGTTTGGGGATACCGGGGGGATGCGCTTATTTCCAGCGCACCGGCTCAATATGGATCGTGTGCACCCCGTCACCCAACATCAATGCGCCTTCTTGAACGGTCGCTTGCAGGTTCATGCTGCGTTGCGCCAAAGGTTTGAGTTCCTGGGCACTGGCGCTGGGAATGCGCCAGACTTGCAGGTTTTTCAGGCGTGAGAGCTTGGTTTCGATGCTGCGCCACCAGATGTCTGCGGCGTGACCAAAGGCATAAAGCACCACCGCATCGGATTTGCTGCAGGCTTTGTTCAAGGGCTTGTCTTCAGGTTGACCCACTTCGATCCATAGCCGGGTTTGGCCGGTGAAGTCGCGCAGCCAGACATCCGGTTCATCGGGGTCTGACAGGCCTGCACCAAAAGCCAGTGTGCCATCACCGGCACAAACATCTTGCAACTGGTGGGCTTGTAAGGCCAAGGCACACAGCCGCACCATCATGCGCTCGTCGGTTTCGCTGGGGTGGCGTGCCAAGGTGAGTGCGTGGTCGGCGTAGTAGCCGTGGTCGATGTCGGCAATTTGCAGGTTAGCTTTGAAGATGGTGGATTTGGTGGCCATGATATTTCACAATAGACACCCAACGTGCCATGCAACAAGAAACAAGCAGCAGATGCAGAGAGGTTACACGCGCTTGGCCAGCTCGGCAGCTTTGCCAACGTAGCTGGCCGGAGTCATGGCCAGCAGGCGTTGTTTTTCTGTTTCCGGCAAATCAAGCCCGGCAATAAAGCCCTGCATCAATTCGCGTGTCATGGCTTCGCCACGGGTGAATTTTTTGAGCTGTTCGTAGGGCTGAGGCAAGCCAAAGCGGCGCATCACGGTTTGAATCGGCTCGGCCAGCACTTCCCACGAACTGTCCAGATCGTGGGCGATGGCGGCCTCATTGATCTCCAACTTGCCCAGGCCTGTGGCCAGTGACTGGTAGGCCAGCACCGCGTAACCCAGGGCCACACCCATGTTGCGCAGCACGGTACTGTCGGTCAAGTCGCGCTGCCAGCGTGAAATCGGCAGCTTTTCACTCATGTGGCGCAGCAAGGCATTGGCCAGGCCCAGATTGCCCTCGGCATTTTCAAAATCAATCGGGTTGACCTTGTGTGGCATGGTGGATGAGCCCACTTCACCGTCACGCAGCTTTTGCTTGAAGTAGCCCAGGCTGACGTAACCCCACACATCACGCGACCAGTCAATCAAGATGGTATTGACCCGTGCGATGGCATCAAACAGTTCGGCCATGTAGTCATGCGGCTCGATCTGAATGCTGTAGGGTTGAAATGTCAGACCCAAGCCGAGCGGCTCAGGGGTTTCAATGACTTTTCGGCTAAAGGCTTCCCAGTCAAAGTCAGGCCAGGCCGACAGGTGTGCGTTGTAGTTGCCGACCGCGCCGTTCATCTTGCCCATGAGTTTCACGTTGGCAATTTTTTCGCGGGCGGCTGCCAGACGCACCACCACATTGGCGATTTCCTTGCCCACGGTGGTGGGGCTGGCGGTTTGGCCATGGGTGCGGCTCAGCATGGAGACCGCTGCAAAAGCGTGGGCCATGTCGCGCAGTTTGTCAATCACGGCATCCAGTTTGGGGAGCAAGGCCAGATCGCGACCGGCTTTGAGTTGCAGGGCATGGCTGGTGTTGTTGATGTCTTCGCTGGTGCAGCCAAAGTGCACAAATTCTTGTGCAGCCACCAGTTCGGTGCGGCCTTCAAACTTGGATTTGAGCCAGTACTCCACCGCTTTCACGTCGTGATTGGTGGTTTTTTCAATGGTTTTGATGGCTTTGCCATCGGCTTCGGTGAAATTCTTGACCAAACCCAGCAGGTAGGTGCGCGCACCAGGGGTGAGTGGTTTGAATTCGGCAAAGCCACAGTCACTCAAGGCGATGAACCAGGCCACTTCAACCTGGACGCGTCGATGCATATAGCCCTGCTCGCTCATGGCGGGGCGCAATTTAGTCAGTTTGGCGGCGTAACGGCCGTCCAGCGGGGAGAGGGCGGAAATGGCAGAGGTAGTCATGCGCGGCATTGTAGGACGCGCCACACGTCCAACCCGCAAGTGTTGTGTCAGTTGTGGTGTTGGCAAGCGAACCGGCAGTGTAAAACCCATGCATCAGTCTGCAGGAAGCATGCCTGTATAGAATGAAGCGCTTCTTAAAACATAAATCACCTCAAAACTGTCACATGGTTATGAAACTCATCGGAACCAACTCCAGCCCTTATGTGCGTAAGGTGCGCGTGGTCATGGCTGAAAAAAAGCTTGACTACGACTATGTGCTGGAAAACGTGTGGTCAGAAGACACCGCCATCACTCAATTCAGTCCTTTGGGCAAAGTGCCCTGCTTGATGATGGAAGGTAGTGAGGCTATTTTTGATTCGCGTGTGATTGTGGAATACCTCGACACCTTGTCGCCCGTGGGCAAGTTGATTCCTGGTGTGGGGCGAGACCGTGCAGAAGTCAAAACATGGGAAGCGCTGGCTGACGGCGTGTTGGATGCTTCCATTCTGGCCCGGTTGGAGGCCACTTGGGCTGGCCGTACACCAGAGCAACGCAGTCAGGCCTGGATTGATCGCCAATTAGGCAAGGTCGATGCCGCCTTGCGGGCCATGAGCAAAGGCTTGGGGGACAAAGCATTTTGCACCGGTATTCACTTGACCCTGGCCGATATTTCAGTGGGTGTTGCGTTGGGTTATCTGGATTTTCGGTTTCCTGAAATCAATTGGCGTGAGCCGTTTCCCAACTTGCACAAACTGCATGACAAGCTGATGCAGCGAGCCAGCTTTATGGACACACGGCCTTGCTAACGAGGTATTCGGCAGGTTTATTGCATCCAATTGCGTCCGCCGTGTGACGCAGTCAACGCTGGGATCAGTGCTGCAACGGTCGCAAATGTGCGGGCAGCAGGGCTTGCAGCGACTGCACCTGGTGTTCCAGTGCCTCAATGCGCTGGAGGTTTCCCAGCAGAATCGCCACGGTGAACAAGTCCAGGTCAAAGTCCGTTCTCAACTTGAACGCCTTGCGCAGCGGCATCACCCATTGGGCGCTGAAAGCCAGCTCCTGACCAGGGCTGTCAAGGGGAGCCAGGGCGTTGTAAGCCATCAACTCATCAAGCTCGTCGGTGCTGATGCCGCAACACTCGACCAATTCGTTGAGGCTGATGGTGGCACTGGCATCCAGGCTGAACGTTTCAATTTGCTCTTGTGGCATGGGAATCCTCCTTGGCTGATCTACGCCCGCGGCTTGTAAGTTGATACACGGGCCAATTCCTGGAAAAGCTCCTGCTCACGCGCAGTCAACGTGGGCGGGATATCAATGCGAACGATGGCGTACAGGTCGCTGTGGCCAGCCGACAAGCCCCGGCCACGCAAACGCAGCCTGCGCCCGGCGCGAGTGCCCGGCGGCACGGTCAGCAGCACCGGGCCTTCCAGCGTGGGCACTTCCACATCGCCCCCCAGCGCGGCCTCCCACGGGGCCAGCACCAGATCAAAGTACAGCTCGTGGTGATCGGGGCGAAACACCGCATGGGCGGCCAGGTTGATGTGCAGGTAAATGTCGCCATCGGGCCCACCGTGGTGGCCCTTGCCGCCTTTGCCGCGCAGGCGCAGCTTCTGGTCTTGGCAAACCCCGGGCGGAATGGTGACTTGCAGCGTGCGCTCACCCGCCGCATCGGCCAGATTCAGGCTCACGGTGCAGCCACGTTTGGCGTCTTCCAGCGTGATCGTGGCGGCACTCTCGTAATCATGCCCCTTCATCGGCATGGCATGGGCCGACCGACCCTTGGCCCCATGGCCCATGGCAGCCAGCAAATCGGCCAGATCCATGTTGTCAAAGGACTCGAAGGCCGAGCCTCCTGGGGCAAAGTCTTGCTGCCATTGCGGCGGGGGCTTGAACTCTGCTCCGCTGGGCGGATGCCCCAGCTCGTCATAGGCGGCCCGCTTGGCCGCATCTTTGAGGGTGGCATAGGCTTCGGCCGCCTCCTTGAAACGCGCCTCAGCATCGGGTGCTTTGGACACATCCGGGTGGTAGCTGTGCGCCAGCTTGCGGTAGGCCTTCTTGATCTGATCCAGATCGGCATTGCGCGGCACACCCAAAATCGCGTAGTAGTCTTTGTATTTCATGATCCAGTCAGTTTGCGCAAAACATGGGGCGTATGGTTTGCTTTTGCGCCAACAAAGTCAAGCTCACTCACTCCTTCTCCCTTCTGGTCATTTCAGAAGTAGGTGTGCGGTCACTGAAAGGCATACCCGAGCGTCGGTTTTTGCTGAATGACGGTCAGTCATCGTGAGCGAAAGATTGTTCAGTCGATAGCCACCATCCCATGCACCTCAATCATGCTTGTGCTTAAGTCATTCCCAAGAGAGGGCGGAGCGCACAGCGCATCGCTTGACTTGCTAGACCGCTAGGGTTCCGGGCATCACTTCAGTGGTGTCGTCTGGTCCGAGAGCTGTCGGCCGCAGATTCTTGCGGCTCCACGGAGGGATAAAAGCCCGGGAGAAGATGGTGTGTTGCACCGTCCTCTCTTGCTTTGATCCCTCAACCCTGGAGCCCGCATGTCAGACACCCCCACGCATTCGACTCGCCCCGGCATCTGGCGCATTGCCGGGCAACTGTCGCGCACGCAATATTGGCTGTTCGCCGTGTTGGGCTTGTTCATCCCCTTCGCCCTATGGACGCTGTACGCCGCCTCCGGCTGGGTGGACGCGGTGTTCATGCCCGGCCCGTGGAGCGTGGCCACACGCATCATCACCTGGTTGGTTGAAGACGATTTGACCGCCGATACCCTGATCAGCGTCTACCGCGTGGCCGCGGGCTTTGCCCTGTCAGCCGTGCTGGCCTTGCCGCTGGGTTTGTTGATTGGTGCGTTTCGCCCGGTTGAGGCGCTGCTGGAGCCGCTCACCGATTTCATTCGCTACATGCCCGCCGTGGCCTTTATTCCGCTGGTGATGTTGTGGCTGGGCATTGGCGAGAGCGCCAAAATTTCCATCATCTTCATCGGCACGTTTTTCCAGATGGTGCTGATGGTGGCCGAGAACGTGCGCCTGGTGCCGATGGCGCAGATCGAAGCCGCCCTCACCATGGGGGCCACCCGCTACGAAATGATCCGCCTGGTGCTGGCCCAGTCGGCGCGACCGGCCATTCTGGACACGCTGCGCATCACCATGGGCTGGGCCTGGACTTACCTGGTGGTGGCCGAGCTGGTGGCGGCCAACTCGGGTCTGGGTTATGCCATTTTGAAAGCTCAGCGTTACCTGAAAACCGACACGATTTTTGCCGGCATCATTTTGATTGGGGTGATCGGCCTGGTGATGGATCAGGGCTTTCGCTGGTTGCATCGCCGTCTGTACCCATGGGCTCAAGTCAGAGGATAAAACCATGTCCAAAGTCATCATTCAAAACGTCGGCAAGGTGTTTGAGCGTGCCGCCAGCCCAACGCCTGCGCTGGAAAACGTCAATCTCAGCATTGAAGACAACGAGTTCATCACGCTGGTCGGGGCCTCCGGCTGCGGCAAGTCCACGCTGTTGCGTATTCTGGCCGGGCTGGAGTACCGCACCAGCGGTGAAGTGGTTTGCGACGGGCGCAACATTGCCACGCCGGGGGCCGACCGCGCCATGGTGTTCCAGCACTACAGCCTGTACCCCTGGCTGAGCGTGATTGACAACATCAAGTTCAGCCGCCAGCTCAAGGTCAACCGCGAGAACCTGTCTTCGTCCGATGTCGAGTCTGCCTCCGGCCGGGCCGAAGCGTTGCTGAACCTGATTGGCCTGAGCAAGGTGCGCGATGCCTATCCGAATCAGCTCTCGGGCGGTATGCAGCAGCGGGTGGCGATTGCCCGGGCGCTGATGGGGCGGCCCAGCATCTTGCTGATGGACGAGCCATTTGGCGCGCTCGATTCGCAAACCCGCGAGGTCATGCACGACCTGATTCTGCACATTCACCGCATTGAAAAAACCACCATTGTGTTTGTGACGCATGACGTGGAAGAAGCCGTCTACCTGGGCCAGCGCGTGGTGCTGATGCAGCCGCGCCCCGGGCGCATCCACAGCATCTTCCAGGTGCCGCTGCCCGCCAAGCGCACGCAAGACATGAAGCACAGCGAAGCCTTTCGTAGCTTGCGCACCGAGATTCTGGCGCGCATCCGCGAGAGCACCGGCATCAGCACCGACCTGGAGATGCTGGAACAACTCAACCTCAACAGCGCCCCTTTGCAGTCCAACTGATACGAAAGTGAACCCACCATGCCCATCACCTTTGCCGATTTACCCGCCCTGGCCCGCGCGGCAGTGCCAGCTACCTCCACCCCCTTTTCGCCCGATCTGGTGTTATGGAACGAACTGCTGCCCGGCGGCTGCCACTGGTCGGGCCTGCTGCGCCGTGGCAACACCTTGCGCCTGACCGACCTGAGCGGCACGGCCAATGTGTCGGCGCTGTTCTTTAACCAGGAAGAAAAAACCGAGCGCTACAACGTGCCCGACACCCTCAAGGCCCAGCACACCGCCTACCTTACGCAAGGCCATGTGTGTTACTCCGACATGGGGCGTGTGTTGTGCTCGATTTCCGCCGACACCTGCGGCTGGCACGACACGGTGTGCGGCGTGCTCGACACCACCGCGCTGGAGAAAAAGTATGGCCAAGCCAGCTACCAAACCCACCGCAACAGCATGTACCGCAGCGGCCAGGAAGGCCTGCTGGTGGAGCTGAACAAATGGGGCCTGGGCCGCCGCGACATCAATGGCAACGCCAATTTCTTCAGCAAGGTCACGGCCAATGCCGCAGGCCAGCTCCAGTTTGACCGGGCGCACCGCGCACCCGGCCAGCATGTGGACTTGCGCTTTGAGATGAACGTGCTGGTGCTGCTGTCTGCCGCCCCCCACCCGCTGGACGACGCAACCAGCTATGCGCCGGGCGATGTGCAACTGAGCACCTGGCGCTCGGGCACCGCGGGGACCACCGACCCCTGCCGCCTGTCCTGCCCGGAAAACGGTCGGGGTTTTATCAACACCGAGCGCTGGTTCTTGTAATTCAAAAGGAAACTCATCATGTCTTTGACTCTCAAAACCAGCACACTCGACCCGGCCCACGCAGTGGTGGATGTCATCGTTCCCGCCGGTGAGCCGTGGATGCAAAAACTCACCCAGGGCCAGGTGTTTCGCATCCTGGACCTGGAAGGCAACCAGGCGGTGGACACCTTGTTCTTCAGCGCCGACGACCCAGAAGAACACTACAGCATGACGCACACCATCCAGGCCCAGCGTGCGCTGTATCTCACCACCGGCAGCGTGCTGATGTCGAGCGAAGGCCGGCCCATGCTGAGCATCGTGGCTGACACCTGTGGCCGCCACGACACGCTGGGCGGCGCCTCCGCGACAGCTTCATGAGCGCACTGGCGCACAACCCCTACGGCCTGCACAAGCGTGACATTGCCTCGAACATCAACTTTTTCATGAACGTGCCGGTCACCCCCGAGGGTGGCCTGACGTTTGAAGACGGTGTCTCGGCCCCGGGCAAGTATGTGGAAATGCGTGCCGAGATGGACGTGATCGTGCTGATCTCCAACTGCCCGCAGCTCAACAACCCGTGCAACGCCTACAACCCCACGCCGGTGCGTTGCCTGGTCTGGAACCCGGCCTGACCAGCCCGCCCACCGGACGACCGGCTGGGTGCAGAGATACGGCAGGACGACTTGCCAAAAGGACCAGGGTTTGAGCATGTTTACCAAAGTACTTGTAGCCAATCGCGGGGCCATCGCCTGCCGCATCATTCGCACGCTACGCCATATGGATATTGCGGCAGTAGCTATTTATTCTGAAGCAGATGCCGACTCGACCCATGTCGCCATGGCCGACGAGGCGGTCTGTGTCGGCAGCGCCGCTGTGGCGGGCAGCTACCTGGCCATGCAGCGCATCATTGAGGCCGCGCTGGCCACCGGCGCACAGGCCATCCACCCCGGCTACGGCTTTCTGTCAGAAAACGCCCAGTTTGTTGAAGCCTGTGAAGCGGCGGGCCTGGCCTTCATCGGCCCCACGCCCGAGCAAATGCGCCTGTTTGGCCTGAAGCACACGGCACGCGCCTTGGCGCTGGAGGCCGGTGTGCCGCTGCTGCCCGGCACCGGCCTGCTGGCCGACCTGGACAGCGCACTGGCGCAGGCGCAAACCATTGGCTACCCGGTCATGCTCAAGAGCAGCGCTGGCGGCGGCGGCATTGGCATGCAGATGTGCCCGGATGCTGCCGCGCTGAGCGCCGCTTTTGAGTCGGTCAAGCGTCTGGCGCAGGCCAATTTTTCGGATGCCGGGGTGTTTCTGGAGCGCTACATTGCCGACGCACGCCACATCGAGGTGCAGATCTTTGGTGACGGAGCCGGTGGCGTGCTGGCGCTGGGCGAGCGCGATTGCTCGCTGCAACGGCGCAACCAGAAAGTGGTGGAAGAAACCCCCGCCCCGAACCTGCGCGACGAGGTGCGCCAGGCCTTGCTGGACACTGCCTGCAAACTGGCGGCCAAGGCCCACTACCGCTCGGCAGGCACGGTGGAATTTGTGCTGGATGCGGCNGAACGCCCGCCTGCAAGTCGAGCACGGTGTCACCGAGGCGGTCACCGGTATCGACCTGGTGGAATGGATGATTCGGCTTGCAGCGCACGATATGTCTGCGCTAACAGCTATAAAAATAGAAGCAAAAGGCCATGCCATCCAGGCCCGCTTGTATGCCGAAGACCCGGCCAAAAACTTCCAGCCGTCCACCGGTTTGTTGACCGAGGTGCACTTTCCCAAAGACCTGCGGGTCGACACCTGGATTGAGCGCGGTACCGAGGTCAGCGCCCATTACGACCCGATGCTGGCCAAGCTGATTGCCCATGGCAGCGACCGCACGCAAGCCCTGACCAAGCTGGCGCAGGCCTTGGAGGAAACCCGCATCGCCGGGCTGGAATCCAACCTGGGCTACCTGCGTGCCGTGATGGACTTTGCGCCGTTTGCCCAGGGCCGCCACACCACGCGCAGCCTGGCCAGTTTCAGCGCCCCCAGCCACGCGATCGACGTGCAAAGCTCCGGCGTGCAAACCTCGGTGCAAGACTGGCCGGGCCGCATCGGCTACTGGGACGTGGGCGTGCCGCCGTCCGGCCCGATGGACAGCCTGGCGCTGCGCCTAGTCAACCGGCTGGTCGGCAACCGCGAAGGCGCTGCCGCGCTGGAAATCACCGTGGCCGGGCCGACCCTGCGCCTGCGCAGCGCCATGACACTGGCCGTGACCGGTGCACCCATTGAACTCACGCTGGACGGTCAGGCGCTGCCGATGGGCGCGATGTTCCAAGCCCAAGCCGGTCAGACCCTGCGCCTGGGCAAAGTGACCGGTGCGGGTTGCCGTGCCTATCTGGCGGTGGCGGGCGGCTTTGACGTGCCGCTGTACCTGGGCAGCCAATCCACCTTCACCCTGGGCCAGTTTGGCGGCCATGGTGGGCGCGTGTTGCGTGCCGGTGATGTGCTGCATGTGGGTAAAGAAGCCCCGCTGCCCGCCATGCCCCCCGAGGCCGCCCGCGCCTTGCTGCCCGACTACACCCGCCATTGGGACATCGGCGTGCTGGTGGGGCCACATGCCGCGCCCGACTTCTTCACGCCCGACGACATGGAAATGTTTTTTGCCACCGACTGGCAAGTGCACTACAACTCCAGCCGCACCGGCGTGCGCCTGATCGGCCCCAAACCCAGTTGGGCGCGACGCGACGGTGGCGAGGCCGGATTACACCCGTCCAACATCCACGACAACGCCTACGCCATTGGCGCGATTGACTTCACCGGCGACATGCCCGTCATCCTTGGGCCGGACGGCCCCAGCCTGGGCGGCTTTGTCTGCCCGGCCACGGTGGTGCAGGCCGAGCAGTGGAAGCTGGGCCAGTTGGCCCCCGGCAACACGGTGCGCTTTGTGCCGATGACGCATACCCAGGCCATCGCCCAACTGCGGGCGCAGCAGCAGGCGCTGAGCCACATCTGCCCTCACCCTGACCCTCTCCCAGGGGGAGAGGGAATAAATTCACCGCAGGTTGAATCTTGCCCGGTGGATGCCCGCGAAGAGATATCATCAAATGCTACATTATCAGTAGCTGATTGCGCAGTATTGATGAGCACTACAGGCAAAAATGGCACTGAAAAAGTGGTCTACCGCCGGGCCGGCGATGCCTATGTGCTGATCGAGTTTGGCGAACTCAAGCTCGACCTGACCCTGCGCTTCTTGGTCCATGCCCTGATGACCCGGCTACAGACCCAGCGTGAGGCCGGTGCGCTGCCCGGCATCATCGACTTGACACCCGGCATTCGCTCGCTGCAAGTGCATTACGACCCGCTGCAACTGCCGCTGGCGCAGTTGATGGCACACCTGCGGCAAGCGCAAGAGGGCTTGAGCAGCCACACCGACATCGAGGTGCCCAGCCGCACCGTCTGGCTGCCGCTGTCGTGGGACGACCCGGCCACCCGGCTGGCGATTGACAAGTACATGCAATCCGTCAACCCCAGCGCCCCCTGGTGCCCGAGCAACATCGAGTTCATCCGCCGTATCAACGGCTTGCCCGACATGCAGGCGGTGTTTGACATGGTGTTCAAGGCCCGCTACATGGTGCTGGGCCTGGGTGATGTCTACCTGGGTGCGCCCGTGGCCACGCCGCTGGACCCACGGCACCGGCTGGTTACCACCAAGTACAACCCGGCCCGCACCTGGACCCCGGAGAATGCCGTGGGCATTGGTGGCGCTTACTTGTGTGTCTACGGCATGGAAGGCCCCGGCGGCTACCAGTTTGTTGGCCGCACGGTGCAGATGTGGAACCGCTGGCGCGAGACCCGTGAATTTGCCCAAGGCAAGCCCTGGCTGCTGCAGTTTTTTGACCAGATTCGGTTCTACCCCATGGGGGCACAAGAGCTGCTGGACTACCGCCAGGACTTCATCGCAGGACGAGTCAGCTTGCGCATCGAAGAAGGCACGTTTCGCCTGTCGGACTACCAGCGCTACCTGGCTGACAACGCCGACAGCATCGGCCAATTCAAACAAGGCCAGCAAGCCGCGTTTGAGGCCGAGCGTGAACGCTGGCGTGCCGCCGGTGTGTCTGAAGCCCCCGATGGCGGTGTGGATGAGCGCAGTGCGGCGGGTGTTGCCGCAGCGCTGGCATTTGACGGCGAGGTGGTGGCCTCGCAAGTGTCAGGCGGTATCTGGTCGGTGCACACCCACGTCGGCGCACAGGTCAAGGCCGGGCAAACCTTGCTGGTGATCGAATCCATGAAGATGGAAATTGCCGTGCTCGCCCCGTGCGATGGCCGGATTGAACAACTGCTGTGCACTGAAGGTCAGGCGGTGACCGCCGGGCAGGCCCTGGTGCTGATGCGTTAAACACAATTTGAATCTGGAGAACCCCTATGCGACTCGACCTTTCTATCCCCGCCCTGCGTGCCCGTTATCTGGACGGTAGCCTGACACCTAGCCAATTGGTGGCACAACTGCACGCGCAGATGCAGGCAGAAGATGCCGCGCTGGAGCGCCACATCTGGATTCGCCGTCTGAGCTTGGATGAGATGCAAGCCTATGCCAGCGCGCTGAGCGGTCGTGACCCGAAAGAGCTGCCGCTGTACGGCATTCCCTTTGCCATCAAGGACAACATCGACCTGGCTAGCATCCCGACCACCGCCGCCTGCCCGGACTATGCCTACACCCCAGAGGCCAGTGCCACCGTGGTGCAGCGCCTGATTGCCGCCGGGGCGATTCCGGTGGGCAAGACCAATCTGGACCAATTTGCCACCGGTCTGGTGGGTGTGCGCTCACCCTATGGCGCGTGCAAAAACAGTCTGAATCCGGACTACATCTCGGGCGGGTCTTCGGCGGGCTCCGCCGTGTCGGTGGCCTTGGGTCTGGCGAGTTTTTCTTTGGGCACGGACACGGCAGGCTCGGGCCGCGTGCCCGCCATGTTGAACAACCTGGTGGGCCTCAAGCCCAGCGTAGGGCGTATTCCTGCGACCGGCGTGGTACCCGCTTGCCGCACGCTGGACGTGGTCTCGGTGTTTGCCCTGACCGCTGGCGATGCCGCCACCGTGCTGACCGCCGCGCAGGGTCAAGACCCGCTGGATGTGTACTCGCGCAACCTGCCGCCACATGGCCACAACTTTGGCGCTGCCAGCACGTTCCGCTTTGGTGTGCCGCGCGAGGTGGACCTGGAATTTCACGGCAACCCCGATGGCCCGGCGCAGTTTGCCCAGGCTGTGGCGCACCTGGTGGCGCTGGGAGGCACGCCGGTAGAGGTGGACTTGCGGCCTTTCCGCGCTGTCGCCACCCTGCTGTACGAAGGTCCGTGGGTGGCAGAGCGCTACCAGGCCATTCGCGCCTTCATCGAAGCCAAGCCCGAAGCGCTGCACCCGGTGACACGTGCCATCACTGAGAAAGGCATCCAGATCACCGCCCCCGACACCTTCGCCGCGCTGTACCAGCTCAAAGCCTTGCAGCAGCAAACGCTACCGGTGTGGAACGACATTGACTGCCTGGTCACGCCCACGGCCAGCACCGCCTACACCATTGCGGCGGTCGAGGCCGACCCGATCCGGCTCAACTCCAACCTGGGCCACTACACCAACTTTGTGAATCTACTGGACCTGGCCGCCGTGGCCGTGCCCACCGGTTTCATGACCGAGGCCATGGCCAACATGCCCTGGGGCGTGACGCTGGTGGCCCCGGCTGGGCAAGACTTGCCGCTGCTGTCACTGGCCACCCGCCTGCACAACTGCACCGTGCCCACCGTGGGCGCAACCCCACATGCACCGCACCTGCAACCCACGGCCACGCCCGATGCCACGGCCTTCCCCTCGGGCCTGGTGCGGGTGGCGGTGTGTGGCGCGCATTTGAGCGGCTTGCCCTTGAACGGGCAACTGACCCAGCGCGGGGCCAAACTGGTGCAGACCACCTTCAGTGCCCCTTGCTACAAGCTGGTCGCCTTGCCCGGTGGGCCACCGCAGCGCCCGGGCATGCTGCGGGTGGACAGCGGCGGTGCCTCCATCGAACTGGAGGTTTGGGAGCTACCCGCACGCGAGTTTGGCTCGTTTGTGGCGGGCATTCCAGCACCGCTGGGCATCGGCACGGTTGAGCTGGCCGACGGCAGCACGGTGCAGGGTTTTGTCTGCGAAGCCATCGCCACCGCGCAGGCTCGAGACATCAGCCACTTTGGCGGGTGGCGTGCTTATCTCTCAAGTCAAGATTTGGCGTAGCTATCAAAAATCTAGCTGCTTGCGCATATGTATAAAGGGCTGGATGCTGATTTGTTTCGAATATTCAACTGCAAAGTGCATCCGTGGATAGGATGGTTGTCATACTGATGCTGGTGAGTGTTGCCCCAGCCACTCGCGCAGCGCATCGTTCATGCGAGCTTGCCAGCCGGGGCCAGTGGCTTTGAAGGCTTCAAGCACATCGGGGCTGTAGCGCACGGTCACCGCCTGCTTGGTGTCCGCTTTGCGCGTGCCCACTGGGCGGCCACGGGCTTTGTACCCGGCGATCATCTCGGGTGTGTGCACGGCGGCAAACTCACCGCGCTTGGCTTGCCGGATTGATTCGGCAACATCGTTGGCAAACGCCAACATTTCAGCGTCCATCTTCACATCAGCCATCGTAGGCCTCCTTCCACATTTTCAAAACAGATACGGGCATGTTGTCAAACTTGGCCTTGGCATAGGCGGCCACCAAGACCACTTCGCCACTGGCCAGGCGGTTGAAGTAGATCACCCGCGCACCATCACACATAAATTAATCGTAACTCCAGTTAATTTTATTGACCCTCCACACACCGCCGTGTTGTCCTTACGCCCAGAACTCACTGTCTATTCCCGGCGTTAGCACCAAAGCAAATGCCCGTGCACCAATTCAGATGTGTGCCTGCTGCCTTTGGTGCAAACAGAGCCCTGAATAACGCAGGGTTGATGTTTTTCTAAACAAAAATTCTGGCACGTGTATTGCGTACTAGAAAACTGCAAGAAAAGCGATTTGTGCAAGGATGTGCAAATGCTCTAGCGTAGGGGCACTAGGGTTCCGGTTAAGCGAATGATGCATTCGCATGATGTCTGGTCCGAGAGTGCTCCGGCCTCGCAAGAGGCTCCACGGAGGGATAAAAGCCCTCCCGCACCGGCACATCTTCCCTGCTGAATCGTCTGTTCAAACCCACCCTGGGCTTGGCCGTGTCGCTTGCCGCAGCCTCCAGCTTTGCCGCTGGCCCCACCGCCATGAAAATCGGCACCGTGGTCTGGATCGGCTACGGCCCGTTCTATGTGGCCGAGGCGCTGGACCTCTACAAAAAATACAACCTCAAGGTCTCCTTGCAGGTCTTCACCGACCCGGCGCTGATTCCCCCGGCGATTGCCTCGGGCGCGATTGATGGCGGGCACTTGACCTATGACCAGGTGGTCGGCCAGGTGGCCAGTGGCAGTGCGCAAAAAGTGGTCATGCCCATCGACTACTCCAACGGCGGTGATGCCATCGTGGCCGATGCCAGCGTCAAGAGCGTGAAAGATTTCAAGGGCAAGAAAATTGGCTTCAACCCCTTGTCACCGTCGGACTTTTTGCTCTCTTACGCGCTCAAAACCAATGGCATGAGTGACAAAGACATTGTTCCCGTCAGCATGACCCCCGAGGCAGTTCCGGCGGCCATGGCATCCGGCCAGTTGCCCATTGGCGTGACCTATGAGCCCAGCCTGTCGCAGATCCTGGGGCAGGGCGGCGGCAAGAAGTTCAAGGTGGTGTTTTCTTCCAAAAACGCACCCGGCCTGATTGCCGACGTGATGGTGTTTGACGACAAGGTCATCAAGGCCAAGCCTTCTGAGATCACTGGCATGATCAAGGCCTACCTGGACGGCCTGGCCTACATGAAAGCCAAGCCCGATGAGTCTGCCAAGATCATCGGCAAGTTCATGGGTGTCAGCGCCAAAGAGGTCAAGGAACAACTCTCTGGCGTCTACAACATCCCGCTGGCCGAGATGCCCAAAGCCTTTGTGAAAGCCAAGGAAACCACCTCCTACTACGCCAGCGGCGAAATCATTGGTGAGCTGCTCAAAGCCAAGAACCAGATCAAAACCATCCCGGCGGCCGAGGCCACGTTTGATGCGCAATTCGTCACCGCGTTGACCAAGAAGTAAGCAGGCCAAACCCTCACCAGCGCGGTGTGCTGGCAGACATGCTGGGTGAAATACCCCAGCATGCTGCGCCGCCGTGCCTGACTTGAAAGGCACAAGATGTCGCAGTTTTTTCGCTACCCCGATGGCCTGTGGCCGAATCTGGCCGCACTGAGCTTCACCCTGCTGGGCTATGCCGCTGGCGTGGCTTTGCTGGGGGAGCCGTCCTGGATGTTGAATGCGCTGGGTTTCTGTCTGCTGACCCAAACGCTGATCTGGTCGGCCTATTTCATTCACGAATTCGCCCACAACGCGATCTTCAAGTCCGCCGCAGCCAATGAGCGCTGGGGCACTTTGATGAGCTGGCTCAACGGCAGTTGTTACGCCGGCTTTGCCGACATGCGGCGCAAACACATGCGCCACCATGTGGAGCGGGCTGATGTGATCACGTTTGATGTGCGCGGCTTTTTGCTGCGTGCGCCAGCCTGGTTTCGCCACACCGTACTGGCGCTGGAGTGGGCCTACTTTCCGGCGGTGGAGTTTTTGATGCGGGTCTTTGTGCTGGCGCTGCCGTTTCAGGACGAGCGCAAACGCACCGCCAGAGGCCGCATTCTGGGCATCGCGGCCATCCGCCTGGGTGCCTTTGCCTTGCTGGGCTGGTGGTCGCTCAAGGCCTTGCTGCTGTACTTTTTGGCTTACCTGGTGTTTGTCACGGTGCTGCGTTTTGCCGATTGTTTTCAGCACACCTACGATGCCTATCCGATCCTGAACGACCAGCCGATTCCGGCGGACAAGCTGCGTGACCGCGCCTACGAGCAGGCCAACACTTACAGCAATGTGGTGGGGCTGAACCGCCCCTGGCTCAACCTGTTGTGGCTTAACTTTGGTTACCACAACGCCCACCATGAGCGCCCCACGATGCCCTGGCATCGCCTGCCAGCTTTTCACCGCGAGCTGTACCCCACGGACTACGCCCAGGTGACCCCGGTGCGCGAGTTGCTGCACAGCTTTCATGTGAACCGGGTCAAACGGGTGCTGGCCAGCGACTACGGCCAGGTGCTGCCACCGGGTGCGCCGGGCAGGGCAGATGGCTTCCTGGGCGCGGTCGGTGTGTCCTTCTTGACGGCGGTGTAAGGTGAAACTCAACTACGCCTTGAGCGGAAAAACTGTGGTGCTCACCGGCGCGGGCGGTGGCATTGGACGGGGTTTGGCGCAGGCCTTTGCGGCGCAGGGGGCACGGCTGATGCTGCTGGATCGGGATGCCGCCACGCTGCAAACACTGGCCCAGGAACTGGCCACCGTAGCCGATGTAGACACCACGGTGTGTGATCTCAGCAACGATGCCGAGGTACAAGCATTCGCCGCCTACCTGCGGGCTCAATGGCAGCAGGTGGACGTGCTGGTCAACAACGCCGGGGTGGAATACCCCACACCCATCGACAGCCCCTCCCCCGATGCCATGGCACGCTGGGCCAGTCTGCTGGACAACAACGTGGTCAGCATGGTGCGCCTGACCCGTGCGCTGCTGCCGCTGATGCCGCCAGGGGCCAGCGTCATCAACCAGTCCTCCATCTGGGGCAAGACCGGCGTGCCCGATTTTTCGGCCTATGTGGCCAGCAAGCACGCCGTGATTGGCCTGACGCGCTCGCTGGCGTTTGAACTTGGCGGGCGCGGCATTCGCGTCAATGCGGTGTGCCCGGGCTGGGTTCGCACCGAGGCCGCCATGCGTTCGCTGGCCAGCATGGCGCAGCAGCAGGGCCGCAGTGAACCAGAGGTTGAGCGCGAATTGCTCGCCCGACAAGCCTTGCCCGGCATGCTCACGCCGCAAGACCTGGCGGGCATCTTTCTCTTTTTGGCCAGTGCTGATGCTAGCGCCTTGACTGGCCAGGCCATGGTGGTCAGCAACGGTGAGGTGATGAGCTGATGGCCGCCGCTTTAAGCCTGTCACTGTCCTGCCGCACCGCACTCATCACCGGGGCTGCCACCGGCATTGGCCGGGCCATTGCGCTGGCTTTTGCCCAGGCGGGCGCGGCGGTGGTGGTCAACCACCTGGGCCGCAGCATGCAGGCGGATGCGCTAGTGCAAGAAATCCACCACCTGGGTGGCCAGGCCTGGGCGCTGGAGGCCGATGTCAGCCAGTCTGCCGACGTGAGCCGCCTGGCGGCCCAGGTGCAGCAGACGTGTGGTGGGCTGGATGTGCTGGTCAACAACGCCGGTATCCTCCAGGAAAAACCGTTTTTGCAGACCACCGAAGCCGACTGGGACCAGATGCTGGGTGTAGACCTGAAGTCGGTGTTTTTGACTTGTCGCGCCTTTTTGCCGGGCATGCTGGCGCACCAGAGTGGTGTGGGTGAGGGCTGTCCGCAGCAAAGTGACCCAAACATCCGCCCTCACCCTAACCCTCTCCCAGGGGGAGAGGGAATAAGTCCACACCAGGTTGAATCGCGCCAGGGTGTCATCATCAACATCGCGTCTGACCTGGCGCTGCTCGGTCGGGCGCAGTTTGCGCCGTATTGCGCGGCCAAGGCCGGGGTGATTGGCCTGACACGTTCGCTGGCGCGTGAATTTGCACCGCAGATTCGCGTCAACGCCATTGCGCCGGGGCCGGTGGCTACCGCCATGGTGTCCTTGGAGGCCATGAGCCAGAGCGCTATCGACAAGGAGCTGGAGATTCCCCAGCACCGCATTGCCGAGCCACAGGAGATTGCCGCCACCGCGCTGTTTCTGGCTTCTGACTTGTCGCGCTTCTACTGCGGCCAGGTGCTCGGGCCCAATGGCGGCTCGGTGATGCCATGAGTGCCAATCGTTCGACGGCGCTGCCCTTGCTGGTGCTGCTGTTTTCATCGTCGCTGTGGGGCTTGTCCTGGTGGCCGCTGAAGCAGTTCGTCGGCGTCGGCTTGGGCGGGCCGGTGTTGTCGATGCTGGTGTACGGCCCGGTGGGTTTGGTGCTGGCGTTTTACCTGTGGCGCGAGCGCTTGGCCTGGCGACCACAAGCCGCGTTGGTGCTGGCCCTGGCGCTGGTGGGCGGCTGGGCCAACACCTCGTTTGTCAACGCACTGATGTTGGGCGACGTGGTGCGGGTGATGTTTTTGTTCTACCTCTCGCCGGTCTGGTCGGTGCTGGGTGGCTGGCTGTTTTTGGGCGAGCGGGTCGGCCCCCGGCGCAAGCTGGCGGTGGGGGTGGCGCTGGCCGGGCTTTGGCTGGTGCTGGGTGGTGCACGGGCTTTGGTCACACCGCTGAGCGTGGCCGATGTGCTGGCGCTGACCGCCGGGCTGGCGTTTGCCGGTAACAACGTGATCGCGCGGGCCGGCCAAGCTATTCCGATTCGCTCCAAAACCGCCGCCGTGTTTCTGGGCTGCGGCGTTCTCTCGGGCCTGTGGGTGCTGGGCCTGGGCACGCCGGTGCCTGCGGTGACGCTGCCGGTGTCATTGGCTGTCTTGGCTTACGGCTTTGGCTGGATGCTGCTGGCCACTGCCACCTGGCAATTTGGCGTGACGCACATGGAAAGTGGTCGCGCCGGTGTGGTGATGCTGGCCGAATTGCTGGTGGCCGTGCTCAGCGCCACCTGGTGGGGTGGCGAGCATTTGTCCACCCTGGAATGGATGGGCGGCGCACTGATTGGCTGCGCCGCGCTGATTGAGGCCACCGACACCGGCGAAGCTTCACCCACTTTTTTAAACAAGGAAACCCCATGAGCACCGTCTGGATGAATCAACTCTCTTGGCTGGACTACCAGCGCCGCATCAACACCGACCAGCCTCCCGTGCTGCTGCCGGTGGGTGCGCTGGAGCAGCACGGGCCACATTTGCCGCTGGGCACCGATGGCCTGCTGTCGGCCTCGGTGGCGGCAGATACGGCAGAACGGGTCGGCGGCTTGGTGGCCCCGACGCTGTCTTACGGCTACAAGTCCCAGCCCAAGTGCGGCGGCGGCCAGCATTTTTGTGGCACCACCAGTGTCGATGCCGCCACGCTGATTGGCTCGGTGCGTGATGCGGTGCGCGAGTTTGCCCGCCATGGGGTCACGCAGCTGGTGGTGGTGAACGGCCACTATGAAAACCAGTGGTTTCTGATCGAAGGCATTGACCTGGGGCTGCGTGATGCCGGCCCCCACACCCAACTGGAAGTGATGCGGCTGGAGTACTGGGACTTCATGACCCCGGCCACGCTGGCCGATGTGTTCCCCGAAGGTTTTCCCGGCTTTGCGCTGGAACACGCTGCCGTGCTGGAAACCTCGATGATGCTGCACTACCACCCATCCCTGGTACGGCTCGATTTGATTCCCGACGATGGCCCGGCTGACTTTCCGCCCTATGACATGTACCCCACCCGCACCGACTGGGTGCCGCCGTCCGGCGTGCTGTCTTCGGCACGCGGCTCCAGCGCCGAGAAAGGCCGCTTGCTGGCGCAGGAAGTGGCGGCGCGGATGGCGCAGGCGATTGAAAATGGGTTTCGCCCCAAGCTCTAAGATGTTGGGTCACGCACCCAGAGAGGCACGCTATGACACAAGTGAAAAAAATGTGGCCGCTGCTCACCGCCACCCACCGCTATGACAAGTCCATCTCGACCCTGAACCGGGGCCGAGGGCAGCAGATTGAAGCGCCCATCCTGGCCTACCTGATTGAAACCGCCAACGGCCGCCTGGGGCTGACGGCTGCCGACGTGGATGTGATCTTCATCGGCCACCTGCACTTTGATCACGCGGGCGGGCTGAAGGAGTTGCGCCGCTGTGGCTGCGGGGCCGAAATCCATGTGCAAAGTGATGAAGTCACTGCCGCCCGCAGTGGTGTTGATACCTCGGTGTTTGCCGACGAGCTGCTTGACGATGCCGGAGCCCCCTTGCCGTTCTGCCTGCAACACGGCGAATACAGCGTGCTGCCCGGCGTGCAGGCGGTGCTGACACCGGGACACACGCTGGGCCACATGTCGATGCTGATCGAGTTGCCCAAAGGCCCGCCGGTGCTGTTGGCCGGTGATGCCGCCGACCTGCAAGAAAACCTGGACGACGAAATTGCCCCCGGCACCCTGTGGCAAGGGCGCGAGGCCCAAGCGCTGGCCAGCATCCGCAAGCTCAAGGCCCTGGCGCGTGACACCGGCGCGGTGATCTGGCCCAACCACGACATGGCGTTTTACCGCAGCCTGCCACCGTTCCCCGGAGCCTGTGAATGAAGCCGGTGCCTGAGCGCTACCGCGGTGTCTGGGTACGCAAGCTGCTGGAAACACCTGAGCAACGCGATGACCGCACCTCTGTGCACTGGCTGCAAACCGGCCTGTGGCATGCTGACTTGCGTGTGCCATGCCCCGCACCGGCGGCCGATGCGCCACTGGAGCTGGCCCGCCAGCAAGGTTTTTGCGGTGTGACCGAGGTGGCGCAAACACCCCAAGGCGAAGTCTGCACCTGGCAGCGCCGCCTGGACTTTCAACCGCCGCGCCCGGACGCAGATGCCGGGCTGATGGTGTTCGAGACACCAGACCGCGTGATCGAGACCGGCATCCATGCCCGCTACCTGGAAGTGTGGGAGCGCCTGCCCGACTCCACCGGGTGCTTCATCGCACTGGCCAGCGTTGACGCGGCAGGCCATGACACGCAGGCGCGTTTTCTGGTCGCCGGGCGCTACGCCATGCAGGTGCGGCCACGCCACAGCGCCTGGCCCCCCGGCGCAGCCACCGGGCAAAGCCTGGCCGAGGTGCTGGCCCAGCACCCCGAGCAGACGGCGGCACTGCTGGACTTTGAAATCTCGTTTGGCAAGCTGGAAGACGGCATCTGGACGGTCGAGCAGTCCACGCTGCCCGCCTTGCGCGGTGTCCGCGTCGCTTTGACCCTGCGCCAGCAGAGCGACACCCAGGCCTACATCGACTGCCCGGCGGGGACCACGCGCTGGCAGATTCTGGAGTGGGATTGCTCTGAGCGTTGTTTCTGAGGGGGATGGTGATTAGGCGATTGTTGTTATAAAAAACATAGCTGTTAGCGCATATGAATCATGGGCTAGAGGCACAAATACCCATTGTCAGACTCGCTCCGCAAAGATCCGCCCGATGCTGCCATTGACGATGAGAGGGATCGTCTTGCAAATCCATGCGATCGCATAGTTTTTGCCATCCTGGTGCGAGACGATGCTTGGAAATATGCAATCGCATATATTTTGGTGCAGACTTAATGTAAGCCGACTAAAATCTTTGCAACCGCATAGATTTTGAGGTCTCCAGATGCTGATCCCCATCACCACCGTCGCTGAACTGGGCATGCTGGTTCGCGCCACCCGTCGCTCACAAGGGGTTCGCCTTGACGATGCCGCAGGCAGTGCTGGCGTGGGACCTGTGTTTGCGGGTGAGTTTGAGCGCGGCAAAGAATCCGTGCAACTTGGCCTGGTGCTCAAGCTGCTGGACGAAGTGGGTTTGCAGCTCAAGGTGGATGTGCCCGACAAAGCCTTGGCCGAACTCCAGGCGCTACAGGCCAAGGGGCTGCGGCCGCTGCCGCGTCGCCGTTCCAACAAGGTCGGCAGCGTATGAGCCCGCTGTCCCGGGTGCTCAACATTTCCGTCAATGACCGCTTGGTCGGGCAGCTCCGGGCGCTGGACGACATCTGGTCGTTTGAATACGCCGCCAGTTGGCGGCAAGACCCCAAGGCATTCAGCCTGTCGCCCGGCTTGCCAATGAGCACCCCGGTGCATACGGATGGTGCCACCATTCGCCCCGTGCAGTGGTACTTTGACAACCTGCTGCCCGAAGAGCTTTTGCGTGAGGTGTTGGCCAAAGAGGCCAAGCTCGACCAGTCCGACGCATTTGCTCTGCTGGCGTACTTTGGCGCAGAGTCAGCAGGCTCACTGGTGCTGCGCGAGCCCGATGTCCCAGAAGCGCCCCAGGGCTTGAAGCCACTGGCCCTGGCCGAGCTGCAGCGGCGTATCAGCAAGCTTGCGTATAGCTCTTTGAGCAAGGATGCCCCCAAGCGAATGTCGCTGGCCGGGGCTCAGCACAAGATGGTGGTGGTCAGGCAAGACCATGCGCTGTTGGAGCCTCTGGCAGGCACACCCTCCACACACATCCTCAAGCCCAACACCTTGTCGGCGGACTACCCCTCGTCGGTGATGAACGAGTTCTTCACCATGCGCCTGGCCAAGGCGGTGGGGGTCACGGTGCCAAGCGTCGACCGGCTGTACGTGCCAGCGCCGGTGTATCTCATTGAACGATTTGACCGGGTACGCGCACCCGGCGATGCCGCCACGCAGCGCATGCACATCATCGACACCTGCCAGTTGCTCAACAAGTCACGCGCCTTCAAATATCGGCAAGCCAATCTGGAAACCTTGGCCGAAGCCATCCAGATGTGCCGCCAAAAAGCGGTGGCCCGCATCCAGCTTTACCGCTGGCTGCTTTTTAATGTGCTCGTTGGCAACGGCGACAACCACCTGAAAAATATCTCGTTTGGGGTGAGCCACGAAGGTGTGAGTCTGGCCCCGTTTTATGACCTGCTGTGCACCGCAGTTTATGCCACCAGGACCTATGCCCAACAGATGCCAACCTGGCCCCGAGTTGAACTGGCCTTGTCGATTGAAGGCGCGAACTACTTTGATGAGATCACCCGGGGCAAGCTGCTCAAAGCCGGTGAGCGCCTGGGGCTGAAAGCCGACACCGTGGCGCGCGAACTTGAAAGCATGGAGAAAAAACTGCCCGTCGCTGCGGACGCGCTCATGGATGACATCACGCAAGGCTTTGAAGTGCTCATCGCGCAAAGCCCAGATCCGGCTGCGGTGCGTGCCGTGCAAGGCGGGGAACTGATGCTGCTGCGGGCTATTCGAAAAATCGTCATTCACGACATGCTTGAGCGGGTCAAGAAAGCTTGATGGCCTTGTAGCGAGCGGCGCTTGCAAGGGTGTAATTGGCTGATGGATTGCTGCGCAAATAATAGCTACTAGCCTAGGTGTATCAATGGCTATGGGTGTATTTGTTATGTGATTCTCTGAGCAATGAATTTGCTGAAGTTGGCTAGGCAAAGGCTGCAAGGCTTGTGGGGTGCTGTGGGCCATCTGCCGACACACGTGAGTGACCGGTTTGGAGCAGTGAAAAAGTGTTCAGCACGAATCCCGCAACTTGAACCCCGCATGAGGCACCAGGTTCTCGCGAAACCGCCGTTTGCATGATCCTTCAAGCTATCGGCAACAGAGCCTACCTACACGGCAACGGCTCGGATCAGATTAGACTGGGGTCCGATGTGACAATAATCCAGAGCTACAAGCATTAGGGAGTCAATGGCCGCACTTAAGAACATATCGAAGCCGAAAGCACCTCATGGCAGCAGTGCGAAAAGCGCGCCCGCGACGCTCCGGTCGACGAGCGGCGCCGGGTTCGATTTCGAGGACCTGATAAATGCCTGGCAATTGGTGAAGGCCCTGTCAGGTGAGCAGGCACCAGGTATCGGCGTCGCCACGCAGGTCCAAGCCCAAGTCTCGACCTTGGGGTGGCGCATCGACGACCTGCTGCTGACGGCCCAGGCCACCACCGCGCAGCGGCGGCTTGCGATCTCGGCGAAGGGCAATTTGCAGGTGACCGCGGCCGGCCTCCCCGCTGACTTCGTAACGCGCTCCTGGGAACAGTGGCGTGACCAGCAAGGACCATTCAACCGCTCGACCGACGGGTTGGCCTTGGTGACACTCGGCACTCATCAAGAGTTCAACCCGGCGTGGAGCGAAGTGAAGAGCGCGTGCAGTGGCACGGATAAAGAGCTCTCGATGAGCCGCATCCGCAGCAATAAGAGGCAGTCGCGCGTCTTCGACAGCGTGCAGAAGCCCGGCGGCGCGACCGACGAAGAAACCATTGAGCTCATTCGCCGCCTGCACGTGCTGCCGACCGACTTGCAGTTCGTGCACTCCAATGATAAGAACCAGGCTATCGCGCAATGCCGGCGCTTGCTCGCGTCTGGATGTGACGACCAGGCGCAGGCTCTCTGGATGGAACTCATCAACGTCGCGAAAGATGTACGCCTTCGCAGAGGGACCATCACCGTCCCAGACCTGTTTTCCTTGCTCCGGGGCCAGTTCGGCCTCCGCCATCACCCAGACTTCGAGCGTGATTGGGCGACGCTATCCAACATCACTGCGGACCACAAAACGCGGATAGAGACGGAGCTGCCCTCAGGCTATGCCGTGCCCCGTACGACCGAGAAAGCGCTGCTACAGGCAGCGGTCACCGACAACCCGGTCACTGTGGTCTTCGGGGAGTCGGGCTCGGGCAAGTCGGCGCTGGTCAAGTCGGTGTTGGACGGCGCGTATCCCTCTTGGAACCAGGTGTGGTTCGGTCCGGTCGACCTGAAGACGGCGCTCAGCGCGGCGCGGCGCAGTGCCCTTCCCCTGACGCACGAACTTTCGCTGGTGCTGAACGCGACGGCGAAGCCGCAGAACGTGCTGGTTATCGACTCTGCGGAACGCATCGAGGCCGGCGAATTCGTCGTCATCCGCCAGCTGCTTCAAGCCATCCTGCAGAGTGACGGCGAAGAGACCGAGGGTGCGTGGCAGGTCGTCATCGTCACGCAGACGCAGAGTTGGGTCGAAGGCGAAGAGACGATACTTGGCCGGCGGAAAGCGCATCTCGTCGAGGTCGAGGTGCTCAAGAGCGATGCTGTAAAGCTGGCGCTTCTGCCGTCGCCCATCCTGAGCTGGTTGGTCGCGCATGACGACACCATCGCGGCGCTGACGAACCTGCGGACACTGGCGTGGGTCATCAAGGCGGGCGCGGCGCTGCGGTCGAACGCCGGCGGACTGGCGTCTCATACTGCCATCGCCGACCGCCTCTGGAATTACTGGACGAAGGACCGCGCCGACGTGCAGGCGTTGATGATGCGCCTCGCCCAGCGAGAAGCATCGTTCGAGCGCAGCTTCGCGCTGACCGACTTGGAGCCGACGGACACGGCGACGTTCACGCAGCGGCCCGACGAGCTTCCGCTGCGCCTGAACGAGCGGACCAACCGCATCGAGTTCGAGCACGATCTCGCGGCGGATTGGGCGCGCTTCCAGTTCCTGAAGCAGATTCGGACTGATACACCGCAATGGGCCGCTCTGGCCGGCAATCCGCTCTGGACGAACGCGCTCCGGATGCTGGGCCAGTTCCTGCTGCGACAGCCGACCGAGACTGGCATGGCCTGGGACGACGCCTTTGGGCACTCGGAGGCCGCGACGAACGAGTTGGCGGGCAATATCCTCCTTGACGCGCTGTGCTTGGACCCTGACGCCGAACGCTTCCTGACCGAACGCGTCGACCTCCTGCTTGGCAACGGCGCGAAACACTTCACCCGGCTGCTTCTGCGTTTTCACCACATCGCGACGGTGCCGACCGGCGGCGGAATGGGACTGAACGCGGCGGTCGGCTTGTACATGGAGGCGCAGTACCGCTCAATTGTCTTTGGCCGGTGGCCGCCCGTTCTCCGCTTCCTCATTGCGCAGCGGGCGCGACTAGCTGGGCTGGTTTCGTCCGCTCTCGCGAAGGTCATCGAGACCTGGCTGACGAAGACGCCACACACCCTGAGCAGCGGCAATCCGATGCCTTTCCGCCTGGAGATGACGGAGATGGCGCTCGCCATGGCTCGGACCGTACAGGTCGAGAAAGGCCACGGCGCGATGTACCTGACGCGTGAGCCGTTGCTGTACACCGCACCACTGGCCGGCTCGGCCGACCTGCCGACCGAGGTCGGGAACTGGGCTCTCGAACTCGCGGGACGCCGAGAGATCGACGTTGACGTCAAACGGCGCATCGCCGAGATTCAGCTACAGCAGGCGAAGACGCACGCCGAGCGTCTGAAGACCGATGCCGAATACAAGGCACGGCACAAAAATCGAAGTCAGATGCCGGTCTCACTCGGGTCGTTCCGCGAACGCTTGCCGCCTTGGCCACTAGGGGCCAGCGACAGGGTCGACATGGATTTCCGGACCGCCTGCATCAAGGAGAACGGCATCCAGTCTCTGATGCGTGCGCAGCCTGAGCTGGCGGCCGAAGTCCTGCTCGCGCTCATTATTGATGACCAGCCGGAACAGGAGTACCGGAGCGCGCGGCTCGAATTGGACCTTGGCCTCCAATACGCCCAGGATGCGTACCCAACTGCCTTCTGGAAAAGCCCGTTCTTTCCCTTCTTCCATCTGGCCCCGGAAACGGCGCTCGCTTCGCTCATCGCGCTGGTGAACTTCTGCACGGAGCAATGGGTCACCGAGGTCATAAACGGTCGAATCGGCGGGACTCCTGGGGTGACACTGCAATTTGCGGACGGGTCGGAGAAGACCTTCCCTGGCTGGTGGCAGGTATTCGGCTGGCCGCAGTCCAATGACTTGGGCAACGGAAACCTGTTCTGCGCTCTCGATGCGCTGGAGCGCTGGCTTACGCTGCGGCTCGACGCGGGTGAGGACATCACCGTTCATACCGAGAGGATATTCCGGGAGGGAAATTCCGCGGCGTTCGTCAGCGTGCTTCTCAACGTCGCCAAGTATCGGCCGTTGCTGCTGACGGGGTCCCTTTCGGCCCTGATTACGTTCCCGCACCTGTTTTATTGGGACAGCGCTCGCGTGAAGCAGATCGGCTACAACTTCATCGCTTGGAGTTGGCTCCGTGGCGGCGAGGCGATGTTTGACTTCGCGCGTGATTGGACCCTGGCGCCCCATCGGCAGCGGAAGTTTCTCGATGTTGTTGTCGAACTCCTGTTGGCCGACGGCGACGTTGCGCGGCGTCTTCAAGCGCTGCTGTCGACCTGGGCGCTGCCTGAAGACCCGAAGGAGGCGTTGGAGTTCAAGCTGGTCTTTGCCGCGCTTGACCGGGCCAACTATCAGACCGGCATCGATCCGGCGACGGGCGCCGAAACTCAGTGCTTCGTCTGTCCTCACGAACTGAGCCTTGAGGTGCAGTCGTGGCAGACCGCCAGCGCACCAACCCTCTCGTACCTTCTCGCGCCGGACCGGTGCGAGCAGCGGCTTCGGGGCGGCCAATCGCTCACCGACGACGAGGCCGCGTACCTCTTCAATCTGCTCCAAGAGTGTGACGCCGGAGCAGAAGGCGAAGATGAGGACGAGAAATCGAGGTGCCGTGTCGCCGCAGCCGGCGCGCTCGTCACGTTGGGCGGCGCTTGGCTCTCCCAGAACCCTGAAGCGCAGAAGCAGGCGCTCGAAGTCGTGCGCGCCGGTGTGGCTGCGGTCGCGTCGACAGGAGAGGAGATTCGCAGGAAGCACATGGGGAGCCTCCGCGACGAGCTGAAGTTCGTCGCCCACGCGGTCATGCACCTGTGGCTCGCCAATGGAGATGGCGTTCAGGAATGGGAAACCGCCGTCCTGCGCCTTTTGACGAGCAGCGACACGCGAGCGGCCGCCGTTGTGGTCGACGTCGCCCACGCGAATCGCGATCAACTTGGCACCGCATGGTGGCGGCTGCTCAGCGCCGGGCTTTTATGGTCGGGCCTCGTCCTGCTCGCACCACACCACGGAGATGGCGACGATACGGAGCGCGCCTGGGGGGTGTGGCTCGCGCGGCTGCGACGCTTTCCACTCCGTGGACCGAACGCGACGCCGGATAAGCTCGATTTCAAGCGTGTCGTCGCGGGTCGAGAACGTTTGGACTTTCAGCGCCGCACGCGACTCTACAAGACCGGCGATCAGACTTGGCGCGGAAAGCCGGAGCGCAAACGAGGCGGTTCGCTAGACGGTCACTTCCTCGGTGTCCTGTTTAACTGGCTTATCGAAGGCGGTGGCACTGGCGACCGCGATCTCGACACGCGCTTGGCGCTGCGCATCTGGGATTACGACGCCACGCGCGCCAAGGCGCGAGAAAGGAAGGAGCACGGCGAATACGACCTGCCGAGCCAGAACCTCGGCTACGACATCCTTCTGAAGCTCGGAGCCCTGTCGATTGCGGCACCGGCAGGGGAAGCACGCGCGGTTTGGGAGCCCGTTCTCGCCCACGGTCCGGCCGCGCACTACGCGCTGCAGCACTTCATTCGCAGCTTGTTCCTGCGCCTCGGGAAAGGTGACGACCCAGTGGCATTCGAGCGCGTCTGGCGGGCCACCGCGGAGTACGGCCTCGCAGCCGATTGGTCTCAACCCGGCCTCTGGTTCTACGGTGAGCGCTTGATTTGCGACCTGCTTGGCTTTGGGAACGAGGACGCCCTGTCTCGGCTGAACCCGAGCGCGGCTATGCGGATGAAGGATCTCTACGAACGCTGGGCCGCTGCGCACCTAGCTCGCGACGATGAATGTGTCACCCGTTTCTGCCAACTCCTGACGACAAAGTTCGGTGCCCCACTTAGGCTTGACGGGCTTCGCTGGCTCGCCGCCATGCTGAAGGAACGCGAGCCTTCAAGTCGCTGGTACCGCGAGGGTACGGGCGACGCATTGGTGGAGCTGGTAGCGGCTGCATTGAGTTCCAACGCGCAGGCACTGTCGCAACACGCTCAGGCGCGGCAGGCGCTTGTCGAGATAGCTGCTGCACTTGCAGCGATGAACATCCCAACAGCCCTGGCTCTTCAAGAGCGTATTAAGCAGCTGCGATAGCGGTCGAGAACAGGCTTCACGTGGTCGGGGGAACGACATTTTCAATGTCAATTTCTGCAATTTGCCGACAGGGCACTCTCTTGGCGGGCATGCTGGTCGACCGCAATCGCGACACAGCTGTCTTAAGCAGAAGATGAATTGAACGTCAGCTTTTTGGCAGCACAGTCGCGTGTGTGAATGACAGTTGTGGGGTCGGTTGCTGCTATCGCTTGTTGCCAGTTGGGGGTAGTCGCCAATGACGGGTGTCTGGCAGTAGGCGGGGCCGCACTCAATCCTTGAGACTCACCCCCAAGGTATCCAGCTTCTTTGCATACGAGTCCCTGCGTTTTGCGGCCTTTGCAGCTGTTTCGGTGGCCGCTTGGATTGCCTTGGGGCCCTTTTGCGCAGCAGCTTTGATCAATCCGAACTTGTGAGCAGCATCTGCCTGCGCCCGCTTGAAAGTGGCGATGAGTTCGGCATGGGCAACGGATGGATTCACAGGTGCTCCCCTATCTGATAGCGTCATTACCGTTAAAGTTTGACGTTGGTGCGAAGTAAAGCTGTTCTCAATTCGCGATTAGCAGGTTTTGAAACATCCACCTGTTGAACAGCCCGGATGAACGGTGAGTCTGGTCTGATGCTGGTTGGCAGGATCTTTTTGACGGGATTCGCAGTGGGGTACGTGCCCTGACCTGGACACATGCGAACGGAAAACCCGAATTCTTCGAGTACGCCTTTCGCATACAACTCCGCCAATTGTTGAAACGTCACGAAGGCTGAGCGTTTAACTTCTTTGAACCCTGGCTCACGGATGTCACGAACGATCTCGAATTTACCAAGCGTATCCCGCTGCGTATTGGTAAACGGATGCAGCAGATAAGTCTGACGAACGCCATTCTTTTTGGACACCAGCGTGTGCTCGACGGCGATATCAGTTAACAGCATATTGTTTTCCTTCTTTTAAAGCCACAGCTTGCCCAAACGCATCAGCCGCCATCCCGCCAAAAGTGCCAGATCATGTTTTTTCAAACCAAGCCACTGGGGAGCCGATGCCCCTTGAGATGCGAAGTGCTCGACATGGGCAACCCTCACCCTGAGGGCATGGACTTTAACCGAACGACAGCAAATGGCAGATCCACAATGTGACAGACCGCATAGGGGTCGGGTCCTGTCGATGGCATCCGTCATCTCAATGGCTTCTGTCGACCCTTATGGATAGCCATGCATAAGCAGCGTTGACAGACGTTGGCTGTCCGATGGTGTCAGCCCCAAGCTGCCAGCGAGTTTGATCCGCTGGCACCACCACGGCTTGCCGCTAGCCAGCAAGGGGCACCGCCTCAATGCAACGTCAGCGGCAGCGAGGTGGTCTTGACCCGCACCACCACCGGGCGCACCTCATACGGTTCAGGCGCACAGCAGGCAATGGCCGCCGCAATGGTTTTGGCTTGACGGGCAATCGGCTCGATGTAGCGGCTGGCTTGGCCGTGGATGCTGATGCAGTCGCCCATGGCGTGAATCGCTGTTTGGCTGGTGCGCAGAGTGTGCGGGTCGACCGCAATGCCGTTTTGCCAGGCCAGACCGGCGCTGTGGGCGAGTCGGCTGGGGGTTTGCAGGCCGGTGGCGGCGATCACCTGGTCGGCCTCGAACTGCTGGCCACACTCGGTGGTCACACGGATGCGGCTGCCGACTTTTTCTACAGAGGCCACTGTCACACCGCCCACAAAACGGATCGGCAGCGCGGCCCAAGCTTGCAGCACCTGTTGACCGGCTTGTTCAGCTTGCCAGCGGGCCAGTGGCTCAGACTGCACGTCCAGCAGCGTGATGTGGTGGCCACCCAGGGCCAGGTCATTGGCCAGCTCGCTGCCAATCAGCCCGGCACCGATGATCAGCACGTCTTTCGGCTTGTCCCCCAAGGCGGCACGCAATTGCAGGTAAGCGCCCAAGTGGTTGATGCGCCAGCACAGGTTGGCGGGCAGTGGCGCGGGCAGCGCGGCTTGGGCCCCGTGGGCCAGCACCAGTTGGTCGTAGCGCAGCGTGCCACGGGTGGTGCGCAGTTGTTGGCTCTGTGCACTGATGCTGATGGCGTGGGTGTGGGCCAGCAGGCGCACCCTTAAGCGGGCGGCGGCTGCTGTGCCGCTTTCACGCACCAGTTTGTCGGGGCTGATCTGGCGGGCCATGGCCACCGAGAGCAGCGGCTTGTCGTAGATGTCACCGGCGCAGGTGGTGACCAGGGTGATGGGGATGTTGACATCGGTGGCTCGCAGGTGTTCGGCCATTTGCCAACCGGCACGGCCAGCGCCAACGATGACAACACCGGCACGGTGACGGGCGCGGGTGGAGGCCACCGGGCCACAGTCGGGCAGTTTGGCGCACTGTGCCTCTGGGCTGGGTGCGGTGTAGGCTTCAAAGTCGGCTTTGGTCACGCCGCACAGCGGGCAGGCCCAGTCGTCGGGGATGTCGGCAAAGCGGGTACCGGCAGCCAGGCCGCTGTCGGCATCACCCACGGCCTCGTCGTAGATCAGGCCGCAGGCTTTGCAGATGAATTGCAGAAACGGGGTGGCGCTGGCCGTGCTGGTCAGCTCGGGTGCGGCGTTCATGCGGGCATCTCCTCGGCGCTCAGGCGGGCGATTTCCTTGCGCAGGTGTTTGATGGCGGGGGTGACGATGGCCACAAAATGGGCCTCGCGCACCCGGCGCTGCACGTCGGAGCTCATCAGGTAGCCGCGTGCGCCCTGGTGCATCAGGGCCGACTGGGTGGCACGCAGGCACAGCTCGGCCCCGTGGGCGCGGGCATCAAGCACGTCGATGAAAAATTCGGTGGAACCATCGAACGGGGTTTGGGCCATGGTTTGCACCCGGGCCACCAGCGCGTTGAGTTCGGCTTGCAAGGTGTCGGGGCGGTCTTCCAGGTACTGGTTGACGTGGCCCAGTTGCGGCTCGACCGCCCACATGGACTCAATCGCGCCCTGGATGATGCCCACGGCAATGCCACATTGCAGCATCACAAAGGCAGCGCGGATGTGGGCGATAAGGGGTTTAGCTGGGTCGGCCATGATGTCGTCCTGGCCAACAAAGTAGTCTTTCAGGCGCAGTGCGTAAGTGCCGGTGCCTTCCATGGCGGAGAAGGTCGGGCATTCCACCAGTTCCATGCCGGGGGCGTTACAGCGCAGCAGGAACATGACTTCGGTGCCGCTCTCAGGGATGGCGGCAATCGCGCCGCAGTAGTGGTCGGCCTGCAGGTTGCTGATCCACGGCAGCGTGCCGTTGACCATGTAGCCACCATCGACTTTGGTAGCTTTGAGCAGCAGGCTCTCGATCTGGGCGTAACTTTTCATGGGGTTGGACAAGGCCGTGCCGCCCATGCCGATGCCGGCCACATGGCGGCTCAGCACCTCCCCCATCAGCGCCGGGTTGCCGGACTGTTGAAGGTACAGGCCGCAGACCGACTGGCACCACATCATGAAGCCGGTGGCCCCGCACACCTTGGCGGCCTCAGCGATAGCCTGAATGGCCAGGAAGAAGTCGCCCGAGCCATGTGGTGCGTCCAGGTGGGCGCTCATGGCCCCCGCTGCGGCCAGCTCCTGGAGAATCGCCTTGGGGTAGTGGCCCTGCCGGTCAATGGCATCGACTTGTTGTCGCAGCGGGCCAAGGGCTACCGTGCGCACGGCGGCCAGCAAGGTCTCGGCAGCGGGTGGGGCCGTCAATTCGCGGGGGAGGTCAGCGGGGTTCATGGTTCGTCCTTGGGGTTTGACCGGGGTTCAATCAGCCAGGCTGATCTCGAACGGGATCGGGTTACGCATGGTGTTGGCCACCGGCGAGTAGAAGTTGGCGTGTTTCACGATCTCGTCGAGTTCTTCGCGTGTGGCATCGCCTTCGACCAGAACCTTGACGCGAATGGCCTGAAAGCCCATCTCGGCGGGCAGTTTTTGCAGGGCTCCACCGGCTCCCCAGGCGGCGGGGTTGCCAATGTCGCCTTCCAGAAAGATTTCGAGCTTGGTCAGCTTGACCTGTTTCCAGGTGGCGACAGCGGTGATGCCCACGGCAATACAGCCGCCCAGGCCGGAGAGCACGATCTCGCCGGGGGCGGGGGCGGTGTCCTGGCCAAACAGGTGCAGCGGCTCGTCCACCACCACGGCGGCGTGGTTGCCGACATAGCTCAGCGAGCGGTACTGGCCTTCCATCACGGTGTGAACTTTGTTGGTGCCGCGTGAGGCGGGGTTGTTGCGGCCTTTTTCAGCAAAAACGGCCAGGCCTTGCCCATCAATCGGGCGCAGGTAGGCTTTGACGGTTTCTACGGGGGCGGTGGTGTCAGCTGTGGTCATGGTGTTCTCTTGATGGGTTGAAAGGCAGATGCCTGACAGCTTTATTGCAAGCCTTGTGCCACCTTGCGGGTTGTTGATTGATTTATAAGAAATCAGCCTCTAGAGCTTTAAAAATATGCGCAAACAGCTATAAAAATAGGAGTTAATAAAAACACAGCGCGGAGTCTGAGGTGTTGAGTGCTGAGTGTTGTTTTCAAAATGTCTACATTGTGTAAACAAAAATTAAATCAACGTTGATCAGCTTGGCGGCATAAACTCATATGCATCTTTAGTCGTTATGGAAATCCTTGTATGCCGCACCGAACTTTTACCCTGTTTGATCCTGTTCAAGTGGGTCAAATCACGCTTGCCAACCGCATCGTCATGGCCCCCTTGACCCGCAACCGTGCACCCGGTGCCGTTCCCAATGCCTTGATGGCGGAGTACTACAGCCAGCGGGCCAGCGCCGGGCTGATCATCAGCGAGGCCACGGCCATCAGCCAGCAGGGCCAGGGTTATGCCGATGTGCCTGGGCTGTATGCCGAAGAGCAAGTGGAAGGCTGGAAGCAGGTGACCCAGGCCGTGCACAAGAGTGGCGGCAAGATCGTTTGCCAGCTGTGGCATGTGGGCCGTGTCTCACACACCAGTTTGCAGCCGAACGGGGGCCAACCGGTCGCTCCTTCAGCCGTCACCGCCAAGACCAAAACGGTGCTGATCAAAAACGGTGTGCCCGAGTTTGTTGACGTGTCTGAGCCGCGTGCACTGCAGGCCTATGAATTGCCCGACATCGTGCACGCCTACGTGGCAGCGGCGCGTAATGCGGTGCACACCTCTGGTTTTGACGGCGTGGAGATTCACGCTGCCAATGGCTATTTGCTGGATCAGTTCCTGAAAGCGGGTTCCAACCAGCGCCGTGATGATTTTGGCGGCAGCATTGAAAACCGCACCCGTTTGCTGATGGAAGTGGTGCGGGCGGTCACGGATGCGGTGGGCGCGGGCAAGGTGGGCATTCGCTTGTCTCCCGTCACACCGGCCAACGATGCATTTGACCCTGACCCCCAACCCCTGTTTGACTATCTGGTGCGTGAATTGGCGGCTTTTGGCCTGGCTTATATCCACATCATCGAAGGTGCGACCGGGGGGCCCCGTGAGCTGGCAGACCGCCCGTTTGACTACGTGGGTTTGCGCAGGGCCTATCGGGCGGCTGCGGGCAAAGGTGCGTGGATGGTCAATAACGGATTGAGCAAGGATTTGGCGCAAGCCGCACTGGCGGCTGATGCCGACCTGGTGGCCTTTGGCCGCCCGTTCATCGCCAACCCTGATCTGGTGGATCGCCTGCGCAAAAGCAAGCCTTTGTCTGACAGTGATCGCAGCACCTGGTACGGCGGCACAGCCAAAGGGTATACCGACTACGCAACCCTCAAGGGGTGATCGCTGCCATGACCCCGGTGTAACGGGGTGCTTCAGGTCACTGAAATCTGGGCCATCAGCGTGTGAGTGCCACCGGGGGGCAGCGTGATCTGGTCTGGCCCGGCGTTGCAGGTTTCAACACACAACATGTGCCGGTATTCACCGGCCGCCATGTCAGCAATGGCCTTTTCGCGTTCGCTCCAGGGGTTCCAGACCACGGTTGAAGCGCTGCCCTGTTTGGTCACATGAATTTGGCGCTGCCTTGGTGCATCGTTGATCACACATTCGGAGGTGGTGTTCACATACACGCGGTCGGTTTCGGTGGTGAATGTGACCAGGCCAGTTTGGGTGGCAGAAGCAAAATTTTGCACTTTGTCCAGGTAGCTGCAGCCGTCCAACCCTTGTACCGTGGTGTGTGAAATGTCCTGCACGTCAAAGTAGCTATGGAGTGCCTCGGTGAGGGTGAACGCCTGGTCACCGATGTTGCGGCTGACCAGCGTCATGGTCAGTGTTTGACCCACGCTGACGATCAGCTCGCAGCATCACCTGGCCCTTGGCATCTTGCGAGGTTTCCCGCACTTGCCACAGCCGGGTGCGCACAAAGCCGTGGGCTGGCAAACCGTCACGTGCACCGAACCACGGCCAGCACACCGGTACACCGCCGCGAATTGGTTTGCCCAACTCATACAGCGCTGCTTCAGACAGCCAGAGCACCGGTTGTTGCCCGACTGGTTGCCACGCCAGCACATGGGCTCCATACAGCGCCACCTGGGCCCGGGCCAACGGGGTCTGAATGTGGGCCACCGGCCAGCCCGCCACATTGTTTTCAAA
>VIKI01000036.1:44703-51579 GCA_008080595.1 Comamonadaceae bacterium
CACATTGTTTTCAAAATGCAAGGCATCAGCCAGCGCGAAGTCGCTGTTGAGGGTGTCAAGGTTTGGCAACATGAGGTTTTTAGAAAAAGTTGGTTGCTATAAAATATAGAGCTGTTTGCGCTTTATAGACAAGCTTCAGAGTGTGATTTGCTTGTAAATTTCAGATCAAAATGCATGTGTGGGAAGCATTTATGGCCGTTTAAAACGCGGCTGCTGCCCCGACCAATGGCGCGAGTCCAGTGACTCCAGTCGCACTACACCACCGCTTGACGGTGCATGCACAAAGCGGTTGCCGCCGACATAAATGCCAGCGTGGTTGGCCAGGGTGGATTTGCCAAACAGCACCAGATCCCCCGTGCGTAATTGCTCCTTGGGCACACTTTGACCCCAAAAGCTCAGCTCGGCAGTGGTGCGTGGTGGTCGGATGGCGGCGCGGGTTTGGTACACATAGTTGATCAAGCCGCTGCAATCAAAACCGGCTTCAGGCGTATTACCACCGTAGCGGTAGGGCGTGCCCACCAGGCTCAGCGCGGCCAGGGTCACATCATTGGCTTGGGTCTGGGACAAGCGCCCGGCCATCGGGGCGGGCACTTCAGGCGGGGCTGCGGGCGTGTAGCTGCTGTCCGGGGGAGTGGGTTGAACCGGGGCACTGCCACAACCAGCCAAGACACTCAGAGCCCAGGCCAGCCCCAGCAGTTTCCAGTCCAACAGGCGCCAACTCACAGCTTTTCCGTTTCGCCCGATTTGGGGCTCCAGGTCATCAAGCGGCGCTCGACCCGTCCCACCAAGCCATCCAGCACCAGGGCAAACACGGTCAGCACCACAATGCCGGCCATCACGGTATTGATGTCAAAGCTGCCCTCGGCCTGCAAAATGAGGTAGCCCACACCCTGGCTGGAGCCCAGGTACTCGCCCACCACCGCGCCCACAAAGGCCAGACCGACCGAGGTGTGTAAAGAGCTGAACACCCAGCTGGTGGCGCTGGGCAGGTAGACATAGCGCAGCAGCTGGCGCTGGTCGGCCCCCAGCATACGGGCGTTAGCCAGCACCACTGGGCTGACCTCTTTCACGCCTTGGTAGACATTGAAGAACACGATGAAAAACACCAGCGTGACACCCAGCGCCACCTTGGAGCCCATGCCCAGACCGAACCAGACCGAGAAAATCGGGGCCAAAATGATGCGCGGCATGGCGTTCATGGCCTTGATGTAGGGCTCCAGAATGGCGGAGGCCATGGGGGCCAGCGCCAGCCACAGGCCACCGGCCAGGCCCAGGCCGGAGCCGATGGCAAAGGCCATCAGGGTTTCGGCCAGCGTCACACCCAGGTGCTGGTAAATGTCGGCATCACCGACAAACCAGGCCCAGATGCGGGCCGCCATCTTGAGCGGTTCGCCAAAGAAGAAGGCCGCCTGGCTGTCGTTGTCGAACATCATGGGCGGAATCAGGCCCGGCACGGTCATCACATGCCAGAACACAAACAGCAGCACCAGCAGGCTGATTTGCCAGAGCCACAGGTTAGCGCTGCGCGGTTTGATCAGTTTCCACATCAGTTCAAGCTACTTTCAGTTGTTGTTGGTAACCCTTGAGCACTTCTTCGCGCAACACCGCCCAAATGGCAGAGTGCAGCTCCAGAAAACGGGGTGTGGTTTTGATCTCGGCCACGTCGCGCGGGCGCTCGATGTCAATCGTGAAGTCGCCCATCGGGTGGCTGCCCGGCCCGGCGCTCATCACCACCACGCGGTCACTCAGGGCAATCGCCTCGTCCAGGTCATGGGTGATGAACAGCACGGCTTTTTTCTTGGCTTGCCAGATGTCGAGCAACTCGTTTTCCATCAACTGGCGGGTCTGAATGTCCAGGGCCGAGGTAGCGGTCGCCAAAACCGCCCAGGCCGACCCGGCGCAGCCACTCATTGGCCTGGGCTGCCGCCTGCTCTTCTGGCACACCGCGAAACTGCAGCCCGGCAGACACATTGGCCAGCGCAGTGCGCCAGGGCATCAGGCTCTCAGCCTGAAACATGTAGCCGGCACGCTTGTTGAGGCCCTGCAAAGGCTGGCCAAAGACCGTGACCGCCCCAGTGCTGGGGGCCAGCAAGCCTGCGGCCACGTTCAGCAAGGTGCTTTTGCCACAGCCGGTCGGCCCGACCACACTGACAAATTCACCAGCTCCGACGGTCAGGTCCACGTCCTTTACAGCCGTGTAGCGTTGGCCGGGCTGGTCTTTGCTGACAAAGGTGCAGGCTACGCCCTGCAAGTTAAGCGCCACCGTCATCTCAGCCCTTGGGGTACTTGGCGTTGGCCTTTTTGACAAAGTCGTTGGTGTAAACGGCGTTCAGGTCGAGCTTGGCCGCGCCGAGTTTGGCATCCACACTGGCCAGCGCCCTGAAGGCGGTTTCGGGGCCTTTGTCAGGGATCATGCCGTCGCGCGACAGGGAGCCCTTGGCGGCCAGGAAGGCATCGATGTAGACCGCGCGGTCACCCAGCAGGTAGCTCTCGGGCACGGCCTTGATGATCTCGGCAGCCCCGGCCGTCTGAATCCACTTGTCAGCCCGCACGATGGCGTTGGCCAAGGCCTGTACTGTGGCCGGGTTTTTGTCAATAAAAGGCTGCGGTGCGTACAGGCAACCGGCTGGCATGGGGCCACCAAACACAGCCTCAGATTCGGCCATGACACGGGTGTCCGAGGCAATTTTGATGTCGCCCGAGCGCAGCAACAGGGTAATGACGGGGTCCAGGTTGCTCATGGCATCAATCTGGCCCGAGCGCATGGCGGCCACCGCGCCGTTGCCGGTGCCGACACCGATGATGCTGACATCGGTGGGCTTGAGGCCGACTTTGGCCAGCAAAAAATTGACCATCACATTGGTTGAACTGCCGGGGGCCGAGACCCCAATTTTCTTGCCTTTGAGGTCGGCAAAGCCCTTGTAGTTGGGCAGGGTCTTGGGGTTGATGCCCAGCACAATCTGTGGCGTGGCCCCTTGCAAGACAAAAGCACGCAGGGCCTGGCCCTTGAACTGCATGTTGATGGTGTGCTCAAACGCGCCCGACACCACATCGGCACTGCCACCCACCACGGCTTGCAGGGCCTTGGAGCCACCGGCAAAGTCGACGATGGTCACGTCCAGCCCTTCGGCCTTGAAGTAGCCCAACTGCTCGGCAATGGTCAGCGGCAGGTAGTACAGCAGGTTTTTGCCACCGACAGCGATGGTGAGCTTGGGTTTTTCCAGCGCTTGGGCCAGCGCCCAGTGGGGCAGGGTGGCTGCGGCCAGGCCGCTGGCAATCAGGTGTCTTCTTTGCATGGGGTGTTCTCCGGGGTTGAGTCAAGCAGGGTGTCTGAATGCACCCTGTCAACATCAAATCATACTTCGCGGGAAGGGCGGTGTTTTTTGCAACTTAATTGACTTACATCATTGGCCCACAGCTGTGGTCTGGTTAACCTTGAAGGCTTGTTTTATCGACACCATGAATTCACCCGCTCATTCTCTTCCTACCGAATCTGAGGCAAAAACCGTTTCACGCATGGAATTGGTCTGCCCGGCGGGCAGCTTACCCGCCCTGAAAGCCGCCATTGACCACGGCGCAGACTGCGTTTACCTGGGTTTTCGCGATGCCACCAATGCGCGCAACTTTGCCGGACTGAACTTTGACGAGGCCGCCATTGAGGCCGGCATTCGCTACGCCCATGACCGGGGCCGCAAGGTGTTTGTGGCCTTGAACACCTACCCGCAAGCGGCCAAAGCCGAGCTGTGGCAACGTGCCATTGACCGGGCCGCGCACAGCGGGGTCGATGCGGTCATTTTGGCCGACCCCGGCATGATGGCCTATGCGGTGAAACACCAGCCCCAGTTGCGCCTGCACCTGTCGGTGCAAGGCTCGGCCACCAACTACGAGGCGCTGGACTTTTACTACCAGCACTTTGGCATTGCCCGCGCGGTGTTGCCACGGGTGCTGTCGCTGGTGCAGGTGCAGCAGGTGCTGGAAAAATCTCCGGTTGAAATCGAGGTGTTTGGCTTTGGCAGCCTGTGTGTGATGGTGGAAGGGCGCTGTGCCTTGTCCAGCTACGTCACCGGTGAAGCGCCCAACACCAACGGCGTCTGCTCACCGCCCAAAGCGGTGCGCTGGGTCGAGACCCCCAAGGGCCGCGAGTCGCGTCTGAACGGTGTGCTGATTGACCGCTACGCCCCTGGCGAAAACGCCGGTTACCCCACGCTGTGCAAAGGCCGTTTTGATGTGGGTGACGACCACAACTACTACGCCATCGAAGAGCCCACCAGCCTCAACACCTTGTCGCTGTTGCCGGATTTGATGAAGATGGGTGTCAGCGCCATCAAGATCGAAGGCCGCCAGCGCAGCCCGGCCTATGTGGCCCAGGTCACCAAGGTGTGGCGTGCCGCCATCGACAGCTGCCGTGACAACCCGCACCGCTACAGCGCCAAACCGGCCTGGATCAGCGAGCTGGACAAGGTCGCCGAAGGCCAGCAGCACACGCTGGGTGCCTACCACCGGCCCTGGAAGTAGACGATGATGAAACTCGCTTTGGGTCCTATCCTTTACTACTGGCCACGCAGTGACGTGCTGGCGTTTTATGAGGCCGTGGCGGCCAGCCCGGTCGACATCGTTTACCTGGGCGAGGCAGTGTGCTCACGCCGCCACGAGGTGCGTTTGAACGATTGGCTTGACATTGCCCAGGCCTTGCGCGACGCGGGCAAGGAGGTGCTGCTCTCCACCCAGGTGCTGATCGAATCCGGTGCGGATGTGACGGTGTTACACAAGATCACCGCCAACGGCCAATTCATGGTGGAAGCCAATGACATGGGTGCGGTGCATTGTCTGGAGGGCAAAGTGCCGTTTGTCGCCGGGCCGCACCTGAACATCTACAACCTGCCCACGCTGCAATGGCTGGCCCCGCTGGGCATTCAGCGCTGGGTGATGCCGCTGGAAATGAGCCGCGCTGACCTGGCGGTGATGCAACATGGCCGCCCCGCAGGCGTACAGACCGAGGTGTTTGCCTATGGCCGTATGCCGCTGGCGTTTTCGGCCCGCTGCTTCACTGCACGCCACTGCAACCTGCCCAAGGACGATTGCCAGTTCAAGTGTATGGAACACCCCGACGGCTTGTTGATGCGCACACAGGAGGACGAAGCCTTTCTGGTGCTCAATGGCATCCAGACCCAATCCGCCCGTGTCTACAACCTGCTGCCCGAATTGCCGGCCTTGCAGGCCATGGGCGTGGATGTGCTGCGCATCAGCCCGCAGTTGCAGCACACGGTGCGCGTCATCGAGCTGTTTCAGGGGGTGATCCAGGGCCGTATGGATGCCACCACGGCGAATGCCGAATTGCTCACGCTGATGCCCGAGCAAGCCTGCAACGGCTATTGGCACGGCCAACCTGGGCTGGAGCAACGCGAACCGGCGTTTGAGAACGCGCTTTAACAAGAAGGACATCACCATGTCATCCCCTGCTTTTACCATTCCCAAACCAGTCGGCCAGTTGCTGGGCCGCCTGCCCGCCTTCCCTGGCTCAATGCTGTTTGTCACCGGGCTGAATGTGGCGCTGAGCCAAAAGCTGAATGCCGATGTGACGCAGATGCTGGTCGGCAAAAAGCTGCGCCTGCGGGTGCTCGATGCCCAGTGGGCGTTTGACTTTGAGTGGAAAAACGGTCGCTTCGTCGCTTGCCAAAACACCGGCGCAGCCGACCTGACGCTGAGCGCCAGCGCACATGACTATGTGCAACTGGCCCGCCGCCTGGAAGACCCCGACACCTTGTTTTTCAACCGCCGTCTGGCCATGGAAGGCGACACCGAACTCGGCTTGCTGGTGAAAAACACCATCGATGCGATTGAGTTGCCGGTGTTCAACCTGACGCAGTTGCACCCGCGCCATGTGCTGGCGCAAGCCCGTGAGCACTTCAAGGCGCGGCTGGGCAGTCTGAAACCCCGATAACCCGAGATCACCCAACCATGCCACTCTCTCAGTCTCCCGCATCCAAACGCATCATCGTCGCCATCTCAGGAGCCAGTGGCGCGGTGTACGGTGTGCGCCTGCTGGAAGTGCTGCGCAGCATGGACAACGTGCGCACCCATTTGGTGGTTTCTGCGGCCGGTTGGCTGAATTTGCAACAAGAGCTGGACATGACCCTCAGCCACCTGGAAGACCTGGCCGATGTGGTACACCCGATCCATGAGGTGGGTGCCACCATTGCCAGCGGCTCGTTCCAGTGCGACGGCATGGTGATTGCGCCCTGTTCGATGCGCACGCTGGCAGCGGTGGCGCAGGGTCTGTCAGACAACCTGATCACCCGCGCGGCCGACGTGATGCTCAAAGAGCGCCGCCGCCTGATCCTGATGGTGCGCGAAACCCCACTGAACCTGGCCCACCTGCGCAACATGACCAGTGTGACCGAGATGGGCGGCATCATTTTCCCGCCTGTGCCGGGTTTTTATCACCGCCCGCAAACCATTGCCGACATGGTCGACCAGACGATGGGCCGGGTCATGGATGTGCTGGGTTTGCCGCAAACACACCTGCCCCGCTGGGCCGGCCTCCCCCTTTAATCGGGGTCAGATGCCAATTCATTTCCGAGGGTAATGCTGTGGCCTACCGTGATCTGCGTGACTTTATGGCCCAGCTGGAACAACTGGGCGAACTCAAACGGGTACAGGCCGAGGTCTCGCCCCATCTGGAAATGACCGCCCTGTGTGACCGCACCCTGCGTGCTGGCGGGCCGGCGCTGTTGTTCGAGAAGCCCACGGGCCATCACATCCCGGTGCTGGGCAACCTGTTTGGCACGACCCGACGTGTCGCGCTGGGCATGGGGGTGAAGGATGTGAGTGAGCTGCGCCAGTTCGGCCATGTGCTGGCCACGCTCAAGGAGCCTG
>VIKI01000282.1 GCA_008080595.1 Comamonadaceae bacterium
TGGGAAGGCGACAAAACCCCCAGCAGCTTCAAAGACGGCGTGGTCACCGCCAGCCCCGGCTTCAAGGACGCTTTCAAACAATACACCGAAGCCGGTTGGCAAGGCCTGCAACATCCGGTGGATTTTGGCGGCCAAGGTCTGCCCAAAACCATTGGTTCTGCCGTGGGTGAAATGCAAAACGCGGCCAATTTGAGCTTTGCCCTGTGCCCGCTGCTGACCGACGGCGCGATTGAAGCCCTGCTGACTGCTGGTAGCGACGAGCTCAACGCTACCTACCTGGAAAAACTCGTCAGCGGCCAATGGACCGGCACCATGAATCTGACCGAGCCGCAAGCCGGCAGTGACCTGGCCGCCGTGCGCACCAAGGCCGAACCTCAGCCCGATGGCACGTACAAAATTGCCGGCACCAAAATCTTCATCACCTGGGGTGAGCATGACATGGCCGAGAACATCATCCATTTGGTGTTGGCCCGCGTCAATGGTGCGCCAGAAGGCGTGAAGGGCATCAGCCTGTTTGTGGTGCCCAAATTCATGGTCAACCCGGACGGTTCCCTGGGTGCTCGCAACGATGTGTATTGCGTCAGCATCGAGCACAAGATGGGCATCAAGGCCAGCCCCACGGCGGTGCTGCAGTTTGGTGACCACGGCGGTGCAATCGGTTACCTGGTCGGCCAGGAAAACCGGGGCCTGGAATACATGTTCATCATGATGAACGCCGCCCGCTACGGCGTGGGTGTGCAAGGTATTGCGATTGCCGAGCGGGCTTACCAGAAAGCCGTGGAATTCTCCAAAGAACGCATCCAAAGCCGCCCGGTCGATGGCTCACTGCCCGCCGCTGGCCCGATCATTCACCACCCGGATGTGAAACGCATGCTGATGACCATGCGTGCCTACACCGAGGGTTGCCGTGCGCTCTCCAGCGTGGCCGCTGCCGCCTACGATGCCGCACACCACCATGCAGATGCCGAGACGCGCAAACAAAACCAGAGCTTCTACGAGTTCATGGTGCCGCTGATCAAGGGCTACAGCACCGAGATGAGTCTGGAAGTCACCAGCCTGGGCGTTCAAGTGCACGGTGGCATGGGCTTCATCGAAGAAACCGGCTGCGCCCAGTATTACCGTGATGCCAAGATTTTGACCATCTACGAAGGCACCACCGCCATCCAGTCCAACGACCTGGTGGGCCGCAAGACCGCCCGTGACGGTGGCCAGACCGCCAAGGCCTTGGCTGGTCAGATTGAAGCTTGTGAAACCGATTTGTTGCAAAGTGGCAGCGCCGATGCCGCCGCCATGGCCCGCCGCCTGAAAGCCGCTCGTCTGGCTTTCATCGACGTGGTGGACTTCGTGGCAGGCAACACCAAAGCCCATCCGAACGACGTGTTTGCCGGCAGCGTGCCGTATCTGATGCTCACCGGCAACCTGATGGCGGGCTGGCAAATGGCTCGCGCCATGCTGGTGGCCCAAGAGCAGATCGCCAAGGGTGACGATGTGGCCTTTATGCAGGCCAAGATCATCACCGCGCGTTTTTATGCCGATCACTTGTTGACCAAGGTGCCGGGCTTGCGGGACAGCGTGGTAGAAGGTGCCGCTTGCGTCACGGCGCTGCCGCTGGAGGCGTTCTAATCCCGCGTGCCAAGCTGGCTCTGGCCTGCGCTGGAGCTGTCTTGGTGGGTTTGTTTGCTTTATTTTTTATAGCTGCTTGCGCTTTATCCATAAGCGCTAGCGGCTATTTTTGTTTGAAATGTGGTGGCTATGAAGTCACCCAGTGCCGCATTTTTTTGTCTCTCCATTCCAGGAATTTCCCCCATGACCAAGTTCCATATCTCCAGCCAGTTTGATGCCGGAGCCATTGAGGTGCTGAGTCTGGCTGACCCGCAAGACATCCAGCTCAACATCCGCCGCGACAACGCCAGCGAATTTGCCCAATGGTTTTACTTTTGCCTGCATGGGGCCGCTGGTGTGCCGGTGCGCCTGCGGTTTTTGAATGCCGGTCAAAGCGCCTACCCCAAGGGCTGGGAGGGCTACCGGGTGGCGTACAGCGATGACCACCAGAACTGGTTTCGCGCCGACACCGTGTATGACGGCCAGGTCATGACGGTGGACTTCACGCCAGAAATCAACAGCGTTTACTTCGCCTACTTCGAGCCCTATTCGCACGAGCGCCATCTGGATCTGATCGGCTCGGCGGCCAGCTCTGAACATGTGGCGCTGGAGCGCCTTGGCAGCACGCTGGATGGGCGCGACATGAGCCTGCTGCAGATCACCCACGCGCACAGCGCGATGCCACTGACCCAGAAAAAGAAAGTCTGGTTGATCGCCCGCCAGCACCCCGGCGAGTCGATGGCCGAGTGGTTTGTCGAAGGCTTTCTGGAGCGATTGCTCGACGATGCCGATCCGGTGGCGCGGGTGTTGCTGGACAACTGCGTGTTCTACGTGGTGCCAAATATGAACCCCGACGGTGCGGTGCGTGGCAACTTGCGCACCAACGCGGTTGGGGCCAACCTGAACCGCGAGTGGGCCACGCCCAGCCTGGAAAAATCGCCCGAGGTCTACTGGGTGCGCCAGAAGATGCTCGAAGTCGGCGTGGATTTGTGCCTGGATGCCCATGGCGACGAAGGTTTGCCCTACAACTTTGTGGTGGGCACGGACGAGACTCCCGGCTACAGCCCGCGTATTGCGGCGCTGGAAGAGGCCTTCAAAGCCAGTTGGCAAGCGGCCAGCCCCGACTTTCAGACTGAACACGGTTACCCTCGCGGCAAGCTCGGCAAGGCCAACATGACGGTGGCGACCAACTGGATTGGCCAGCAGTTTGACTGTCTGGCCTTCACCATCGAGATGCCGTTCAAGGACAACGCCAACTTGCCCGACTTGCACGTCGGCTGGAACGGTGAGCGCTCCAAACGCCTGGGGGCCAGCGTGCTGCAGCCGGTGCTGGCGGTGCTTGAGCGTCTGCGCGGGTAAGCTAGTTCTTGCGCTTGATTTGTAAGGGCTACCGTCCAATTTTCTTTGGAAAGTGATGATGACACCATGACCCGACTGCCTGCCCCTTTGAACGCGCTGCCTTTCCCGGTGATCGCCTCGCCGCTGTTCATCATCAGCACCCCAAAATTGGTGATTGCCCAGTGCATCGCCGGGGTGGTGGGCTCCATGCCTGCGCTCAACGCCCGCCCGGCCGAGCAGTTGGAAGACTGGCTGATCGAGATCACCGAAACCTTGGCAGCCTACAACGCGGCTCACCCGCAGCAGCCCGCCGCGCCGTTTGCCATCAACCAGATCGTGCACAAAAGCAATGAGCGGCTGGAACACGACATGGCGCTGTGCGTCAAGTACAAAGTGCCGATCATCATCACCAGCCTGGGCGCACGGGAAGACATCAACGCGGCGGCGCACAGCTACGGCGGTGTAGTGCTGCACGATGTCATCAACAACCAACACGCCCACAAGGCGATCGAGAAGGGGGCCGACGGCCTGATCGCCGTGGCAGCAGGTGCGGGCGGCCACGCCGGGGTGAAGAGTCCGTTTGCCCTGGTGCAAGAGATTCGCCAGTGGTTTGACGGCCCGCTGGCCCTGAGTGGCTCCATCGCTAGCGGCAGTGCGGTGCTGGCGGCGCAGGCCATGGGCGCAGACTTTGCCTACATCGGCTCGGCCTTTATTGCCACCCATGAGGCCCGCGCCAGCGAGGCCTACAAACAGGCGGTGGTGGACAGCAACTCGGACGACATCGTCTACAGCAACCTGTTCACCGGTGTGCATGGCAACTAT
>VIKI01000037.1 GCA_008080595.1 Comamonadaceae bacterium
CCATGGCACGCAAGCGGTTGTCGCGAATGGCTTTGAGCGTGGCCCCAAACGGCGAATTCACCAAACGCCGGGTGATGATAAACACCAGCGCCAGCACCGTCAGTGAATACCAGGCAGCCACGCGGCCATACAGGTCAAACTCAAACTGCCCCAACAGTGGCCCCATGACCACGCCTTGCAAGCCATCGGCCCCGCCGGTGAGCCAGTCCAGCTTGTTGGCCAGTTCGCCCAGAATCAGGCCCACACCGAGCGTGACCATCAGCCGCGTCAAATCGGTGCCGCGCAAAATGGTGGCGCTGCACAGCGCACCCAACACGCCCGCCGTGGCAATGCCAACCGCCAGACCGACCAGCGGGTCGGGCATCACCAGTTTGGCAAACAGCGCCGCCGAATAGGCCCCCATGCCAAAGAACGCGGCATGGCCCAGCGACACGATGCCGGTGAAGCCCAGAATCAAATCCAGGGAGAGCGCAAACAGCGCCACGATGGCAATCTCGTTGATGATCAGCGCGTGGCTGCCCAGCAGCAGCGGCGAGGCCAGGGCCAGCAGCCATAGCGGGATTTCCCAACGCTTCCAGCGGCCGGTCTGGCGCAGCAGGTCTTGTGTGTTGCTCATCATTTGCCTCCCTTGCGCACAAACAGGCCTTGCGGGCGCCAGATCAAAATGGCAATCATCAAGCTGTACACAATAAAACCACCCAGTTTCGGGATGTAGTACTTGCCTGCCACGTCAGCAATGCCTAGCAGCAGCGCCGCCAGCAGCGGGCCGGTGATGCTGGAGGTGCCACCCACGGCGACCACAATCAAAAAGTAAATCATGAATTTCAGCGGAAAACTCGGGTCCAGCCCCAGCACCTCGGCCCCCAAAGCACCCCCCAGCCCGGCCAAGCCGGAGCCGACCGCAAAGGTGGTCAAAAACACCACGTTGACGTTGATGCCCATGCCGGCGGCCACACGCTGGTCGTCCACCGAGGCCCGCAGGCGGCTGCCAAAGCGGGTTTTGGTCAGCACGTATTGCAGCGCCACGGTGAGCGCGGCACACACGGCAATGATGAACAGCCGGTAGTGCCCCATGCCCAGCATCCAGGCCCCGTCACCCAGTTCGGTGCGGCCTTTGAGCCATTCAGGCAACTGGACGATTTGCTGGCCCGAGCCAATGAAGTAATCCACGCTGGCTACCGCCATGAAGGTCAGGCCAATCGAAAACAGCACCTGATCCAGGTGCGGCTTGTGGTACAGCGGGCGGTACAGCGTGCGCTCCAGCACCGCACCCAACAAGGCCGAGCCCAAAAAGGCCAGCGGCAGGCACAGTAGAAAAGGCACGTCAAACTTTTGCATCAGCAGCACGGTGATGTAGCCGCCCACCATGGCAAAGGCCCCGTGCGCCAGGTTGATGAAGTTCATCAGCCCCATGGTCACGGCCAGGCCCACGGCCAGAATGAACAGCAGCATGCCGTAGGCGATGCCGTCAAAGAGAATAGTCAGCATGGGAGGTTGGTGTGGGTTAGATCACGTCGGTCAGAAGTTAAAACACCTTGGGTGTGGCGGGGCTTGGGCGCGGCGACTGGGCAATGTGCATGCGGTTTCGGGGTGAAATCACGCGGCAACCTTTGACGATGCCCGCAGCCCATCTTCCGCGCCTTTCACCCCGAAGCCCGGTCACATTGCCCAATCACCCCGCCCAAGGGGGTGATCGTTGCAGTGCCTGTTTTTTTTATTTCGCCTTGCCCGGGTCTTTCACGTCTTTGATCACGTCAAATTCCACGTTGTAGAGCTGGCCGTCTTTCTTCTCGACCTTGCGCAGGTAGATGTTGTGCACCACGTCGCGGGTTTGCGCGTCGATGAACATCGGGCCGCGTGGGCTCTCAAAAATCTGGCCTTTCATGGCGGCCAGCAGAGCGTCGCCACCGCCTTGACCCTTGGTGGCTTTGAGGGCCTGGTAGATCACATGCATGCCGTCATAACCGCCCATGGCCATGAAGTTGGGGCGCAAGCCGGGGTTGGCTTTGCCAAAGGCATCGACAAACTTCTTGTTCACGGCCGATGGGTGAGCGGTGGAGTAGTGGTGTGATGTCACCACGCCCAAAGCACCGTCGCCCATGCCGTTGAGTTGGTCGTCATCGGTCACGTCACCGGTGCCAATCAGCTTGATGCCGGCCTTGTCCATGCCGCGCTCCAGAAACTGCTTCATCACCGCAGCACCTGCGCCAGAGGGCATCAGGCTTCAGGTCGCGCACTTTTTGCAGGAAAGGGGCGAAGTCTGGGTTGCGCATGGGGACCCGCAGCGCTTCGGTGACCTGACCACCGTTGAAGGTCAGGCGTTCTTTGAAGTACTTTTCAGCGTCGATGCCGGGGCCGTAATCACTGACCAGGGTCACCACTTTCTTGATGCCATTTTTTGGAGCCCAGTCACCCATGGCGACAGCGGCCTGCGCCAGCGTGAAGCTGGTGCGCACCACATAGGGTGAAGCTTGGGTGATGCTGCTGGTGGCTGCTGCCATCACCACCATCGGTGTTTTGGACTGTGTGGCAATCGGTGCGGTGGCCAGGGCCGAGGGGGTGATGCCAAAACCGGCCAACACGTCCACCTTGCTGTTGACCACCAGGTCTTGCGCCAGGCGTTTGGTCACATCAGGGATGCTGGTGTCGTCCTTGACGATCAACTCCACCTTCTTGCCCGCCACGGTGTCACCGTTTTGCGCCATGTACAGCTTGGCAGCGGCCTCAATCTGGCGGCCGGTGCTGGCTTGCTGCCCGGTCATCGGCAAAATCAGACCGATTTTGAAGGTGTTGCTTTGTGCTATTGAATTGCTAGCTGCTAGCGCTGCAACTGCAAGGGCTGTGGCGTGAATGAATTGCCGTTTGTTCATGGTGTGTCTCCAAGGTGGTAAGGGGATTTGCTTTTTTGGTTAATGTGCAGGCAATCCGGCCTGAGCGCAATAGCGATTTCAGACTCTTTGTTATAACGTATTGAGATAACTGCGACTGCGATCACAACAGCTTGGATGGGTCAACTGCGTTTGCGAATCAGCCGCACGCCGGGCATCTGATCGAGCCGTTGGCTCAGCACGGCTTCACGCAGGTTGCGCTGGGCAATGCGGGAATGCTCACGCATCAGGCTCTCGGCGCGGGAGCCTTCGCGCAGCTCAATCGCATCCAGCACCTGCCAGTGCTGGTCTTGCGCCACCAGCAACATGTCACGCGCTTTGGGTGAGTTGGCCTGCGCCACCACAAAGCCGGAGTGCGAGGCAAACGGCAGGCTGCAGACCCGATCCAGCTCTTTGACAATCACCGCGCTGCCGGCCATTTCACTCAGCAGGGCGTGAAAACGGGCGTTCAGGCCCACGTAACCAGAAAACGCATCGGCATCGAGTGCGGACTGGGCCAGCAGGGTGTCAATCTCGCGCAGGCATTCCCGCGCCTCGTTCAGCACCACCGGCGGTGCACCACGCTCGGCCGACAAGCGGGCCAGCAAGCCTTCCAGCGTGCCGCGCAACTCGATGGCTTCGGCAATGTCGCGTTCTGAAAACGTCTTGACCGCATAACCGCCATTGGGCAGCGCATCCAGCAGGCCTTCTTGCTCCAGCCGGGCCAGCGCGGCACGTACCGGCGTGCGCGAGAAGCCGAGTTTTTCAACAATCGCCAGTTCGGCAATACGGGCTCCGCCGGGCAATTCACCGGCCAGAATCAGCTCTCGCAGGCGCAACAAGGCCTGCACTTGCACACTGGCCTGCGCCGCTGCGGGTGTGTTGGTAGCGTTATTTTCAGATGAATTTTGGCTTGTAGCGCTTGTATTCATTGCGCTAGAAGCTACAGAATTAATAGTATCAGTGGATTCCATGAGTGTCTTGTCAACTTGCGTGGCGACGGGCCGTAACGGATCAGCCGGACTGTAACGCCTTCATGAAAGCCATGTTGGCCGCGCTGGCAGTTCTTCAAGGCGATGTATACAGGAATTTGGCCCAGCCAAGGTTCGTCTGGCTTATGAGCAGGGGTGCGATTCAAACTGAAAAGTGACTCGAATATCCACCCTCACCCTAGCCCTCCCTGAGGGAGAGGGAATAAGTCCACATCAGTTTGAATCGCGCCCTGTGAGCAGAGCCAAGCGGCCTCGCCGTAGACGAATCAACTACGATCATCATTTGAACGTGAATGACCACCTGAGGCAGGTTCTTAAAACCTGCTTCAGGTCAGCTTGAACCCCCGTTAACAAGGCAACAAAAATCCATGAGCTACGTCCTCCAAATCTGGGAAAGTCCAATTCCAAACAGCGTCACCGAAGCCGATCAAATTCATGATCGATTGTCTGAACAGCACACGGCGCAAAACCCCAAATTCATTGAGTTGGCTAAACGCCTGACAAAGCGCTACCCCAGTGCAGGAACATCAGGTGGAGACGATGAAGAGACTGAAGATGTCTGGAGTGACAGCCCGATTGACGGTGAAACAGACAGCCCGGTGTATGGCTTGGGCGTTCAAACCGAACACTTGAACGCGGTGGTTCCCTTTGTGGTCAAAACTGCCAACACCTTGGGGCTGACGGTGTACGACACCCAGGCCGGGCAGGCCTTTTTACCCAATGGCAAAGTGCTGACCCTGCCAAGGCAAGCACCAGTTCAATTTGACGAGACCGACACTTCGGATGAATTGACCTCCAGAAACCAGGTTGAAAAACTGGTTTTAAAGGGGTTGAAGGGGGTGTTAAAAAAACATGGCTTTAAACCGGGGAAACGTGGGGGAGATCAAGTTTTTGAAAAAAAAACAGAGGGGTTTAATCAGAGAATTTCAATATATGTGACTTCAAAAGAAATTAGAAAATATTTAATAACACCACTTGTTTCTATTGAGATAAATCAAGGACATGATATTCTTAAGCATCTATTTAACTATTCAATCCCCTATATACTAATAACTTCCAATGTTGATAATTTTTGCAAGCAAATTGATTCAACTGAACAGGCCGGCATTCGAGAAATTGAAGTAATGAATGCAGCGGATGTTGACCATGCCATAACAAAAATAATTACTTATTTTGAAGATCATGTTTTTCCGGCGCTGGAGGAATGCCATTCAATTCTTGGAGTTGACAAATACATGAACACCTCCCCCTTTGGTAATTGTCCTTTAAGAGGGGGAGGAGGGGATGATCGCTTTGTCATTCAACTCATTGTTGCTCACTTAGCCAAGAATAAAAATTATGCAACCTTAGTGACTGATTTTCTTGAAGCGGCCGATCAATATCAAAAAAATTGTCTTGAAAAGGCCATTCCCTATTTGAATCAACTATCACATGGTGCATAAATGAATACCATGAATTCATTTCTTCTTGGCGCAACAGCCTGCATCAAAGTCAACGACCAATTACCCGGCTCCGATGTCACTTTGTCAGAACCTCAATCACCGGTGGTCACAGATCTTGGCAATGGTCTTTATGTGGTTTATTTGGTTGATGCGGGAGAGCATTTCACTTATGTTCAGCACCATCACTTGCAAAGTGCCAACGTCAAGACTGCGGCACTGCATGAAATCGGATTGATGAACCTTGTTTCAACAATCGCCAGCTCGGCAATACGCGCACCGCCGGGCAGTTCACCGGCCAGAATCAGCTCGCGCAGGCGCAACAAGGCCTGCACTTGCACACTGGCCTGGGCACCGGCAGGTGCATTGTTGCTTGATGTTTCAGAGGAAATTTGGTCTGTTGCGCTTGTATCCATTGCGTAAGTGGCTAGAAAATATGTAGCATTGTGATGCTGCCAGTGGGTTGACAGTTGCCATGGCGACATGGCCGTAACGGGTGAGGCGCACTGTAACGCCTTCTGCAAATTCACAGGATTTGTCAGGACGGGATTTTTGCGCTGGCTGGTTGGGCCGTGGGATACAGTAGGGTTAATGCAGGAAATCCATACACGTTTTCTCAATTCAAGCCAAGTTGGCTGAGACACCATGCAAACAAGCCCTTTCATGATTGACTCCATTGCCGCCGCTGTGGATCACCTTCTGGACACGATCCCCGGCGACATCGTGCTTGGCATTCCACTGGGTGTGGGTAAGCCCAACACCTTTGTCAACGCGCTTTACCGCCGCATCAAGGCCAACCCCAGCCGTCGGCTGAAGATCATCACCGCACTCTCGCTGGAAAAGCCGGTGGGTAAAAGTGAGCTGGAGCGGCATTTCCTGAAACCGCTGGTGGATCGGGTGTTTGCCGATTACCCCGATCTGGAATACGTCAAAGACTTGCGCGGCCCCGGCCTGCCGCCGAACATTGAGGTCAGCGAGGTGTTCATGAAAACCGGCGACTACCTGGGCAACCCGGTGGCGCAGCAAAACTACATCTCCAGCAACTACACCCACATTGCCCGCGACATGGTGTCGCAGGGCATGAACGTCATTGCTCAAGCCGTAGCGAGCCGACAAGACGGCGAAGTGCTGAGTTTGAGCCTGTCAAGCAACCCGGACGTGATTCTTGAAGTGATGGAGATGTGCCGGGAATCGGGCGACAAGATCACCGCCATTGGTGTGGTCAACCAGCAGATGCCGTTCATGCCGAACACGGCCGAAGTGTCCCCCGATTTTTTTGACCTGCTGGTCACCGACCCGGCCGGCACCCACGCGGTTTTTGCCCCGCCCAACAGCAAGGTGAGTGCGGCCGATTACGCCATTGGCCTGCATGCCTCCAGCTTGGTGGCTGACGGTGGCACGCTGCAAATTGGCATTGGCTCATTGGGTGATGCCATCAGCCAGGCGCTGATCGTGCGGGATCGGCACAGCACCGAATACCAGCGTATTCTGGAAGCCCTGTGCCCGGATGGTCTGGAAGGGCGCAACCTGGACCGTTTCAACGAAGGCCTCTACGGTTGCTCGGAAATGTTTGTCAACGGATTCCTCAAGCTGATTGAGGCCGGCATCATCCGCCGCGAGGTGTTTAATGACGCGGTGTTGCAGCAACTGCTCAACAAGGGGGCCATCCCCGATGCCACCGTGACCCGGCAAACCCTGCGTGCGCTGCTCGATGCCGGGCGGGTGCGCTCGCCGCTGGCGGCAGAAGATTTTGCGTTTTTGCAGCGCTTTGGCGTGCTGCGCCCGGAGGTCAGCCTTCAACATGAACAACTGGTCATGGGCGAGCTGCAATGCAGCGCCAACCTGCTGGACGAATCGGCCTTCGAGGCGGTGTGCCAGCACATGCTGGGCTCACGCCTGCTCGGTGGCATCACCATGACCGGCGGCTTCTTCTTGGGGCCGCGCGATTTTTACGAACACCTGCGTTGCATGCCGGCCCATGAGCTGGCCAAGATCGACATGACGCGCATCGACTTCATCAACCAGCTCTACGGGCAAGAAGAACTCAAACGGGCGCAACGCCGCAAGGCCCGGTTCATCAACACCACCATGATCGTCACCCTGCTGGGCGCTGCCGCCAGTGACGCGCTGGAGTCGGGCCAGGTGGTCAGTGGGGTGGGCGGGCAATACAACTTTGTGGCCATGGCACACGCGCTGCCCGATTCACGCCTGATCATGATGCTGCGCGCCACCCACACCCACAAAACCGGGGTCACCAGCAGCATTGTCTGGAACTATGGGCATGTCACCATTCCGCGCCACCTGCGTGACATCATCATCACCGAATACGGGGTGGCCAAACTGCGCGGCCAGCCCGATGGCGAGGTGGTCAAACGGCTGATTGCCATTGCCGACTCGCGCTTTCAGGACGAGCTGGTCAAACAGGCCAAGGCGCATGGCAAGCTGGAAGCAAACTACCAGATTCCAGAGCGTTACCGCAACAATTTCCCAGAGGCCTTGCAACAGAAACTCAAACCCTGGTCGCAGGCCGGCATGCTGCCGGACTTCCCCTTTGGCACGGATCTGACCAAGGAAGAACTGCATCTGGCCGGAGCGCTGAAAAAACTCAAACACGTCAGCAACCACCCGGCCCAATTGCTGTCTCTGGCTGTCAAGAGCCTATGGGAGAACAAGCCCGTGCCACAAGCCTACCTGGAGCGCCTGGGCCTGGCAGAGTCCAGCAGTTTCAAGGATGCTTTGGTGCGCAGGCTGTTGGCGGGGAATTTGTAGCCCAACTCAGGGTTTATATGAAAAATTGGCCTCTAGCCCATGTGAATAATGCGTAAGCAGCTCTCAATTTTGATGGTTGTCAGAACGGGTTGAGGCGTACAAGCAGGGATTGCTTTCGGGGGCTATGCCATCAGCGCCTGGAGCACGTGTTGTGCCACCAGTGCGGAGGATTGCGGGTTCTGCCCGGTGATGAGCTGACCGTCGCGCACGGCAAACGATGCCCAGTTGGCAGCCCCTCAGCCCTTTGACCACGGGCTCGCCGTCCCGGCGGCGTGCTGTGACCAGGCCCGCTGCACCATGGCAGACCGAGGCGATCAATTTGCCTGCGGCAAAGGCCGCTTCTACCGCACGTGTCACGCCTGCATCGGTGGGCAAGTCCCACATGGTGCCGTGACCACCGGGGAAAAACACCGCATCAAAGCTGCTGGCATCCATCTGCGCCGCACAATGTGTTGCCAGGGCTTTGGCCTGCGCGACCGGGTCGGTCAGAAAACGATCCACCAGTGGGTCGTTTTGCCCTGCGGGTTTGATACTGCCAGGGTCGAGCGTGACCGGGCCGCCCAGTGGCGATGCCAGCACCACGTCGGCCCCGGCATCCGTCAGCAAGTAATAGGGCACGGCCAGTTCGTCGGCCCAAATGCCGGTGAGCTTGCCGCTGTTGCCCATGACGGTGTTGGAGGTGGCGATCATCAAAATGCGTTTTTGCGGGTTCATCAACTGCTTTCTTTCTGTTTCAAAATGGGGTGGGGTGGGGCGGCGGTACATGGCCGCTGAGTCCTCATTGGGCTCTGGCTGGACTTTATTGCCTTTTGAAAAATAGATAAACTGCCAATATTCAGATTCACTAATTACGTGGTGTAACAATGAGCCGTAGCTTTGACCCCGTCCAACTGGGCAGCATTGAAATGTTTTGCAAGGCCGCCGAGTTGCAAGGCTTTACCGCCGCCGCGCTGGCCATGGGGGTGACGGCGGCAGCAGTGAGTCGATCAGTGGGGCGGCTGGAAGAGCGCCTGGGAGCCAAGTTGTTCACCCGCACCACGCGCCAGATGCGCCTGACCGAGGAGGGGCACGCCTATTTTGAGCAGTGCCGCCAAGCCCTGGCGCAAATCGAGAACGCCGAGCGGGCCATCAGCGGCAATCTGGCCGAGCCATCCGGTGTGCTGCGGGTGTCGATGCCCACCACCTATGGGCATCACCGCGTGTTGCCCTTGCTGGCGCAGTTCATGGAGCGCTATCCCAAAATCAAGCTTGAAGTTGACCTGAGCAACCGCAACATCGATTTTGTCGAAGACGGCTGCGACCTGGCGATTCGCGGCGGCACGCCCAACGATTCACGTCTGGTGGCGCGCAAGCTCGAAGATGCCAGCTTTGGGATTTTTGCCGCACCGCAGTATCTGGCCCTTCGGGGTACGCCGCAAACCCCGGAACAACTGCAAGAGCACGAGTGCATTGCGTTTGTGTTACCCAGTACCGGGCGTTGCCTGCCCTGGCTGCTGCGCCAGAATGGGCAAGATTTGGATTGGATGGTGCAGGGCCGTGTCAGCGTGCAGGGCGATGTGTTGGGCTGCCTGTCTTACGCAGCGGGAGGGGGTGGCTTGCTGCAGGCTTACCACTTTGTGGCGCAACGTCACCTGGAAAGCGGTCGCCTGGTGGAAGTGATGCAAGCCTTTGGCGGGCGTTCACGGCCTTTTTCGATTCTGTACCCGCACAACCGGCATTTGTCAGCCAAGGTGCGGGCGTTGGTGCAGTTTTTGGTGGGTCAGCTTGCCTCCAAATAACTGGTTTATTTGGACTGCAGGGCTTATGAGTATTGCGCTATAAGCTATTGAATTTATAGTTTAAAAATCAAGCCGAATGCAGAGCACCCGGCCTGGCGCTGTGGGTTGTGACTACTTTCTGGTGTAAGTCAGCTTCTTCTTGCCACCCTCGCAACTGCCGATCACCTTGGCATCAGCCACCTTGTCGCTGTCCACCACTTCCAGTGTGTAGCCCTTGACACCCTTGCCATCAAGCTGGGTGGCGATTTCTGACTTGAGTTCTTCACACGCTTTGATGGCGTGGGCCTGGCCGATACAGGCGAGCAGGGCGATGAGTAATGCGGTGGATTTCATGTGGTTTCTCCCTAAAAAAATTGTCACTTTACCCGAATGTAGGGTCACGAAAACGCGGCGGCATCACAAACCAGTCAGAACACGTTCAGCATGTTGGTATTCATCCACCTCAAGCTCTGATTGGCTTCATTGGCCAAGTGGCGTTGACTAATCTTCGGTTATTATTACACTACAAGGTGTAATTAAAAACTAAATCAGAAATCAAAACATGCCACGCATTCATATCTCTATTCACGCAAGTTCGCTCTTCATCGAGACGTGCCAACGGATGGCTGGCAAAGCGTTGCCGCAGCCACGGGGAACCCGGTAGATGGCCCGTGTCGCGGGAAAGGACGGGCGTGGCGCGATCCTTGATGCCGCCCAAAAGCTGTTCTACGAGCACGGGCTGGAGGCCATCAGCGTTGAGGCCATTGCAGCGCAGGCGGGGGTCACCAAAAAGGCGCTTTACTACCACTTTCCCAGCAAGCACGACCTGGTTTTGGCTTACCTTGATGCGGTGGGTGAGCCCGTTCTGGCCATGCTGTGCGGCATGGTTCAAAGAAATGCTGCGCCAGGTGTCCATCCTTATGCCTGTTTGCTGGAGGGCTTGCGAAAGTGGCTGAAATCGGGCCGCTTTCATGGCTGCATCTTCATGCGTGCGGCACGCTCCCACCCGGACGATCCCAAGGTGCTGGATGTGGCCCTGCGGCACAAGGATACTTTTTTGCATTGGCTTGAGAGCCTGGCTGCGCAGGCGGGCAGCCGCCAACCCCAACAACTTGCAGCGGCATTTCGCCTGCTGCTCGATGGCATCCTGGCGGCAGGCAACCTCTATGACACCGACACGCTGATGGACACCGCACAGCAAACACTTTCCGCGCTGCTTGCCAGCGATTTAACCGCAACCACCCCACCACATAAGGCGAAAGAAACATGAGCACTGCAAGCCACTTCACCCCAGAGCGCTTCAACGAAGTTGGAGCCGGGCATCTGCCAGGGTACATGGGTATCGTCATCAAGCATGTCGGCCCCGGTGTGCTGGAAGCCGAACTACCTGTGGCCAAACACTTGCTGGCACCCAATGGCTATCTGCATGCGGGAAGCGTTGTCACGCTGGCCGACACCGCCGCCGGCTATGGCTGCATTGCCAATCTGCCTGAAAACGCGACAAGCTTCACAACCATAGAGCTGAAATCCAACCACATGGGCACCGCGCGTGACGGGCACATCACCTGCCAGGCACGCATGGCGCATGGCGGGCGAACCACACAAGTCTGGGATGTGGTGGTGCGGTCTGTCGAAACCTCTCAAACCATCGCCTTGTTTCGCTGCACCCAGATGATTCTTTACCCGCGCTGATGACCAGAGGTCATCCCTATCAAACATGGTGAGTGACTCAAAAGGGTTGAGAAATTTTTGCAAAATTTTTCGCCCTGAAAGTGCCCAAAGCGTACTCAGCATGGGTGTCAATTTCTGTCAGTGGCCCTTATTTCTATTGTGCAAGCAGCTACAAATGCAATAGCAAAGACAAGTATGTCTTACTCCCGTCAGCCTTCTTTTCAAGGCACGGCGCAGGCCGGATATGACGAAAACCTTCACCCCTCAAGCACCGCCAGTGCCTGCGCCAGATCGGCCAGCAAATCGTCCACCTGTTCAACCCCCACATGCAGGCGCAGCAGCCAACCGCTTGCTGCACGCTGTGGCGCAACGGCGATCAAACTGTGCACGCCGCCCCAACTGTTGCCAAGGGGGAAAAGCTGCAGGGAGGCAACGAAGTTCTCGATGGCCTGCATGGTGTTTTGCTGCAAGGTGAAAGACAGCAACCCATTGCCGAGCTTGAAATCGCGCTGCCACAGGTGGTGGTAAGCATCACCTGGTCGTGGTGGGTAATTGACCTGGCTGATGGCTGCATGGTTTTGCAGAAAGCTGGCGATGCGCAGGGCTGATGCGTACTGGCGTTCCAGCCGCAGCGCCAGGGTGGGTAGCCCGCGCAGGGCCAAGAAGCATTCATCGGCGGCGACGTAGTAGCCCAGCAGTTCAGCGGTATCGCGCAGAGCATGATGGGCGGCAACATCTCGGGTGCTGACCGCGCCCATCAGCAAGTCGGAATGACCGCCTACATATTTGGTCAGGGCTTGCACGCTGTAGTCCACGCCCGCATCCAGCGCCCGAAAACCCAGTGCCGTGGCCCAAGTGTTGTCCATGGCCACCTTGATCTGGTGCGCATGCGCAGCCGCAACGATGGCGGGGATGTCTTGCATTTGCAGGGTGTTGGAGCTGGGGCTTTCAGTCCAGACCAGCCTGGTTTTGTCTTCAAAGAGCTCCGCGATGTCTGCCCCCGTGTCATTCGGGTACACCGTGTGGCGGATGCCCCATTTGGCAAACAGGGTTTGAGTCACTTCCAGCGTCGGGCCATAGATGGAATCGGGCAGCAAGACATGGTCGCCTGCCGCCAGCAGCATGCTGTTGACCAGCACCACCGCCGCCAGTCCACTGGGCACCAGCACGGTGTGGGCAGCACCGCCTTCAAGCTCGGAGAGTTTGTTGGCCAGTGCGTAGTGGGTGGGTGTGCCATTCTGTCCATAGCTGTACCCGGTATGCGCTTGTGCCTGCCTGCGCAGGAAGGAGGCCACGTCCGGGAAGACGACGGTCGATGCGTGAAACACGCCCTGTGACAGCGAGGCAAAGCCCTCAGGAATGCCTTCGGCAGGCCGGATGAGGTGGGTGCGGATGTCGGTCATGCCGGGCAGCCTTAAAACGGCAACTGCGCAGCCGGGATGACGCGAATCTGTCCCATCTCACGCCAGACCCAGTTGTGGTGCTGGGTGATGGTGGGGGCATCCAGGTGTGGGCGATGGCGCGTGGTGTGGGCATCCTCGATCACCACCGTCTTGAAGCCCAGTGCCGCTGCCTGGCGGATCGTGCTGTCAAGACAGAATTCGCTGGCGTAGCCGCAGACATACAGCTCGTCGATGCCCCGTGCTGCCAGTTCAGTCTGAAAGTTGCCGCCCTGGAAGGCGCTGCTGTGCTGCTTGGCGCTCACGAAGTCATCCGGCTGTGGGGCAATCACTGCTGGGAAATGCCAGGTGTTGCGGCCTTTTTCCCAGATCGTGCTGGCTTCATCGTGCTGAACATACACCACCGGCATGCCCGCCTGGCGTGCCCGGGCGATCAGGCCGCTGATGCGCTCCAGCACCAGATCGGCCTGGTACGCGGCGGGCTCTGTGAAAACGGCGTTCTGGAAGTCGATGATTAACAGGGCGGATGTCATGGGCTTTCTTTCTGCGATGGCATGGGGGGTTATAAGCTGAGTTTTGGCGTGGTTTGGGGTTTAGCGGGCGCGTCTACCGCTCCCAGCAGCCAGTTCTGCTTCATTGCATCGGCTGCTGATTTGGCATCCCCTCGCCGCAACGCACTGACAATGGCTTTGTGCTCCTTGACCGACTGCTTGGCAATCAAGGTGTTGCCGAAGTGGGCCAGTTCCAGGCGCTTGATGCGGGGGCGTAGCGTGCCCAGCAATTTTTCGATTTCGGTGTTTTGGCTCTTTTGCACGATCAGCTCGTGAAATTGCACATCCAGTGCGGCAGCCTGTGCCACGTCAGCTTGCTGGATCGCCAGCGCCAAGGCTTTGTTGAGGGCATCCAGTTGGGTCAGATCGGCGGCGCTCACATGCGGCAGTGCCAGCTCCACAGCCATCGCCTCCAGCGCCGCAACTGCAGGGTACAGGTGCGCCATCTCGGCGGCATCCGAAGGTGCAACCTTGGTCCATTTGTGATAACTGGTCACCACCAAGCCCTCGTCCTCCAGCCGCCGCAAGGCCTCCCGCACCGGGGTGCGAGACACCCCCAATTGCGCCGCCAGCTCCTGGTCGCGTATCAACTCGCCGGGTGCCAGCTGCAATTCCACGATCCACTGCTTGAGGGTGCGGTAGATGTCTTCCCGGGCAAGTGAGCGTGTCAGGGGTTGAAGGGTGGGCGGGACGGGCATGGGTTGAGAAATTAGGTTCTTGCAATATGTAATATATTACTACGGGTTTCTACAGTGCGCCCGGCACTTTTCTGGCCAGATGTAACTGGGCCAGCTTCAAATAGCTAAAGGCCCACCACGCTTGACCGCATCCAGAACGATGTGCGTGGTAAAGCTTCTGACGTTGGCATCGTGCAAGAGGCATTCATTGCAAAACACCTCATAGGCAGCCAGGTCGGGCACGATGACGACCAGCACATAGTCCACCACACCGGCAACACCGTAACACTGCTGCACCTCGCTGCGCACGGTCACCTTGTCCCGAAAGGCTTGGGTAGCGCGTGCCGACTCGTCCACCAGATCGACATGCACCAGGGCCGTGACACCCAGGCCCAGTTTTTGGCAGTCCAGCGCGGCCACTTCTGCCAGGATGACACCGGACTCGCGTAACCGCTTGAGCCGCCGCTGAACGGCAGCAGCAGACAGGCCGACCTGTGCGCCAATCTGTTCACTGGGCACGCGGGTATCGCGCTGGAAGATGGCCAGAATTTGGCGGTCGAATGCGTCAAGAGGCATGGGGCGGTTCGCCGCATCGGCGGCACAAACAATGCGGCATTGCCGCGAATGGGTGGGGGTAAGTTGCGGCCAAACGCAGTGGTGTCTGGCCCAAACTCTCTGCATGCCAATTATCAATACTTCACATCGCCTGTCGCTGGCCAACATCGAGCGGGCCGCATCACAAATCGATCCGATTTTTCTCAACAGCCCACAGTTCGAGTGTGAGCCGCTGTCGCAAGCGCTGGGCGCATCCCTGCGGCTCAAGGTCGAAACCTTGAACCCGCTGCGATCCTTCAAGGGGCGCGGTGCTGATTTCTTCATGCGGGAGAACGCCCAGCGTCTGGCCCAGCGCACGCTGGTGTGCGCCACCGCCGGAAACTGGGGCCAGGCCATGGCCTATGTCTGTCGCACCCGGCAATGGCCGCTGGTGGTCTACTGCGCAACGACCGCCAATACATTCAAAGTGGCGCGTATGCGTGCGATGGGGGCCGAGGTTCGCCAGTACAGCGACGACTTCGACCGTGCCAAGGAAGAGGCCAAACGGTTTTGCCATGAGAGTGGGGCGTATTTTGTCGAAGACGGGCGCGAGGCCAGCATCGCCGAAGGTGCCGGAACCATCGCCCGTGAGCTGCTCACAGGGCCGCTCTTCGATACCGTGCTTTTGCCATTGGGTAATGGCGCATTGCTCACGGGGGCAGGGCGTTGGTTCAAGGCGCATGCGCCCCAAGTGCGGGTGATCGGGGTATGCGCACAAGGCGCGGATGCCATGGCCGCCTCGTGGCAACAGGGGCGTATGGTTCAGCGCGATACCACGCACACGATGGCCGACGGCATCGCGGTGCGCGTGCCCGTACCCGAGGCGCTGGCCGACATGCGCGGCACGGTGGATGAGGTGCTGTTGGTCAGCGAACAAGCCATTGAACGCGCGATGCGGCTGGTCTTTACCGAGGCCGGGCTGCTGGCCGAGCCCGCAGGCGTGGTGGGTCTTGCCGCCGTGCTTGAGCATCCATCCTTGCGATCACAGCGCCTGGCCACCGTGCTGTGCGGCAGCAACCTCACCGCTGAACAAGTTGCATGCTGGTTGCGTTAAGGGAAAGTCCTGCACCAGGCTGAGTCATGCGAGCACATAAACCCAAGCCTGCACGCCGGACTTCAGATGAACGCTCACTCGTTTGTAACTTGAGACTTCATAGCTGTCCGCAGCAGCCAGCTCTGATGCGGTGATCTCAAAAACCGTTCCTGCCACTTCATGGCTGGGATTGGTGCTGGTCTGAAGAACACTTGACGATTGGGCGCAGGAGGTGAGCACTTCAAGCCGAACGCTTGCGCGTTTGTTCAGGGCCGAGACGGGAACTTCGTTCCTTCACTGGCGGCAGCAAATGCGTGTGCTGGCCTCTTTGCCGCGACTGGCCGCTGGCGAGCGAATAGCAAATGTTGCGCTCGATTTGGGTTACGAAACGCCTGGCGCTTTTGCGGCGATGTTTCGACGGTTGATGGGTGTTGTTCCGAGCCGTTATTTCTAATTTGTGTGTGTTTTTGGCCTGTAGAGCAGGTACTTATTGCGTAAGCAGCTCTCAACTCAATAGCAATTGATGGGTGTGGAGAAAACTGCACTGCTCATTCCGCCCACCGCCTGAACACCACGCTGGCGTTCACACCACCAAAGCCGAATCCGTTGGACAAGGCGTATTCCATGTCAACCGGGCGTGCGTGAAGCCGTACCAAGTCCAGCCCCTGGCTGAGCGGGTCGGGCTCGTGCAGGTTCAACGTGGGCGGGGCGAGCTGGTGGCGCAAGGCCATCACCGTGAAGATCGCTTCTACCGCACCGGCTGCGCCCAGCAAGTGGCCGGTGGCCGACTTGGTGGAGCTGATGGCCGGGCCTCTGCCAAGTGAATCAGCGCCTTCTGGTGGCACGCCAAACACGGTGCGAAACGCTGCCAACTCGGCGGCATCACCGACCTGTGTGGAGGTGGCATGGGCGTTCACGTGCTGCACCTGCGCCGGGCTGATGCCTGCCTGGCGCAGCGCCATCTGCATTGCTCTGGCGGCCCCGTTGCCATCCGGCGGGCCGGAGGTGATGTGGTACGCGTCGGCGCTGGTGCCGTAGCCGACCAGTTCAGCCAAGGGCACAGCCCCACGTGCCAGCGCGTGCTCCAGGGATTCGATCACCAGCATGCCCGCGCCTTCACCCACGATGAAGCCGTCGCGCTGGCGGTCAAAGGGGCGGGAGGCCTGAGTTGGGCAGTCGTTGTAGCCGGTGGAGAGCGCACGGGCGGCGGCGAAACCGGCTTGTGTCACCAGGTGGATGGCCGCCTCAGTGCCACCACACAGCACCACGTCTGCCTCGCCACTGCGAATCAGCCGCGCCCCATCACCCAGCGCTTGCACACTGGCGGCGCAGGCCGTTACCGGTGCGCCAATCGGCCCCTTGAAGCCATACCGTATGGACACCTGACCGGCAGCCAGGTTGATCAAAAAAGACGGCACGGTGAAGGGTGACAGACGACGCGGCCCACGCTGGTCGGTCGTGCGGACTGCCTCGGCAATCGCCGGGAAGCCACCAATGCCCGACGCAATGACGGTAGCCGTTCGCTCCTGGTCGTTCGGCGACTGAGGTTGCCAACCCGCTTGCTGCAAGGCCTGATCCGCAGCGGCGAGTGCGAGGACGATAAAACGATCCATCTTTTTCTGATCCTTACTCGACACGACCCGATCCATGTCCAGCCCTGCCTCGGCATCTTCTTGCACGGTTGGAACCATGCCGCCCACTTGGGCCTCCAGCCCGCTGCAGAGTGCATCAGGCAAGCGCCGCAGCCCGCTGGCCCCCGCCACCAGGCGTTGCCACACCGTATCGACACCGCAGCCCAGCGGTGACACCAAGCCCATACCCGTCACGACCACACGTTGTTTGTTCATCCAAGTAGCTCCATTATTTATGTACCGATTGGTAAGTATATGCCGGACGAGCACCGAACCAGGCAGTCTGGAGATTGACCTACCGAAAGGGTTGAAAATGGCTTTCTGCAAAAGGAGACAAGACAATGGCTAAGGGGCGACCCCGGGGATTTGATGCTGACGAGATGCTGGACAGGGTCGTCAATGTGTTCTGGCAACACGGCTATGAGGGGGCATCCATGGCCACCTTGATGGCGGCCACCGGCCTCAACAAGCCCAGCCTGTATGCCGCTTTCGGCAGCAAGGAGGAGCTTTTCCTTGCAGCGTTTGAGCGCTACTGGCAACGCCAGGGCGAACTCACTCGAAAACACCTGGATGAGCCTGATGCGCGCACCGGTGTGGAACGCATGCTGCTGGCGCTGGTGGACATTCAAACCCAGCCAGGCTTGCCGCACGGCTGTCTGGCGGTTCACGGCGGACTGGTGGGCAGTGCGGCCAGCGCCGCGATCAGGGACGAACTGCGGCTGCGCCAGGCTGCGCTGCAAACCATGGTGCAGAACCGACTGACCCGCGCTCAGGCCGAAGGCGAGCTGGCCGCCAGCGTGGATGTGGCCGACCTGGCACGCTATTTCACCATCGTGGGGCAGGGCGCAGCGGTACAAGCCGCTGGCGGCGCAAGCCGCGAGGAGCTGCACCGTGTGGTAGCCGTGGCGATGCGGGCTTGGCCAGCGGGGAATTGATCAAACCTTGTTGCGCTTGGATTTGAGTCCGCCCTTTGTATTGCTTGCGCAAAATGCTATTTTTCCCGATCAGGGAACAATTTCTTGAATCGGGCTATTTGGGCCACTGCGCCCTTGTTCCGTAGGCCTGGCGATACGTCGCCAGTGTCAGTCCTGTGGCTTTCTTGAAGGCGCGATGCAGGCTGGCTTCGCTGCTGTAACCCAGCTCATCGCAGATCTGCTTGATGGAGGCATTCACGTTACGCAAGGCTTCGCTTGCCTGGCGCAGCTTGATCAGCCGCAACCACTCCCCTGCGGCCAACCCTGTCACACCTTGCACCAGGCGACACAGTGTGCGCACAGAGAGATTCAGGTGACTTGCCGCGCCGTCCAGATTCAAATCTTGTGCCGCTGTGCGCTGCGCAAACAGCATCAGCTTGCGCAGCCCGGCATCTTGCAAGGTCAGCATGTCAACATCGCGAAACACATCGTGGCGCACGCACGGTTGCGGCAGCATCAGCACCTCAGTCACCTCGCGCATGACTTCCTCGCCATAGATTCCCGGCAACTTGTCCAGCATGAGCGGCAGATAACCGTTGGCACCGGAGGCGGTAACTATGCGCCCATCGGTGACCACGCTTTCACTGCGCAGCCACTGCGTCTTGGGGAAGCGCTCGCGCATGCCATCACACAGCCACCACGTCATGGTGGCCTGTTTGCCCTCCAAGCTTCCGGCAGCGGCCAGCAGTGTCACCCCGATGCAATAGCTCCACATCTGGGTGGCTTTGGGTAAGGTGCGCAACTGCGCGATGAGCGCCTGCTGCTGTTGCAGCAAGACCGGCAGTTCCTGCACCGAGGTAAGCCACAAGCCGGGTACCAGCAATATGTCGCAGTCAGCCGCAGCGAGCGTGACCTGCGCTTGCAGTGTCGGCCCATGCGCGATGTGGATCGGCTTGGTATCAAGCCCCACCCACACCAGCGAGACGCGCTCCTGGCCGGTGCGCAAGTTGCAGGCGCTGACCATATCGGACACAGCAAACAAGCCCGCAGGCAAGCAGTTGGGATACAGCAGCAATCCCAAACGTATGGGAGCGGCAATGCCGCGTTGACCATTTGGCATGATTTGTCATAAAAAAGGCAATAGTTGCCATTGTAGGGAGGCGGCTTCCTTGTCGAGAATGGCACATCTCCATTTTTGAAAGCTCTTTGTGAAGGTCAGTCAAATTCGCAACGCAAGCCTTTTGCTCGAATTCCAATCGGGGGCGCGCAACATCGGCCTGTTGGTCGACCCCATGCTTGCACCGAAAGCGACGCTCCCGTCGCTGAAATATTTTGGCGTGCAACGACAACGCAATCCGTTGGTGGAACTCCCGACCCATACGCCAGAACTTTTAGCGCGGGTGACGCATTGCCTGATCACCCATTGTCAGCGCGGCCACTTTGACCATCTGGATCGCGCAGGGAAAAAATTTCTGCGTGATGCCGGCATTCCCGTGATCTGCATGCCACGCGATGTGGCCTATCTGTCGGCGCGCGGGATATTGACGCAGCCTTTGCTCGGAGAACAGACACAGCCCTTTTTCCATGGGCAGATCACACCTGTTCCTTGCGTCCATGGCCGCGGTTTCATTGGCCGTTTGATGGAACACGGGCATGGCTACTTCATCGACTTGCCCGACGAACCCAGCATCTATATTGCTGGGGATACCTTGCTCACCAACGAAGTGCGCCGATGCCTGATCGAACGTCGGCCGCAGTTGTCCGTCCTTCCGGGGGGTGGTGCGCGCTTGGATATCGGCAGCAACATTTTGATGAATGCAACGGATGTGCTCGAAGCCTGCTCGATCACATCGGGCATCGTTGTAGTGAATCATTTGCAGGCATTGGATCATTGCCCGACAACACGCGCCGAGCTCACGAACGCTGCCGTGAATGCGGGGTTGATGGAACGCATGCGCATTCCTCAAGATGGCGAAACGCTCAGCTTCAATTTGTAAACCCAGTCAACCTTCAGGAGAAAATTTTGCGCGGACTTCAAACCTTACTGCTTCGAAAAATCTATATCACCTGCCTTTTCTGGTGTTTACCTCTGTTGGTATTTCCTCGTTCATGGTTCGTTGCACTCGGCATGCCTGCGCCTGAACCGCTGGTCTTCGTGCGCTTGCTGGGTGCGGCCTACCTTGCCTTGCTGGTGGGCTACTACCTGGGGATGCGTGGACTGGAGACGGGAGAAAGTCCTGCGCCCGTCATTGACATGGGTATCACGAGCAATGGCTTGGCCGGTTTGCTGCTGCTGTATTTCGGTGCAACAGGGGCATGGTCAGCTTGGGGTGGAGCAGCGCAGGTCTTCATGTGGGTCTCCATGTTGGGTGCGCTGGCGATCACATGGCGTTTGCTCGGATTTCGGCGGCGTTGGATCTCTCAAAGTACGTCGCGGGAAAATGATTTGAATTTGAATTGACTGCGAATGAAACAAACCGCCATGCGAATCACCGTGATGCGCAGCCCACCGATGCACGGCCTGCCGCCGCAGCTCAACACCACCCGGTCAGTCGGCCTGTAGCAACTTCACCCCAGTGGCCAGCAAGCTCGCGCGCAAACGTTCTGGAATGCTGGCGGGCACAACCAGCGCCGCAAGTGCGTTCAATGGAGCGACGGTGAAAGCTGAGGCCGCACCGAGTTTGTCGAGCGTGGCCAGCACCACGGTCTCGGCGGCACGTTCGTGCAGCGCACGTTTGACGGCAGCTTCTTCAAAATCGCCGGTGGTGAGCCCGGCTTGTGCGTGGACACCGGTGACACCCATCAGGTACAGGTCGGCCCGCACTCGGGTGGCCCCTTCAATCACGCTGGCACCCACGTTCACCATGGAATGGCGAAACAAGCGGCCACCCAGCATCAGCACCTCAATGTGGGGGTGCTCGGCCAACGCCACGGCAATGCTGGGGCTGTGGGTCACCACCGTGGCGTGCAGGTCAAGCGGCAGTTGTTGCACCACTTGCAAGGAGGTGGTGCCGCCGTCAAGAATGACCACTTGCCCCGCTTGAATCAGGGCGGCACCGGCACGGCCCAGCAGGCGTTTGTCATCAGGGGCCAGTTGCGACCGCACACGCATATCACCCACCGCCGCAGACGCGGGCAATGCACCACCATGCACCCGCTGCAACAGACCAACGGCTGCAAGCTCGCGCAAATCGCGTCGTACCGTGTCTTCTGAAATACCCAGTTCTTCACTGAAGGCTTTGGCGATGAACTGGCCATCTCGCTTGAGACGGCTCTGGATGAGTTGCTTGCGTTGGGTGGTGAGCATGGTGTGAGGTGTTTGATGTTGTTCAGTTTATGATTGCACGATATTGCATCATAATACTTGATATTGCACGTTATATTTTGGAGTTGCCATGCCTGTTGCCAACATTGAAAACACAGAAACGCCCAGCGCCGAACATGTACGGCTGTTGGATAGTCAGCTACTGTCTGACAACTGGTACCTGTTGCGCAAGTTCACGTTCGAATTGCGCCGACGTGATGGCAGCTGGCAACGCCAGAGCCGCGAGGCCTATGACCGGGGCAACGGCGCGGCCTTGCTGTTGTTCGATCCGCGTCGCCGCACGGTGGTGCTGACCCGGCAGTTTCGTTTACCCGCGTTCATCAACGGCTGCGCCGATGGTCACCTGATCGAGGCCTGTGCCGGGCTGCTGGACGGCAACGATCCTGAAACTTGCATCCGCAAGGAAGCCGAAGAAGAAACCGGCTACCGCATCCGCGCCCCGCGCAAGGTGTTTGAGGCCTACATGAGTCCTGGGTCAGTCACGGAAAAGCTGCACTTCTTTGTGGCCGAGTACCAAGCCGAAGACCGCATCCACGCAGGTGGCGGCTTGGCGGATGAAGGTGAAGACATCGAGGTCATCGAAATGCCGTTGGCCGAGGCACTGGCTGGCATTGCTACCGGCCTGATTCAGGATGGCAAGACGGTGATGCTGCTGCAACATGTGGCGCTCAATCCGTAGGCTGGCAGCCAGGGTGAGGCCGGTTCTGTCTGATGATTTAGGCCTGTAGCCCCTATGCCTATTGCGCAAACAGTTACAAATATCATAGCAAATATCGGTTGCTCTTACGCCTGGGTCAGGGTGTTTCGGGCTGGTTCAGCAGGCGCTGTGCCATGTCATTCTTCCGCGCAATCATCTTGTCGGCCAATGACGGGGCACCACCGTTGCCGAGGATGCACTGGCGTATCTGCGCGTCAGGGATTTGCACCACCTTCATGATGGCTTGATGGATGTCACCCGGCCCCATGTCGGCAAACAGTCTGGCCGCTTGGGGGTTGTCTTCTTGGTTGCGCAGCGCGTCGAGTTCGTCCACGCGGATGCCGAAGGCCTGGCCTTTCGGGTCGCCATGCGCCCTGAAGGCCAAGGCCCCGCCCACGTCCAATGTGAGCACCTGACCGTTGACGATGCCCTGGTTGTCGCCATCGAAACCGGCAGCATCCCAGTTGGCTGTCCAGGCATGTACACCCAACCATTGTTGCGCCTGCTTGCGTTCGCTGGCGTTGAAACGCGCGACACGTCTTTTGTCCAGCGCCAGCCACACGGTGGCAATCTGGTCTGGCGCTTGGGTGGGCACATAGCTCAGGGTCGGCGCACCGGCCAGTTGGTAGAGCCTGGCGGCAATCAGCTCGTTGCGTGCATGGGCGGCGGATTCCAGCGTCTTCACGTAGTAGCGCCGCCCGCTGTCGTCTTGAAAGATGCCAGCGTAGTTGCTGCCGAGTTGCCCGCCGACGCGCTGCAGGGTGCTGGTGTCGATGGCTGCGGTGTTCATCGTCATGGCAGGGGCAGGGTGCGGCGCACCAGGGCGAGTTGCGCAGGCGTTTCGATCGCACCCTTGCGCACGTGGCGCACGGCGTGAATCGCTGCTTCGGGCGGCATGCCCAGCTCCACCAGCAGCCGCGCCGCCATCATCCCGGCCCGGCCCAGCCCGCCCTTGGTGAACCTCAACGCCGAGCATCGGCACCTTCAACGCAATGAGTTCGGCGGGTTCCACCAGGGTCAGCACCAGTTTGGCCCCCCACCCGGCGATGATGTCCAGGTCGATGCCCAGGTCGCGCTCCCAGGCCCCAGTGTGTGCGAAATAGTCATGCTTGCCAGGGCAGAAGGTGATGCCGATGCGCCCATGGCTGGCGCTGGCGCGGACTTCTGCAATCTGCAGAGGGTGGGTGGTGCTGGTGCGTGCGTGAGCCATCGTCGTCTGGGTAGGGCATTAAGGGGTGGGTGGGGTACGGGTGTTGCATGCTATCCGAGGATGTCCAGGTTTCGTGGCGGCTTGGTCGAGATCGTTGCATTTGCTCTGCACTTGGCCAAGGCATGGAATCAGTTGGGACTTGAATTTGTGCATTTTGGGGCTGTAGCCAAGGTAATGCTTGCGCAAGCAGCTATCAACACAATAGCGATGGTTGCAGGCCAAGAGAACTGCACATGACCGCCGCTGGCTTGGGCAGGGTAATGGTCCATTCAACTTGCAGGTTGTACCAGGCTCAACGTGTTGCCTGTGGGGTGGGCGAGCAACGGTTTGACCGCGTATTGCCTGGGCGGGATTGATCACCATGCTGGATTGATGCCAGCCCCTACGCCGCCTGATCCAACTCAAGCCAACGCGGCAAGCACCCTGGCAAAAGTTTGAGATTCATGGCTCGGGACCCCTTAGTTGCACCATATCCGCAGTTCCTGAACCCTTGGGCAATGCATCAAGCTGGAACAATTTCCACTGATGCCAGATCGCGCTCTACAAGCGACTCAATGATGACATCCCGGTTATCCAGCAACACCTTCAGCGTTGCGGCCCGGGACTGATTCAGGGTTTTGAGGCGGATCACTTTGGGCGGTTGGCCCCAGACCAGTGACAACTCCTGAAAGTCCGCGTCGCGGGTGACGATCACATAACCGTCATCTTTGGCTTTTTGCCAAACCTCTTTGTCTGTGGCGGACTCCATGCCCAGCAGTACCACTTGGCTGCTGTCGGGGTAATCGTGCTGCAAAAACGGCACCAAGCGCCTTGAGAGGTTTTCGTCAAGCAAGAGTTTCATTGCGCTCTCAGTGACACAACCTGATGCTCCCTGTCAGCCGCATACGCCAGCACAGCAAGAATGTCTTCTGATGTCAACTCCGGGAAGTCATCCTGAATTTCTTGCTGGCTCATCCCGCTCGACAGCATGGACAGAACGTCATACACCGTGATGCGCAGCCCACGGATGCACGGCCTGCCGCCGCGTTTGCCGGGTTCCAGTGTGATTCTGTTCATGTCAAACTCCAAATTGATTCGCTGTGAAGATTCATTGTGCCGCACTTGGCAAAAGGATGGCGCTTCATGGGATTTGAATTTATGTGCATTATTGGCCTGTAGGCCAGGTACTGCTTGCGCAAGCAGCTATTAACTCAATAGTGATGGCTGCACGCAGAGAAAACCGCACAGGGCAGCCGCAGCCCCACGGTAAAGCCTTTACGGCCAGTGGCTAAACGGCCGCGTCCACCTCAAGCCAGCGCATCTGCCCATGACCCGCTTCATTGAGTTTGGCGACCAGCGGATCCGCTGCGGGCTCGGGCAGGGTGAAGGTCATTTCAACCTGCGTGCTGTGCTGCACCTGACCCAGCGTGCCGCCTGCGGCTTGCAGTTCGCGGCGGGCCATGCCTTCCAGCGCGTAGGGCAGGGCGCAGCGCAGGGTGACCCGCTGCACGATGGGTGTCTTTTCAGCGCCCAGCAGCGCCTGGGCAATGCAGTCGGTGTAGGCACGCACCAGGCCACCGGCTCCCAGGTTGATGCCGCCGTAGTAGCGCACCACCGTGGCCAGCACGCCGTCCAGATCCTGGTGGCGCAAGACCTCCGCAAGACCTCCAGCATAGGCCGCCCGGCCGTGCCGCTGGGCTCACCATCGTCCACCGCAGCCGAGTGCCCGCCCGCCAGCAGCGCCCAGCACACATGCGCCGCCGCCGGGTGCTGCGCCCGCAACGCGGCCACCACCTGCTGCGCCGCTGCCCGGTCCGCCACGGGCTGCACGCAGCCGATGAAGAGGCTCTTTTTGATCAGCAGTTCGCTGGTGCTTGGGGTGGTGAGGGATTGGGGCATGGGGTGGGAGATACCAACTGCATGCGCCGTATAGGTGATGGCGCTGCTTCCGTCTTCGGTTGGCATCAAACGGCTGGCAAGTCAGTGAATGCAGAAAACAAATGCAGGTGCTAAATGTCAAGGTGCAGGCCATGCACGATGCCACCGTCAGAGTCGAAGCGGTTCTTGAAAATATCAAAGTACTGACTGTCGCCAAGCTCGTAATGCCTGAACATGGCATAGGCGACCAAATCAGCCAACTGGATCAACCGCGATGCCTTGGAGTTCAAAAATACCGGAACCTCTGAATAGTTGCGGGTTTTCCCAAAAGAGTGACCGTTGTACTTGAATTCACGCGCCAGGGTCTGGATTCGATTTTCAGCACTTGACTCATCGCAAAGCATGATGCCGCGCTGCGTATCGTTGTACTTTGTATGCCGACGCTGCAGAAACATGTCAAACCGGCTGGTGATCTGCTCAAAGCTTTGAAAAACAGGATCGACTCCACTCAGTTTGGATTTGTTGACCACCGCGCCAAATAGCCGAACATTGTTGAAGGATTGATTTGCGATGGCAAGTTGAAGGGCATCTTTGATCGCCTGTTCTCGGTCAGCCGCTGGTACTTTGCGCCAGCCGCCTTTGCCGCTTCGCATGGGCGAACCATGCAACTCAAGGGAATGAGGCTCAACAGGATCAAAACGGACGGCAATTTGGTTGAGGTGCTGTTCAATCCAATGCGTCTGACGCTCAAAAATGCTGACACCGGCAAGAATGAAGTGCTTTTGACTTGGGTCTGAGGCTGAGCCTGACTCATCGACATACAGTAAATGCATCTACGCCTCGTCTTCATCCAGAAGTGAAAACGGGCCGCATGACTGCGGCCCGTTTAGTAAGAATTAGGTGAGCCCAGTGAAACAAACGTTCAGCGCACCATAAAAAGACGACGCTCTAGGCTCAGGCGGCGAATTTTACATGAGCCAGTTCAGTAGCAGTTGATAAAACAGTTTGTCACTGAGGGATTCACGACCAGCCCCTAAGCCGCCTCGTCCACCTCAAGCCAGCGCATCTGCCCATGATCTGCCTCATTGGGCTTGGCCACCAGCGGGGCCGCCGCAGGCTCGGGCAGGGTGAAGGTCATTTCAACCTGCGCGCTGTGCTGCACCTGACCCAACGTGCCGCCTGCAGCTTGTATTTCGCGGCGGGCCATGCCCTCCAGTGCATAGGGCAGGGTGCAGCGCAGGGTGAGCAGTCGCACGATGGGTGTCTTTTCAGCGCCCAGCAGTGCCTGGGCAATGCAGTCGGTGTAGGCCCGCACCAAGCCGCCGGCACCCAGGTTCATGCCACCGTAGTAGCGCACCACCGTGGCCAGCACGCCGTCCAGATCCTGGTGGCGCAAGACCTC
>VIKI01000283.1 GCA_008080595.1 Comamonadaceae bacterium
GGGCGCACTCAAATCCAAGTGCAACACTGACATAGTTTATTGGATTGACTCTGGAGCCACTTCAAGGCGCTCAAGCCACTGCAGATAGACCTCGATTGGAGAGGCCCAGCCAAGTGTTTGGCGAGGCCTGTTATTGATCTCATCGGCAATCGCATCAAGCTGCTCCTGAGTGAACCCCGAGAGATCTGTACCCTTGGGCAAGTACTGGCGAACCAGCCCATTGGTATTCTCATTGGTGCCCCGTTGCCATGGACTGTGAGGATCACAAAAGTACACAGCCATGCCAGTGGCCAGAGCCAGCTCACGGTGAAAGGCCATCTCTTTGCCCCGGTCGTACGTCAAGGTTTTTCGCATGGGTTGTGCAATGCTGATGAGTTTGTCAGTAAAAGCCTGCAGCACATGCGCAGCGCTGGCTGGATGCGGGTGTGGCAACTTGACCAATATCAGCAAACGCGTGTTGCGCTCCACCAGCGTACCCACCGCACTGGCATTGAGCTTACCCTTGATCAAGTCACCCTCCCAGTGGCCTGGGAACTGCCTATCCTCAACTTCAGGTGGGCGTACATGAATGCTCAAGAGATCGGTGATCTGACCTCGTCTATCCTCACCCTTGGAGCGTGGCCAGCGCTTGGAGCGCGCCATGCGCAAACAGGCAATGAGCTCTTTGCGTAGTTCCCCTTTGGGGTGGGCATAAATGACGTTGTAGATGGTTTCATGCGAGACGCGTTTGGCGGGCTCACTGGGGTGCAGTTTAGCCAGGTGGGCAGCGATTTGTTGGGGTGACCAGTGCTGGCGTAGCAAGGGTGTGATCACCTCAAACAGGGCGTTGCCACTGACCAGCTTTGGGGGAGGACGAGAGAAGCGTCGACGACGCTCGCAACGTTGCTGGGCCATGCGGCAACTGTAGGGTGCACCGGGAGCATTGCGTTCAATCTCGCGCGTAATGGACGACGGTGCGCGGCTGAGCATCCGGCCAATTGCCCGGATGCTCAGCCCGGACTCGACACCATGAGCAATGGTTTCGCGTTCCTGGTAATCGATTTGTTTGTATTGGGTTTGTGTTTTCATGCTCACACCTTACTGGGTTTTGTTTCAGGGGTGTTGCACTTCGCTTTTGAGCGGGCCCTGATCTACAGGCATATTTCATCAAAATCCCCCCGGTTTTTTGCTCACCACCCTGCGCCTGCAGCATCTGCAGTGAAGTCGCCGCCCCAGGATCAAGCAAAATCAGCCCCACGGTCGTTTTGGCCAGATACGAAAGATTGGAAAAATATGGGACTTCTCTTGTTTCTCATTGTTGGCCTTGTCGCCGGCTGGTTGGCCGGAACCTTGGTCAAGGGCGGCGGTTTTGGTCTGCTGGGTGACTTGGTGGTGGGTGTTGTGGGTGCCTACCTGGGTGGTTTTCTGTTCCGCACGCTGGGGGTCTCCATGGGTGGCGGGTTTATTGGCAGCATCATCGTCGCCACCATTGGTGCGGTGGTTCTTCTGCTGCTCATTCGCCTGATCAAGCGCCGTTAACAACTCCACCCGATGAAGCTCAGGCCGTGAGCATCATCGTTGCCCCCCTCTCAGCCGCCACACATGGCGCGTGTCTCAGAACTCTGTGATCACAGTGACACCCGTCGCCTCAAACTTGTCCATGCTCATCAGCGCCTCAATCGACTGCTCCAGGCTGATGGTTTTGCCGATGAGTTTTTCCGGGGCCAGCTTGCCCGTTTGCAGCATTGCCATCATCGCGCCGTAGCGGTGCGCCTGCATGCCGTGGCTGCCCAGGATTTCAAGCTCATGGCCGATGACCTTGCTCATCGGAATGGCCGGTGTGCTGTTCTCGGCCAGCATGAGCCCGACCTGAATGTGCTTGCCGCGCTTGCGCAGGTTGCTGATCGAATTGAAGCAGGTGGTGGGGTGGCCCAGCGCGTCCAGCGAGACGTGAGCACCACCTTGGGTGATCTCGGTCACCGCTTCCACCACGTTGGCGACTTTTGTCGCGTTCACCGTGGCGACAGCGCCCAAGGCCTTGGCCAGCGCCAGTTTGTCGTCTGCAATGTCAACCGCCACCACATTGGCTCCTATCGCGTTGGCAATCATGATGGCCGACAGGCCCACGCCGCCGCAGCCGTGCACCGCCACCCATTGCCCGGCGGACACTTTGCCCTGATCGACCACGGCGCGAAACGAGGTGACAAAGCGGCAACCCAGGCTGGCCGCAGTGGCAAAGTCCAGCGTCTCGGGCAGGCGCACCAGGTTGATGTCGGCCTGGTGGATACCCACGTATTGGGCGAACGAGCCCCAGTGGGTAAAGCCAGGCTGAAACTGGTGGTCGCAGACCTGGTGGTTGCCAGAATGACACTCCGGGCAGCTGCCACAGCCGGCCACAAAAGGCACCGTCACCCGGTCACCGATCTTCCAGCGTGTCACGTCTTTGCCCACAGCCTCAATGATGCCGGCCAGCTCGTGGCCGGGCACGTGCGGCAGTTGAATGTCGGTGTCATGCCCAACCCAGCCATGCCAGTCACTGCGGCAGACACCGGTAGCCATCACCTTGACGACGACACCATGCGTCTCTGGTGTAGGGTCTGGGACATTCTGGAGTTGGGGTGGGGCAGAAAATGCCTCAAAAACGACGGCTTTCATGGGCGGCTTCCTTATCTTGAGAATGGCAAATCAATGGGGGGTGTGAGCGTGATCAACGCACAAAGATTATGAAGTTTCGGCCAGAAATTGCCTTTCTATTTCCGCTGAAAAGTTCAGATTTTTTGGTTTATTCTTTCCAAATTGAAACTGTTTTTGTAAGAGTTAATCAAAATGATCGAAATTGACAAAGTAGATGCTGATATTCTGGAGCGTCTTCAACGGGATGGCCGCCTGTCCAACGCCAAACTCGCCGAACAGATCGCGCTGAGCGAAACACCTTGCTGGCGGCGTGTGAAGCACTTGGAAGAGTT